>NZ_VFTL01000003.1:0-244351 GCF_006439385.1 Mesorhizobium sp. B3-1-7
TGGCCCCTGTGCAATACAGGACCCAGCCCTTAAACCTACCAACTCAATGAACCGTCCAACTTTATGGGGTCAGTTCACGAGACGGGGTTTTTCGGGCAGTGTCCACGCCGAAACAGGGCCCACCGAGGCGGCCTGACCTGAGACGGTATCAAGGTGGCGTGAAGCAAGCACGCCCGCCCCGCCCTGAACGCCCGGCGCGGCGCCGCCAACCGCGAGCCAGACGAAGCCAACCGGACGGCTCGCGGCGTGGGGTGCCGGAGATTGGTCGTTGCAGGGCGAGAGAAGGTTCACTCGCGGAGAGGAAAATCAGGCCGAGTAACGCTCGGCGAATTCGGAAATGCGCTGCACGACCGCCCTGGACGTGGTGATGCCGCGCGCCTTTGCCTTCTCGGCGGCCTCGGCGCGGGAGCGGCCGGGGATATGCACGCCATAGCGCCGCCGCAGCCGGTCGAACTGGTCCTTCATGCGCTGCTCGAATTCCGGGTCGAGCAGCTTGGGTTCGATGGCGAGAACGAAAAGGCCGGTGCCGGGGCTGTCCGGCCCGCCGGTGAACCAGGGCGCGTCGAGCGACCAGTTGGCGCCCGAAATGCCGGCCGCCAGCACCTCGACCATCAAGGCGATGTTGGCGCCGCGCTGGCCGCCGAAGGCAAGCATGGCGCCCTTCATCGCCGCCGCCGGATCGGTGGTCGGGTTGCCGCTGGCATCCAGCGCCCAGCCTTCGGGGATCGTCTTGCCGTCCTCGGCCGCCTTGCGGATGTTGACGAAGGCGGTCGCGCTCGACGACTGGTCGATAACCAGCGGCGGCCCGTCGGCGGCGGGCGATGCAAAGGACATCGGATTGGTGCAATAGACCGGCTTGACCGAACCTGAACCGGCAAGCACCGCCGGCCCGTTGGTGGCGGCGAAGGACACCAGCCCCTGTTCGGCGAGCCGCCCGGTGAAATAGCCGAGCGCGCCGCATGTATAGGCATTCTTTTGCGAGAAGATCGAGACGCCGAACAGTTTTGCTGCCTTGACCAGATCGTCGATCGTGCGGTCGAAGCCGGTATGGGCAAGTCCGCCGCGCGCATCCGAAAGATAGACGGCGAGCGCCGGTCGGGTGATCGCCGGATCGGCGTTGCCGTCGATGCGGCCGGCTTCGAGCGCTTCCAGATAATCGATGAAATGCGACAGCCCCACCGTCGACAGGCCTTCGGCCTCCGCGGCGATGATCGAGGCGGTGAGCGACTGCGCCGCTTCTTCGTTGGCGCCGGCGCCGAGCGCCGCCATCCGGCATAGGCCTGTTGCCTGGTCGAGAGTGAGTTGCATCAGGGCTGCTCCTGAGTGAGTAGGAAAGTAGGGAGTAGTCAGTAGGGGAAAACCAGCAAGCAGCCCACTGCTCACCACTCACTATTCACGACTCACTTACCCGATCTTGACCGGAATCCGAGCCTCGATCCGACTGAAGACGAAGACCAGGATGCCGGTGATCGTCATATAGATCAGCGCCAAGAGCAGCAAAGGCTCATAGGTCAGGTAGGTGTCCTGGCGCACCTTGGAGGAGACGGCGAAGATATCGATGACGCTGATCGTCGCCACCAGCGGGGTCGACTTCAGCTGCAGCACGGTCTCTCCGGTCAGCGTCGGCAGCGCCCGGTAGAAGGCCTGCGGCAACCAGATGCGCCGGAAGATTTTCCAACGGCTCATGCCGAACGCGCGGGCGGCCTCCAACTGTCCGCGCGGCACGCCGGCGAAGGCGCCGCGCATCACTTCACCCTCATAGCCGGCGAAAGACAAGGTCAGCGCCACCACGCCATACGGCCAGGCCTGCCGGAGATACGGCCAAAGCCAAGATTCACGGATCCACGGATATTGCGGAAAGATCGAGCCGAGGCCGTAATAGAGCAGCCAGAGCTGCAGGAGCAGCGGCGTTCCCCGGACGATGGTGCAGAAGACCTTCGCCGGTGCCGAGAACCAGATCGGTCCGCCTGCCTGGGCGAGCCCGAGCGGCACGGCCAGCGCAAAGCCCAGCGCGCAGGTGACGGCGAGGATCCAAAGCGCCCGCCATATGCCCATCAGGCCCATTTCCCAATATTGCGGCAGCCAGTCCCAGCGCATGAAGAAGGCGGCGCAAAGCACCAGCGCCAGCGCGATCAGGATCAGCACGATGCGGTGCGGTTTGAGCCAGATCGAGGCGCGCGCCGCCATGTTGATCGCGGAGGCTTCGGCCGACATCAGCGCGCCTCCCTGACGGAGGGCATGCCGCGCCGCGACCAGGCCTCGACGCGGCCGATGATCAGGTTGGAGAACAGCGAGAGCGCGAGATAGAGCGCGCCGGCCGCAAGGTAGAAAAGAAGGTAGGCCTTGGTTACGCCGGCCGCCTGGCGCGTTGCAAGGGTGAGTTCGAAGAAACCGACGACGGCAAGCAGCGCGGTGTCCTTGGTGGCGATGAGCCACAGATTCGCCAGGCCGGGGATGGCGAAGGGCAGCATCGCCGGCAGCGTGATGCGTCGCAGCATCAGGCCTGGCGACATGCCGTAGGCGCGGGCGGCCTCGATCTGGCCTTGCGGGATGGCGAGGATGGCGCCGCGGATGACTTCGGTCGAATAGGCGCCCTGGACGAAACCCAGCACGAAAATGCCGGCCGCGAGCCCGCTGATGTCGACACGGCTGTAGCCCATCGCCGTCAGCACCTGGTTGATGAGGTCGGTGCCGGCGTAATAGAGCAGCAGGATCAGCACCAGTTCCGGCACGGCGCGCACGACGGTCGTGTAGACCGCGAGCAGATCGCGCGTCACCGGGCCGCCATAGAGCTTGCCGAAGGCGCCGGCGGTGCCGATCATGAGGCCGAGGCAGGTGGCGCCGATGGCGATCTCGACCGAATGCAGCAGGCCGACCAGCAGCGTGCCGCCCCAGCCGGGCGCCACGGGCGACAGGAGTTCCATGAAGCCGGCCGCGGAGGCCGGAAGAAAGACGTCGATCAGCTTCGCCCCCGGATTGCTGGCAAGCCACCGAGGGCAAGGTCGGCGGCGCGCATGCGTGGCAAGGTCGGGCATGGCGCGGACGCCATGCCCTCACTCATTGCAAGAGGACTCAGTTCGACTGCGTGGCGCCGCCATAGATGTCGAAGTCGAAATACTTCTTCGAGATCTCGTCATATTTGCCGTTGGCGCGGATCGCCTTGATGCCGGCGTTGAATTTTTCCTTGAGCGCGGTGTCTTCCTTGCGGATACCGGCGCCGACGCCCGGTCCAAGCACCTCATCGTCCGGGGCCACCATGCCCTTCAGGTCGCAGCAGGCCTTGCCCTGGTCCGACTTCAGGAACTCGCCGAGCGCGATCGAGTCGGCCTGCACCGCGTCGATACGGCCGGCGGCCAGATCCTGGTTGGCTTCGTCCTGGGTCTGGTATTCCTTGATCTCCTGTGCGCCGGTGAAATGCTTCTTGGCGTACACGGCATGCACGGTCGAGACCTGGACGCCGATCACCTTGCCCTTGAGATCGTCCGGCGTGGAGCCGAACTTCTGGTCCTTCGGTCCGATGATCGCGGTCGGGGTGTTGTAGTACTTGTCCGAGAAGTCGATCGTCTTCTTGCGCTCGTCGGTGATCGACATGGAAGAGACGATGGCGTCGATCTTCTTGGTGGTCAGCGCCGGGATGATGCCATCCCAGGCAACCGGCGTGATGACGCAGTCGAGTTTCTCTTCGGCGCAGACGGCGTCGACGAAGTCGATCTCCCAGCCAACCCATTTGCCCGAGGCGTCGGGCGAGGTGAAGGGCGGGTAGGGTTCGGCGGCGACGCCGATCTTGACCTGCTCGGCCTTGGCCACGCCACCCATCGCCGCGACGCCGAGAAGCAGTGCGGCGGCGAATGTCTTGACAACAGTCTTCATTTCAGGACTCCCAGTTTGTTGTTGTTCCCGGTTTTTCGCTCCGCTTGATGCCGGCACCTAGCCGACATTGCGGAGGAATTGCTTGAGCCTTTCGGATTTTGGCGCGCCGAACAATTGTTCCGGCGGACCCTCTTCCTCGACCAGCCCGTTGTAGAGATAGACGACATGCGTCGCGACCTCGCGGGCGAACTTCATTTCATGCGTCACCAGCACCATGGTGCGCCCCTCGCGCGCCAGGTCGCCGATGACTTTCAGCACCTCGCCGACCAGTTCGGGATCGAGCGCGGACGTCGGTTCGTCGAACAGCATGACGCGCGGATTGATCGCCAGCGCGCGGGCGATCGCGGCCCGCTGCTGCTGGCCGCCGGACAGGAAGGCCGGATAGACGTCGCGCTTTTCCGCCAGCCCGACTCGGGCAAGCAGCTTCTCGGCCTGGGCGATCGCTTCGTCGCGCTTGACGCCTAGCACATGCACCGGAACCTCGATGACGTTCTCGATCAGCGTCATATGGCTCCACAGGTTGAAATTCTGGAAGACCATGCCGAGCCTCGAGCGGATACGCTCGATCTGCCTGCGGTCGGCCGGAACGGTATGGCCGTGGCTGTCCGCCTTGAGCCTGATCTCCTCGCCATTGACCCGGATGATGCCGCTGGTCGGGTTCTCCAGGCAGTTGATGCAGCGCAGCAGGGTCGACTTGCCGGAACCGGAGCCGCCGATGATGGCAACCACCTCGCCGTCGCGCGCCGACAGCGAAACGCCCTTCAGCACGTGCAACTGGCCGAATTTCTTATGCAGGTTTTCGACATGGATGGCTTCGGCGGCGCCGTTCTGCGCCTTGCCGGACTGGACTGCGGCAGCGTCCGCCACGCTCACCGGGCGACCTTTCCATGGCCGAAGGTAGGTCGTCGAACGTCCATCCGGCTAATCAACATACGCTGTCCTGCCCGCTCCAGATTTCAGCATGGACCCGACAGCGCGAGCCCGTCAATCCCGCTCATTACGGCACTTGCGGCCTTGTTGCGCAAGTGTATAAATAGCCTTTCATGAAATTTTCACGATTTTTTTCATCTTAAAAGGGCATCGATGAGCGCTTTCGGATCACAGTCCATGGCAGCGCCGCTGCGGCGCGTGCTGATGCGGTCGGCGGCCAACGCCATGCGCGACGCCGACAGGGCTGCCTGGCACTATGGCCCGGGATTCAACCCGGCGAAGGCCGCTTCGCAGCATGCGCTCCTTGCCGAGCTGGTGGCGGCTTCCGGCGCCGAAATCGAATGGATCGAGGACACGGCCGATGGCCTTTCGGATTCGGTGTTCACGCATGACCCGTCGCTGATGACCGACCGCGGCGCGCTGATCCTGTCCATGGGCAAGCCATTGCGCGCCCGGGAGCCCTCGCTGCATGAGGAAACCTACAAGCGACTGGGCATTCCGGTCCTCGGCCGGGTCGAGGCGCCTGGTCAGGTCGAAGGCGGTGACTGCGTATGGGTGGATGCCCGCACGCTGGCGATCGGGCGCGGTGTGCGCTCCAACCAGGAAGGTATCCAGCAGGTTTCCAACCTGCTGACGCCGCTGGGCGTTTCCGTCTACGGCTTCGATCTGCCGCTGTGGCAGGGCGAAGAGGCGTGCCTGCATCTGATGTCGGTGATCAGCCCGCTGGCCGACGACCTTGCCCTGGTCTATTCACCGCTTCTGCCAGCCCCATTCTATCAGATGCTGAAGGCGCGCGGCATCCGGCTGGTCGAAGGCGACGCCGAAGAGTTCGCCGCTTCCAACGGCCTCAGCCTGAACGTGCTGCCGACCAGCCCGCACAAGGTCATCGCCGTTGCAGGTTTTCCCAAGACCAAGGCCGCGATGGAAGCCGCCGGCTGCACGGTTGAGATATTCGAGGCGGACGCGCTCTGCATCGCCTGCGAAGGCGGGCCGACATGCTTGACGCGGCCGATCCTGCGCCAATGAATGCGCGCCGCAAGTTCCGCCGCGAGGGCGAGGAGCGGCGGCGGCAGGACCTGATCGATGCGACGCTCGACAGCGTGGCGGAACATGGCCTTCAGGGCGCCACCTTGCGTACCATCGCCTTGCGCGCCGGCGTCACCGCCGGACTGATCCGGCACTATTTCCCCGGCAAGGAAGAATTGCTGCAGGAAGCCTATACGGCGCTGGTCGGCCGTATGACCGAACAGGCGAAAGCGGCATTGGTCATGGAAGACGCCTCGCCGCGCCAACGCCTCGCGGCTTTCGTCACCGCCAACCTCAATGCGCCGATCATCGACCAGCGGGTGTTTTCGCTCTGGGCAACCTTCCTTGGCCGCGCCAATGCGGATCCGACGCTCGCCCGTGCCCACCGCGAAGGCTACCTTGGCTTTCGCAACGAGGTGGAAGCGGTCGTGGCCGAAGTGCTCGCCGCCGACCGGCGCAAGCCGGATGCAGGCAAGCTGCGCCACCATGCCATTGCGATCAATGCGATCATCGACGGGCTCTGGATCGAAGGCTGCCTGGCCGGCGAGATGTTCTCGCCCGGTGAGTTGGCGGCGATCGGCATCAAGGCCGTCGAGGCCGAACTCGGCCTCGCGGCGCTGGAGCAATTCCAGGAAAAATGAGAAGCGGTTGGGTTCGGCCACTTCGCCGTAACTTTCCGTCCGTAATTGCGTAAGAAACAAAAGGAAGGAAATGCGATGACTACCATCGGCGAAGCGCTCATCACCCTGCTCGAAGCGCATGGCGTCGACACCGTCTTCGGCATTCCAGGCGTGCATACGGTCGAGCTCTATCGCGGCCTGGCGCGCTCGAGGATCCGCCACGTCACGCCGCGCCACGAGCAGGGGGCTGGCTTCATGGCCGATGGTTATGCGCGCGCCGGCGGCCGGCCGGGCGTCGCCTTCGTCATCACCGGACCAGGGCTGACCAACACCATCACCGCCATGGGCCAGGCGCGCGCCGATTCGGTGCCGATGCTGGTGATCTCCGGCGTCAACGCAACCGATACGCTGGGCAAGGGGTTGGGCTTCCTGCATGAGCTGCCGGATCAGCGCGGCATGATGGAAAAGGTCGCGCTGTTTTCCGAGCGTGTCACCGAGGCCGGGCAACTGCCGGGCGCTCTCGCCCGCGCCTTCACCGTTTTCTCCTCCTCACGTCCGGGTCCGGTCCATATCGAGATCCCCACCGACGTCATGGTGAAGCCCGCCGACGATATCGCGGCAGCGCTGAGCAACGCGGCGCCGCCCGCCCCGGACGCGGCGGCGGTCGCCGAAGCGGCAAAGCTCATCAAGGCGGCGCGCCGGCCGCTGATCCTCGCCGGTGGCGGGGCAAGGAAGGCCGACGCTGGGCTGCGGCGCCTGGCCGAGACGCTTGGCGCGCCGGTCGTCGAGACCGCCAATGCGCGTGGCCTGCTGCATGGTCATCCGCTCTGCGTGCCGGCCAGCCCAAGTCTGAAGGCAGTGCGCGCGCTGATGGCGGATGCCGACCTGGTGATCGCCGCCGGTACCGAATTCGGCCCGACCGACTATGATGGCTATGGCGACGGCGGCTTCGTGCTGCCGAAGAACCTGATCCGTATCGATATCGGTGCCGACCAGATCGCGCGCCGGCCGGTGACGGTCGGCATCCAGGCGGATTGCGCCGAAGGGATCGAGGCTCTGCTTGCGGCGATCGGGCCGGGTCATCCTCAGGCGAAGGATGGCGAAGCTCGCGCGGCCGCCGCGCGGAAGGCAGCGCTAGCCGAACTGAAGCCCGAGTATCTGGCGCAGGTTCACGCCGTGGAAACGATCCGCGACGCGCTGCCGGGCGCCATCATCGTCGGCGACTCGACCCAGCCGATCTATGCCGCAAACCTCTATTACGACCACGATCGTCCGGGCGGCTGGTTCAACGCAGCGACGGGCTTCGGCGCGCTGGGCTACGGTCCGCCGGCGGCGATCGGCGCGGCACTTGCGGTGCCCGAGGCGCCGGTGGTGTGCCTCACCGGCGACGGCGGCTTCCAGTTCACCTTGCCGGAGATCGGCGCCGCGCTCGATGCTGAAACGCCCGTGATCTTCGTCGTCTGGAACAACCGCGGCTATCGCGAGATCGAGACCTCGATGCTCGATGTCGGCGTCGAGCCGGTCGGCGTCTCACCGGCTCCGCCGGATTTCTGCAAGCTCGCCGAGGCCTACGGCATCGAGGCCGAGCGGCTGGCCGGGACCGGTGGTCTTGCCGAGGCGCTGAGGCGCGCCCGGGCGGCAGGCGAGCCGCGCGTCATCGAAATCACCGTCGACTGAAGACTCGCGCGTCTGCCGGTAGGCCCATTCCGGCGCCGGCAGATTGATGTCGCCTGCCAAGTTCCGACGCATGCAAAGACGCTGCGCCTGCCATGTCGATATTTCAATTGAGTGACGACGCGAAAGGCGCGACGTTCGAGCCTGGGGCGGCATAACCCAAGATATAATCAAAAAAATGACAGGAGCGGTCGAAGGATGACGGAAACGCTTAATGGCAGGCATGTCGTGGTGACGGGCGGTACTGGGGCGCTCGGCGGCGCGGTTGTCGGCAGATTGCTGGAGCAAGGCGCGATCTGCCACGTGCCCAATGCCCACGCGGCAGCCCCGCCGCATTTTCCTTACGCAGCCCATGCCAGCGTGCATCTGGCGCATAATGTCGACCTGTCGGATTCGGCCAAGGTCGAGGCTTTCTACCACCAGGTGCCCGCGCTCTGGGCCTCGATCCACCTTGCCGGCGGCTTCACCATGGCGCCGGTGGAAAAGATCGAGTCGGCCTCCTTTGCCGAGATGATGGAGACCAACGCCCGCACGGCCTTCCTGTGCAGCCGCGCCGCGGTGCGCTCGATGCTGGAGTCCAATACGGCCGGCCGCATCGTCAATGTCACCGCGCGCGCCGGTCTCGACCCGAGGCGCGGCTCCGGCATGGTCGCCTATGCCGCGAGCAAGGCGGCGGTCGCGGCGATGACGGTGGCCATGGCCGAAGAGCTGAAGCACAAGAGCATCCTGGTCAACGCCGTGGCGCCCTCGACGCTCGACACGCCCGCCAATCGCGCCGACATGCCCGATGCCGATTTCGCCAAATGGGTCAGTCTCGAAGCCGCGGCGGAAGCGATCGCCTATCTCGCCTCGCCCGCCAACCAGGCCATGAGCGGCACGCTGGTTCCGCTGTACGGCCGCGCCTGAACTCGATATCCCGACAAAAGAAAAACCCGCCGGATCGCTCCGGCGGGTTTTTGCAGTTCGTCAGTTGAAGAGGCCTGGCTTAGTTGCCCTGCTTCTTCAGCGCCGCGCCCAGGATATCGCCCAGCGAGGCGCCGGAGTCGGTCGAGCCGTACTGGGCGACCGCTTCCTTCTCCTCGGCGATTTCCAGCGCCTTGATCGAGACCTGCAGCTTGCGGGTCTTCTTGTCGAAGGCGATGACGCGGGCATCGACCTTCTGGCCGACGGTGAAGCGCTCGGGGCGCTGCTCGTCGCGGTCGCGCGAAAGGTCCGAACGCTTGATGAAGGTCTCGATGCCGCTGTCGACCAGCCGCACGTCCAGACCGCCATCCTTCACGCCGATGACCTCGCAGGTGACGACGGCGTTCTTGCGCAGTTCGCCGCTGTTGGCCGCTTCGCCGACAGTGTCACGGGCCAGCTGCTTGATGCCGAGCGAGATGCGCTCCTTCTCGATGTCGACGTCGAGCACCTGCGCCTTGACCATGTCGCCGCGATTGTACTCTTCGATGACCTGCTCGCCCGGACGGGTCCAGTCGAGGTCGGAAAGGTGCACCATGCCGTCCACGTCGCCTTCCAGGCCGATGAACAGGCCGAACTCGGTCTTGTTCTTGACCTCGCCCTCGACCTGGCTGCCGACCGGATGGCTCGAGGCGAAAGCCTGCCACGGGTTTTCCAGCGTCTGCTTGAGGCCGAGCGAGATGCGGCGCTTGGCCGGATCGACCTCGAGCACCACCACGTCGACTTCCTGCGTCGTCGACAGGATCTTGCCGGGGTGCACGTTCTTTTTCGTCCACGACATTTCCGAAACGTGGATGAGGCCCTCGATGCCCGGCTCCAGCTCGACGAACGCGCCGTAGTCGGTGATGTTGGTGACGGTGCCCTTGATCTTCTTGCCGATCGGGAACTTGGTGCCGATATCCGACCACGGATCCGACTCGAGCTGCTTCATGCCGAGCGAGATGCGGTGGGTTTCCTGGTTGATGCGGATGATCTGCACCTTGACCGTCTGGCCGATGTTGAGGATCTCGGTCGGATGGTTGACGCGGCGCCATGCCATGTCGGTGACATGCAGCAGGCCGTCGATGCCGCCGAGGTCGACGAACGCACCGTAGTCGGTGATGTTCTTGACCACGCCTTCGACCACCTGGCCTTCCTCGAGATTCTGCACGATTTCCGAACGCTGTTCGGCGCGGCTCTCCTCGAGCACGGTGCGGCGCGACACCACGATGTTGCCGCGGCGGCGATCCATCTTGAGGATCTCGAAGGGCTGCGGGTTGTGCATCAGCGGGGTGACGTCGCGGATCGGGCGGATATCGACCTGGCTGCGCGGCAGGAACGCCACGGCGCCGTCGAGGTCGACGGTGAAGCCGCCCTTGACCTGGTTGAAGATGACGCCTTCGACGCGCTCACCCTTGGTGAACTTCTCTTCGAGACGCACCCAGCTCTCCTCGCGGCGAGCCTTCTCGCGCGACAGCATGGCTTCGCCAAGCGCGTTTTCGATGCGCTCGACATAGACTTCGACGGTGTCGCCGACCTTGAGGGAGGACTCCTTGCCCTTGGCGCCGAATTCCTTCAGCGGCACGCGGCCTTCGACCTTGAGGCCGACATCGATGATGGCCATGTCCTTTTCGATCGCGGTGATCGTGCCCCGGACAACCTGGCCCTCGCCGGAATGGCCGGCGGTGAATGATTCTTCGAGCATGCTCGCGAAATCGTCGCGAGACGGATTAGCAGCTGACATTGTTTCTCCTGGAATGCTCCGCGCGCTGGCGGAGCGGGCGCCGTAGGTTAGCGTTGCGTGAGCCTGCCGGCGTTCCGGGCTGAAGAGCCCTTGGCCGCTGTTCAGGCGGCAAGTCCGGCGCATGAAGAATGCTGGCAGGCTGGTTCGTGCCCGATATGGGTATTTTCGCCGCCAACGGCAATCGAAAAACCTGATCAAGCCTTGTTTCTCTTGGCAAGGACGTCGTCAACGATCGCCATCGCCGCCAGAAACGCGGCTTCTATAGCCATTTCGCTGGTATCAAGCAAGTGCGCGTCTCCCGCCGGCTTCAGCGGCGAGTCGGCGCGGCCCATGTCGCGCTCGTCGCGGCGCTCGATATCGGCAAGGATGGTGGCGAAATCGGCGCTGCCGCCCATGCTTTCGATCTCGGCCAGCCGGCGCTTCGCCCGCACCTCGGCGCTCGCCGTGACATAGAGCTTGATATCGGCGTCCGGGCACACGACGGTGCCGATGTCTCGGCCGTCGAGCACCGCGCCCGGCGGCGCCTTGGCGAAGGCCCGCTGCTTCTCGACCAGGATGCGCCGCACCGTGGGAATGACAGCGACCTTGGAGGCGGCTTCGCCCACCGCATGCGCGGACAGCACGGCGCGGTCGAGGTTCGACAGGTTGACCTGCCGGGCTGCGGTTTCGGCCGCCGAGACATTGTCGAGCGGCAGGCCGAGTTCCAGCAGCTTGTGGGCCACCGCGCGATAGGTGAGGCCGGTGTCGAGCAGGTTCAGCCGATAGTGGTCGGCAAGGCGGCGAGCGAGCGTGCCCTTGCCGGCGCCCGCAGGGCCGTCGATGGCGATGGTGAAGGTGTGGGTCATTGGCTGCTCGCCATGAATAGAGGGCGCAAGGAACAAGGCGATCGCCGTCCCGCCAGCATTTCTGTTTGGCCCCAACCCATCGACAATCACTCGATCTCCGCGCCCAGCCCCTTCATCAATCCCATGAACTCCGGAAAGCTCGTCGCGATCATGTTCGCGTCGTCGATCGTCACCGGCTTCTCGGTCGCCAGTCCCATCACAAGAAAGCTCATGGCGATGCGGTGGTCGAGATCGGTCTTCACCGCCGTATCCTGGCCGTTCGGATGCGCGCCGAGCCCCTTGCCGCCCGGCTTGCCGCGCACGGCGAGCGAAGCCTCGTCCTCGGTGCAGTCGACGCCGTTGAGCTTCAGCCCATTGGCCACCGCCGACAGCCGGTCGGATTCCTTGACGCGCAATTCCTCCAGCCCCTGCATCAGCGTCTCGCCCTCGGCGAAGCTCGCGGCCACGGCCAGCACCGGATATTCGTCGATCATCGACGGCGCCCGCTCCGGCGGCACGGTGACGCCTTTCAGTTCGGAATAGCGCACGCGCAGGTCCGCCACGTCCTCGCCGCCGGCATTGCGCGGGTTGAGGATGTCGATCTTGCCGCCCATCTCCTGCAGGGTCAGAAGCAGACCGGTGCGGGTCGGGTTCATCAGCACGTTCTCGATCGTGATGTCGGAGCCCGGCACGATGAGCGCGGCGACCAGCGGGAAGCCGGCCGAGGACGGGTCGCCCGGCACCGCGATGGTCTGCCCGGTGAGCTTGCCCTGGCCTTCGATGAAGATATGGCGCACGCCGCGCTCGTCGGTCTCGACGCTCAAATTGGCGCCGAAGCCCTTCAGCATCTTTTCGGTGTGGTCGCGCGTCATCACCGGTTCGATCACCGTGGTGATGCCGGGCGTGTTCAAGCCGGCAAGCAGCACCGCCGACTTCACCTGCGCGGACGCCATCGGCACGCGATAGGTGATGGGCGCGGCGTGTTTCGGGCCGCGCAGCGCGATCGGCATGCGGTCGCCAGGCGCTGCCTTCAGCACCTGCACGCCCATCTGGCGCAGCGGGTCGAGCACGCGGCCCATCGGCCGGCCGGAAAGCGAGGCGTCGCCGATGAAGGTGGTCTCCATGTCATAGGTGCCGACCAGCCCCATGGTGAGGCGCGAGCCGGTGCCGGCATTGCCGAAATCGAGCGGGCCTTCCGGCTGCAGCAGCGCGCCGTTGCCGGTGCCGCGGATCACCCATTCGGCGCCCTTCTTTTCGACATGCGCGCCCATTGCCTTCATGGCGGCGCCCGTGCGCATCACGTCCTCGCCTTCGAGCAGGCCGGTGATGCGGGTCTCGCCGGAGGCGAGGCCGCCGAACATGAAGGAGCGGTGCGAAATAGATTTGTCGCCCGGCACGCGCGCTGTGCCGGCAAGGGCAGGGGATTTGCGGGCCGTGGCTGGCTTAGCGGCGGCGGAGTGAGACATCCTTGTCTTCCAAATGAAATGCCGGCTGGCCGGCTCGGTTCGTCATGGTGCGGCGGTCTCGTATCACGGTGCGTTGCAATGGTCATCCCCTTGTGCGAGGCCTTCGAATACGAGCATTTTACAATGCCGGCTTTTGGCTTTGACAGCGCTCAAAACTGCGGTTATGGGGACCACTCTTTTATTGACGAGGCCTACTGTGGCAAAAGCTGAACTTGGCACCAAGCGTGTCGACCCCGAAACGGGTCGGAAATTCTACGATCTCAACAAGGACCCGATCGTCTCGCCCTATACCGGCAAGAGCTATCCACGCTCCTATTTCGACGAAGGCAAGATTTCCGCGGTCGAGGAAGATGAGGAAGTCGCCGAGAAGGAAGTGGACGCCGACGAAGAGGAAGGCGCCGAAGTCGTCTCGCTCGAGGAGGCCGATGACGAGGCCAAGGGTGGCGGCGACGATCTTCCCGATCTTGGCGATGATGAAGAAGATGTCGATCTCGGCGACGATGAGGACGACACCTTCCTTGCCGACGAAGAGGAAGAGGACGATGACGTCGCCGATATGATCGGCGTCGGCGACGACGATGACGAAGTCTGATTTCGTTTGCCGGCCATTTTGGCCTGTGACGAAAAAGCGGCTTTTCAAGGCTTGATCTTGACCGAAGGCGGCGCTAGAAGCCGCCAGTACTACACGACGGCGCGGTTCCCGACCGCGCCGGATCTCTTCGCCGGAAACGGCGCCGGCTGACTGCCGGGAGTGGGGCCATAGCTCAGTTGGGAGAGCGCTTGAATGGCATTCAAGAGGTCGTCGGTTCGATTCCGATTGGCTCCACCAAACAGTCCTCTAAGCACCTGTATCGCTTAGATATTAGCAAATTCAACGTCTTACGTCTCCCGCGTGCATCACTTTGGTGATACAGTTTGGAGCATGAAAGACGTGTCCGACGCTCGCCTCCTAAACCGCAACGGCGTTTGGTATTACAGACGCTCAGTGCCCAAGCATCTTGTGGCCGCGATGGGCAAATCGGTAATTGTCCACTCGCTGCACACGACCGAGAAAAAGAAAGCCAAGAAGCTACGCGAAATCGAGGACGTGACATGGAGCGCCAAATTCGCGTCGCTTGAAGCGGGGACAACGCAGCCTGCCCTTCAGTCTCCGAAGGCGTCGCTCGGCGAGCAGGAATTGCTTGAACTCGTTCGAGACTATGTTGCGAAAAATTCGAGCCAATTCGAAGAGCGACAGACCGCGATCCCCGCCTCCAGTGCAGAGCGGAAAAATGCGGTCGAAAGCATCGAACGCGATATCTCGAGCTTGCGCGACCCTGACGATCTCCGTGCCGATGAATGGATCGGTGCGATTGGCAGCAAATTGCTTGCTGAGGCCGGGCAGGAACCCAAGTCCGTGTCCAGCACGACCAACACCCGTTTTGCTGAGGTGGTACGGCGCGGGCTGCTCGAATTGAGCCGTCGTAAGTTGGCACACTACCAGGATGATTTCGGCGAGAGCTTTTTTGACAAAGCGTTCGATCCTGCCCGGTCCAAGCCGCTTCGTTTCGAAGAACTGGCTGACCAATATCAAACGTTGCAGCTCGATGAGGCGGAAGCCAATGGCATGTCGGCCAAATGGCAGGACAAAGTTCGAGCCCAAGTCGCACTCGTCCGGGCGCTGATCGGGGACGATACGCCCGTCTCCGCCATCGACTATGATTGTTGCCTCCGCGCCCGGAGTCTGTTGGCACGGACGCCGAGCAACCGCACCAAGCATTACCCTGGCCTCCCACTCGAAGCTGCGATTAAGAAGGGTGCCGATGAGGGGAAGCCATTGATGGCACCTGTTACGCAAGCGACGTACTTGGACACGTTGCGGAATATCCTGCGGTTGGCCGAACTAAAGCGGCTTTTGCCGCATAATCCTGCCGAGACCTTGCGCCCGCTGAAACGCGATGCCGAAAGGGCGGAAGACAAGCGAGCGCCTCTTACGCCGGATCAGATTAAAACGTTCTTCGCTAGTTCTTTCTACAAAAGCTGCGCCCCGAATGCTCCAGTCCCATATGCCAAGTCAGATCGCGAATGGCGCTACTGGCTGCCATTACTCTCTCTCTTCACAGGCGCGAGACCGAACGAAATTTGCCAAATGCTGCCGGGCGACGTGAAATGCTCGGGTAAAGGGACTTGGTATCTCGACCTGATTGTCTCATCCGATGACGAGGATGAGGGGATCGAGCAGCCCGCAAAGACCTTGAAAACTCCCACAAGCCGGCGGAAAATTCCGCTTCATTCAGAACTGGTCGCCCTGGGTTTTGTCGAGTTCGCCAAAGGCAAACAGAAGACCAAGGCTAAGCGCCTCCTCAACGACCTAAAAAAAGATAAATACGGAAACTGGGCGTCCTATTCACTGAAGCGCTTCCGAGACACCTTCCTTAAGGAAGCGATCACTCTTGGTCCAAAGCAAACATTCTACAGTTTCCGGCACTCATTCCGCGATGCTTTACGCCGAAGCCACGCTGGCCCCGATGCGCTGAAGGCGCTTGGTGGATGGAGCCAAGGCACCGTGACAAGCGATAACTACGGCGACAAATCCGATCCCGATCTGCATGTCGAGGCGATGGGCAAAGTTTCTTATCCTGGCCTTGACCTGAGCTATCTGCGCCCGACAAACGAAATTACGGAATAACTTCAGGCAATTAGCGAGCCTGCCAAATTCGAGCGCCTTCTCGGCCTCGGACGTAAACTCCGACCAGTTTGAGACCGCATTGTTGCAGGGCGAAGGATCGCGCCTTACGGTTCCGGGAACAGCAACAAGACCCCCAGGACGATCAATGGAAACCCTGCCTCAGATCCTGAGGACGGCCGACGCCGCACGTTATGTCGGCATTTCGCCCTCGACACTTTCCAAAATGCGGATGCGCGGCGAGGGGCCCCCTTATGCCAAGATCGGCAAGCGCATCGTCGTTTATGACAAGGGCGATCTTGCTCATTGGCTGGCCTCAATGCGCCGCTTGTCGACGGTTCGTTGAAGACAATTACACAACTGTGACAGGCGCGAATAGGCACTAACAATGAGCGCAAATCAGACGCCTCTCGGTGATAGCCGTCAGCGCTGGGTTCCTCTCGGCCGACCGGATCTGGTTTCCATCGAGGAATTGGCAGCGATCCTCGGCGTGTCGGTTCGCACGGTCCGGCGTTACCAGACGGCCGGATTGACCCCCGCGCGCATTCGGCGGTCTCGGCAAATGATGTATCGCCGATTGGACATTGAGAACTGGATCGAGACGATTGGTAGGAGCCGCTCGTGACGAGCTCAAACGACCTTGCCAGTCGGGGGAAGGCGAAGGTTCACTGTCACGCTCTAATTCAGCGTATCCGTGCGGCGCATTCAGCGGGCAAACGCAAGAAGGCCGCGTACCTTTCTGGCATCTACCTTAGGTCCTTGGACGCCCGTTATCTGGCAACCCTGCGGGCAAACGCTGCTCTCAAGAAAAACCGTCGAGTAGCCCCCGAAAAATTGCTGTCCATTGCACAATCGCTGGATGCTTGGGCGGGGACCCAGGAAAAGGTCATTCTCCGACTGAAGCCAAAGGACAACGGGCATGCGCGCAAACTGATGGACTATGGTATCGAGAACAGAGCCCTCCAATATCTAGTACGCCCGCTAATCGGGGCCCAATCCGATCTTCATCCTCGCCAATATGGAACACGGGGAAGCCACGCGTCGATCAAGCGCGTCGCGGCGCTTCTCGAACAAGGTTACGTCTGGGCAATAGAAACAGACATCAAAGATTGCTATCCGAGCTTCTATGGGGAGAAACTACACAGCTTCCTTCCCATACCGAAGAGGGTGACAGAGAACGTGGTCTGCTCTGCCTCCCATAACCTCTCTCTTGACCAACATTCCACCTTTGGTCCTGCAACCGGCCCTTGCGAGGACAAAATCCTCATTGAGACGCTGTTTGCAGATGCCCAGCTGGGCATTCCACAAGGGTCGGCCACATCCGCCCTCATCCTTGACCATGTTCTTGCGCCCGTCTTTCACCAGCTTCCGAAGCCGGGAGAGATAGTCGGCTATGCGGACAATATTTTGGTCATGGGAAAAAGCGAAAGTGATGTGGTGTCGATGACGTTAGCCTTGTGGGCGGCTCTCGAAGCCAACCCGGCTGGGCATTTCCGACCAAAGGAGCCGAAGTGCTTTGAGCCTGGGCAAGCGATAGACTTCCTCGGTCATCGCCTCACACTTATCGACGGCATAGCGCGAATTGAGCCAACGCCTAGAAATCTGGAAAGGTTCGACGCATTTCTGAAACACGAACTGTCAAAAATCGTTCAGACATCGTCGGAGACCCTCCGCACCCAACGAATAAAGAAACTCCGCAGGCGTGTCGGTTCTTGGACAGCGGCGTTCAAACTCTGGGATCAGGCAGCGCAGAACGCGAAAGCCTCCTTAGTCAAGATTGCGAAGCTGTCCTGAGACCAGGCGAGGGACAGGCCAGAGGACACCGCAAGGGCGAAGCTTCAACGGGGGTTCCCTATCGTGGTCGAATGCTGAAAGCTGGCCGATTTCATTGAGTTAATCCGTGCCTCACTTTCAGACATTTGACGTGCGTCTAACGGCGTAAGAACATTGCTATCTGGAAATCGGCAAATGCTACAAGTGTGCTGTCGCCGAAGTCTCTGCCGGAGACATTTTGTCCCTCGCTCCTTCGGGGTGAACTCCCCAGCCATGACGTGATCCGATGATCTCTTGCCAGCCGTCAGATAGTTGCACCGGGAAAATGGCGAGGGTTCTTGGCTCTGAGCACCAGGCCTGGTTCTCGAAATGATCATCGACTAGGGCATCACAATTTAGGCAGCCGTTGCTCAAACGGTTCCGTCCGATACCAGGTATAAATCGAGACTTGACCGCCCCCACTGGTTCATTCGGAGGAAGCTTCTGAACGATTTCCATAACAATTTCATCTGGCAAGTCGAGAAGCGTTCGTTGAGACGAGTATGGCCCTACGGTTAATTCAATTGACTTGATTGCCCAGGTTGGCGCACGGCACCACCGGCACCAGAGTTTCCGTGACTGAACGGTGACTGTTGCCGGCATGTCAGCCTCGATCCCGTAGCGAAAGCGGCGCTCGAATGCGGCCTGCAGAAACGATGCAATCGGCATCTGCTGGCGCCAGTTCTTCGGATGATCGATGTTTCGATTGCTCTGCCAAGTTCCGTCAGGGATCCTGGCTTCAAAGCCGGCCTGCTTGTCGCCGGCAATAAAGACAGCTGGGAGATCCTTAGAGATCGGAAAGCCCAGTTTCCGGAAAAGCCATAGACCGCGAACTCCGGACCGCCTGTAGCGCTCCTGTCGCCGCATTGTTTCCTCAACGCTCTGTCCCGACCACTGGATTTCGAGTGCGACCTGATGGCTGCCCTTTGTCGCAAGCACATCAGCGATCCACTCCTCGCCAGCCGCGGACGCCCCTCGAACTTCAGTTGAGCAATTCCAACCCGCCTTCTGAGGCGCTTCCACAGCGAGCTTTTTGAGGAGAAGATGCTCTTCCGTCTCCGGGGCACCGCTGCATTGTCCAAGCGCAGCCCTATGCGCGAAGAAGTTCAAACCGAGAGACGATGTTTTCAAAATGACGGAAGCGCCGCAGCAGGCCATTCGCAAGTGACGCGATGTCCTGTTTTCCAACCTTAGCTCGGCCCACTCCTTGCCACCGAAGTCAAAGGCATGGATGCTCTCCCCTTCAGTCACAAGGCAACGGAGCGGCATGGCGCGCGTCAGCTCTGCCTGATCTTGGTCGGCCGCTTCTGTGCGATGACATCTCTTCGCAACTGCTCGATTTCGTCGAGGGTGTTGGCGAGTTTGCTCCAATTCTCCTTCGCAAGCCCAGAAACCGTTGGGGCATGAGATACGCCGCTATAGGCGCAGTTCCTCAAGGCAAGATATTCGTATTGGTTTTCAGCCAGCCATTGACCGTCCTTGGGTTCGGAAAACTCGACTTTCTGGATTGGCTGGACGCGATAGTTAGGTGCAGCTCCGCTGCCTTTGAGGCCAACGCGAACACACGATGGGCCAAAGCGCTTTTCGCAATCGCGCATGTGGACCCACACTTGGCGAAGAAACTCCTCATCCCCCTTCAGTCGCCCGCTCTCCCACAACTCCCTTAACGTTGTCTGGTCAGACATCATGACTTGGGTCCATCTGGTGACGTGAAACTCGTCGCAGAGCGCGTCCGAGCGCTCTCCAGTCGGCTTCGATTTCCGCTACTGGGTCGAGCTTCACCGCGCCTTGCACACGGTTATTAATGCCGCGCTGTCCGGGGTGCGCAAGGGCGAAAATAAGCAAGTTTTTGTAACGTACTGGCTTCCGAGCATCGATCTGAGCACGCCATGTGTTTGGTAGTTCCAACCAACTCATGGCTCCATCGAAAGCACATTTCCCAAGACAGCCAATGGCTTTCAGCCGTGGCATTTTCGATATAACGAACTCAAACACCGGCTTCGAGGCTGCCGCACCCCGATCCGGCGATCCGTTTCCTTCCTGCAGGAAGAAGCAGGCGTTACCGTACAGGACACCGCATTCTTCTGAGCCTTTTCCATCCAATGAAACCCGGCGACCAATCATTGCAAGAAATCGGCATAGATTGGCGTTCGTTCTCAAGCCGATAGTGTAGGGACTATCACCATCGTTGTGACGCCAAGCGGCTTTGGGACCGTGAGTAGCCAAGGCAGCGCGTACCTTCGACGCTGGAGCGAAATCTTGCGCTAGTAGGAGCAAGTCTCCAGTCCAATCTCCGCACAAGGTCTCCGTTGCGAAAAGATGTGGACTACGAATTCCCATCGCGAACGGATTTTCGAAGCCCGAAGGTGGCGGCAATCTACGCAGCCTCTGCGGGATTACTGGTCGCCTGGACATAACTGTTCCCCTCACATCGTGCAAAGCAGAATTGTAGGAGGGGTTTACCAGTAAACAAAGAAAATAATCGCGTAAAAAACTTGAAATAGATCAACAAATTCAATACGTTAATAGCGGGACCTTTGTTTTCCGGCCCTCCCGAAACCAAAGGAGGAAGCCAATGAACGGTCCCGAAACCCTCTCCATCCTGCGGCACGAGCTGGCACAGCAACTGCTTCACCATGAGCCGCCCGTGTCTGATCCCCTCGATATTTCACCCTGGTTGGCCATGGCCCTGCTTCAGAAAGCTATCCGGCGCGGGCACGGGCAGTTCGCATTGCAGGCCGCCGCCACACTTATTCGACAGTCCCACGATGGGTTCTGGCGGCGTTGTGCAGTCATCGCCTTCGAAGACATCGGCGTGGCCGATCTCAATACCGTGAGCCTTGCGGTCGCTGCCCTTGCTGGCAAGACCTTCCGGTCGAAGGTTGGCGGAGAATGGGCGGTCGGAAGTTTCGTCGTGGAGTGCTTAGTGAAGGCGCGGAAATGCCGGAGCGCCGACGATCTGCTCATGCTCGCCGAACGGCACCCAGCGTATGAGCATCTTCGGCTCGGCCTCACGTACGGCACGATCCCGGAACTGCTCGCCTTCGTGAGGAGCAATGCTCCGCTGCCAAAGCGTGCACTGGCCCTATGGTACGCGCTCGGCACAGATCGTTGCCCGTCGCCGCAACTGCGGTCTCGCAAGGGCTTGCCCCAGACCGTCTTCGATGATTTTTGCGAAACGGGCCATCCCCACACGCTGGTTGAGGTCGCGCGGGAAGGATTTCGAAGAACCGGCCAAGTCCTGTGTCCGCTTGTCGTTCTGCTCGCATCACTGAAGCCGGTACAGCCAACCTTGATCGGGGACGATGACTTTCCTGCCGAAACCTTATGCGGCTCCGTCCCGAGTTGGGCGCTTGACCGCTATTCGAGGGAAGGACGACGTGCATTGCAAGGTTTGCTTCGTCGCGACTGCCAGACCACACGCTGGGTCCGTCGTCGCGTTCCGCCGTCGCAGCAGGTCAACTTCCTCGGTGAAATTCTGTTCGCCGTCGAAGGCGGGTGCCTGCGGAACCACTATCGCTGGCCCCTAGCGGACGACCTGCGCCGATCCTGGGAAATTGAGTGTCAGGGACCATTCTGCCTCGACGCGACCGAAATCATCTCACTGGTTCGCGCCGACATCCCGCTTCTGAACGAGGAGCGCCAACATGTCTAACAACGGTCTAACTCGTGATAATCCCCTCTTATCACGACCCAAGATTGATCTCACGGAAGGCCAACAGTTGGATGCGGAGAAACGTCCAGATTGTTGTGTAATTAACTTCACAAGCGAGCTGTCGGAAAAGCTGGCCGGATACGTCGAGCAGGGATTGGCAGAAAACACAAAGCGGGCCTACGCAACCGACTTGGCACATTTCCAAGCGTGGGGCGGCGGCATCCCGGCCAGCGATGCCTCAGTGGCAAATTATTTGGCGGAACATGCAGAAGTCCTGTCGGTCGCCACGCTCTGTCGCCGCCTGGCAACGATCTCAAAGGCGCACACTACGAAGGGGTTACCTAGTCCAACATCGTCCGAAATAGTTAAGGCGACGATTAAGGGCATCAAACGCAGTCGAGGAACGGCTCAAGCAGAAGCCAGGCCACTCCTTCGAGACGAGTTGTTCGCGGTGTTGGAGCATACCGGCGACGACGTAAAGAGTGTTCGAGATCGGGCCTTGCTCTTGATCGGCTTTGCTGGCGGGTTTCGGCGATCCGAATTGGTCGGTCTTGATGTCGAGGACATCGAGCATGCCCGACAGGGCATCGTCGTCTTGTTGCGCCGATCCAAGACGGATCAGGAAGGCAACGGGCGTAAGATCGCCATCCCATTCGGACGAACGCGCTGGTGCCCGGTCACCGCTCTCAATCAATGGCTTTCTGCCGCCGTTACCAATGTTGGGCCAATTTTTCTGGGTATCAATCGCCACGGCCGCATCAGTCGACGGCGACTTTCCCCTGAGGCTGTTTCGCTTGTTGTAAAAGAGCGGGTAGTCCACGCAAACCTCGATCCGTCCAACTACTCTGGCCATTCTCTTCGAGCTGGATTTGTCACCAGCGCGGCCATGGCGGGTGCGAAAACCTATAAGATCAGGCTACAGACCGGGCATGCAAGCGATGCGATGCTTGCTCGTTACATTCGAGACGGTGACCTGTTTAACGACAATGCCGCTTCGCAAGTGCTGTGACAGTTCAGATTTCGGTTTGTGACGGTTCCATTAGGTTGGCCGCGCGGTCGGAAACCGTGAGAATCATCGTTCGCTCGTGTACAGTCAATGACAGACTGATTCCTGTCGGACTTCCGCATGACCTTCAAATCGAACAACCAAAACCCGCTCGGACAACTTGTCGAATTGAAAACCAAGCTGGTACCTGACGACGATCAGGGGTCGGCAAATACCTTGTTGGTAGAATTACGTGCAAATCCGGAAGAGATAGAAGACAAGATTGGAACCATCTCGGTTTCGATCAAAGAGGCGACTTTGGTGCTCACCCTGCATGGGCTGGATATCGTTTCCAAATCCCGCCTCGGACAGCCGACGACAGGCGCTCCGGTGCATCGGGAGCTTCAGCGTGAAACAACGATCACTACCGCCCATTCTACGGCGGACGAGGGCAAGGCGGGGCTGAGTGTCGGCATCTCCACCGAGGGCCCGAAGGCCGAGCTGAAGGTTGGCATCGGATCGTCGGAAAATATGTCCGCCTCCCTGATCCGGCGTGAAACTGAAATCATCAGGGAGGAATTTCACCCAGTACGAGCCATCAGTGGCGACAGGTGGAAAGTCACCATGAAGGATGGTGGCGCCCTGGATGCTACATTCCTTGACGGCGATCCGCTGTGCAGGACGACGTCCGTCAAGGGCGCGAATCTTCTGGGTGTGGAGTCAGAAGTGATTGTGAAGCAGAAACACCTCGATGTGAAACTGGATCGCGATCCCTCATGGCTATCACTCCGATTCCCTCGCACGACGAATCAACAAAAGATCATGAAGGTTCTCATCGCCAAGTCCCTCCACGAGAAATCTGGCACGGGCGATTTTGACGGCGAATTGACTTTCTCGAGATCCTCGGTGTTCGATGAGGAATAGCGACACGTTCCTTACGCAAATCCTGCCCGCGTCAACTTCCGAGGCGCTGGCTCGGATAGCCAAGGCCACCGACGCGAGTTTCAGCGAACAAGTTCAGCTTGCGGGAATTGATCGGCTTAAGGACCTAAAACAGGCCGATCTCAGAAACGTGGATATAAGCTATTCCGATTTGCGCGGCTTCAACCTGACGGGAGCGGACCTCCGAGGGGTTACCGGAATATACTTCCAGAAGGACAACTCAACGATCCTGGACGGGGCCGATCTTGAAGGATCGGTTTTTGCAGCCAAGGCAAGATTGGCCGCCTTGTTCGAGACCGATGAGCGCGCACGGAACGTCCTTAAAAGCGTTAATCGTGCGAGCGTCTCAGGTCAACTTGAATGGGCTGTTAAAAACCTTCAGGCGACCGGCAAATACCACGACATAGCGATCCCCGTGACGGAGGCGCTGCTGTATCGCTCCAGCAATGATTTTTTGCGGGCGGAATTCATGCGGTATCTCGCACCCCGCATTGAGTCGCGGGAGGCATTGAAAGAGATGTTGCTAACGGCCATCTCCGACCACCCCGAAAGTTCGACTATCGTCGGCGGTGCTGTCCAGCTCTTTCGGCGGCATGGCATGTCCCAGGATAGCGGTATTCGACAGACAGCAATTGCGCTTTTAGACAGCTCTGCCGCTGCCATAAAAGCGGCTGCGCTTAGGTTTCTCATGCGAACTCAGCCGACTCTCCACGAATACGAGACGATCAAGGCCAAAGCCATATCTGGAGACGAACAGCTTGGGCCATTGTTCGTCGCAGAAGTAGCCTCTGATATTGGGGAGACCTGCGATTTGGCCACTCGGGATCCGATCACCAATGGCACATTTGCACCAAATGCTATCATCTCTGCCCAAACCCGCTTGTTGATCGCACGCCGTTGGCTCCGAACTGAAGCAGGTCCTGATAAAAACAACCTAGACATACCTATGATCAGGAAGCGGCTGGCAAACCACGAGTTTAGCAACCGGCAGATCGAGCAGCGCGCCGAAAAACTGGATGAGATTTGGAAAGAGCTTTCTGGTTTGGGAATTGAGTTCGTTTGGGCACCCGCATCCGCGGTTTAGCGCTCTACGCGCCCCCCATTCGGGATTAGAAAACGCGGTAGGTTGGGCTACGTCGCAGAGCTATCGCAAGTAGCGCAACTCTGGTCGGAGCGGCGCAGAGAGGGGCAATGGGTATCTACGTTGCGAAGATCAATCCACAAAATTGCCCGAACAGGGTGGCGCAACCGCTTTCCTTGAGCCGGTGGAGACCAAGCTGGTTCCTGGTCCCTAAACCGCGTTTGCCTGTCAGCCAAACTGCCAAAGCCAAGGAATTCGAAAAAGGCGATCTTATCTACGTTTGGGTGCACGAGAACAGTGGTGGGGCAGGTGTGACCGGCCGTGGTCGCATCGCGGAATTTGCAGCTTTGGAAGGCGGGTTCAAAGTTCGGTTGGCCTCGCTCGAACTCGCAATACCGCCCACAGGTTGGAGTGCTCTGAGTTATCACATGGAGGACCTGCCGGCGCTCCAATCATTATTCCGGTACACCTTAAGCCAGACGCTTTGGCTCGATGAGGAAGACGCACGGCCATTTGAAGACCTCCTGCCTTTCAATGGCGATGGCCCCGGAAGGAACCCTGCGTGGACACGGGACGAGCTTATCTTAGCGCTCGATCTCTATTTGAAGAGCCGGCCTTCGCCCCCTGGAAAGGACAGTGCTGAGATCGCCCAACTATCCGAACTGCTCCGGCGTATCGGCCTCACACTCGGGGCATCAGACAGTACGACTTATCGCAACGCGAATGGCGTTTACATGAAGCTCATGAATTTTCGCAGCCTTGATCCGGACTACACTAACGGGGGTCGCGTCGGATTGAAGGCGGCTGGCAAAGGAGACGTTGAGGTCTGGAATGAATTCTCGGGTGACGCAGGCCGGCTTTCTGGGACCGCCGCTGCAATTCGAGCTGCAATCCAGGACGATGAACTTTCCATCACTATCGCCGGCGAGCCCGAGATTGTGGAGGCCATAGAGGGACGAGTTCTAACACGCCTTCATCGATCACGAGAAAGGCGACCAGAATTAGTGGCTGCTAAGAAGAAGTCGGTGATAAGAGAAACAGGTGGCCTTCGTTGCGAGGCTTGCGACACTGACCTTCTAAATACCTACGCCGGCTTTGGGAGCGCTGCGGCTGAAGTTCATCACCTTCGTCCACTACACACCCTTACCCATGCAGCAAAAACGACGCTGAAGGATTTGGCCCTGCTCTGCGCCAATTGCCACAAAGTTGTTCATTCCTCGCGCGAATGGCTGTCAGTCGATCAGGTTAGGGCACTCGTCCGCCCAGGGACTTCAAGCGAGGTCAGCTGAACAATCGATGCGTAATATCTATCTACCAAGCCAAGGTGCAGAAGATTGGCGGCGATTGCTTGCCGACCCCATTAAACACTGGCGTGAAGGCTACTCGGCCATGTGCCTCGCCCATTGCTGGGAGAGTGCAAGCGGACTTCCACACGAAATCGCTCGGCTGTTGACGTGTATAGGTCCATTGCCAGAGCTTCTGGTCGCGCTTCCCGAGCATAAGGTTCCCCTGCCTGGTTCACGGCGAGGCGACAGCCAGAATGATCTGTTCGCTTTGGTAAGAGCCGGAGATCAAACGGTTGCCGTCACTATCGAGGGAAAAGTAGATGAGCCATTCGATCAACCACTGGGGACGTGGTTGGCGAACGCCTCGGACGGGAAGCGGAAGCGGCTTGCTTTCATCTGCGACTTGTTGGGCCTGACGCCGCCTTTGCCCACCAACATCCGCTATCAATTGCTTCACCGTACGGCCTCCGCCGTCATCGAAGCGCGGCGGTTCAAGACTGACGCAGCTGCGATGATTGTCCACTCGTTCTCGCCGACGCGAAAATGGTTCGAAGACTATGCGGCCTTCGTCGCCTTGTTCGGCGCGATTGCGGCACCCGATCAGCTTGTGTGCAGCCATTTCGAAGGCCCGCCACGGCTGTATGTGGGCTGGGCCTCAGGCGAGATCCACCATCTGCCCCAAAACGGTCTGATACCCGCCGTCTAGTCCGCCAGCGCCGTTACGCTGCCCTTCGTCGGTCCTCATTATACCTTTCAACGGCACCGCCCTCAGTGCATCCTTGGCGCAAGCTTGACTTCGGTTTTCTAAGGGCGCTTCAATTCTTGTCGGGGATGATAAGGAGCTGCTCGAAAGTGCGACCAGCTCCCGTTCGATTGGGAGGGGTGGTGACCGATCTAATTGAAGACTTGGCACCTGTTATCACGGGTAAGCTGAAGGAAGTCCTTCGCGCTGATGAAGGGGTTCTCGTATCCTTGCCGGGAGCCTTTAAAGAGGGGCTAATCTGTACGATGTCGCGCTGCCTTATCATCAAGGCAGGCTTCATGACCGGGAATACATTCGGCTCCAACGTGTTTCAGCTGCCATATGCGGCCATTACGAGCGCCGAAGTAAAATTCGGGCTGATGAGCGGTTATTTTGAGATTTCCGCAGGGGGCATGCAGAATACAGCGAAAAGCTATTGGGACAACAGTAAGGGAAGTGGCAACGCAAAGGCTGCGCCGAACAGTATATCTCTTGTTGACAGAAAAATGGCGGCTAAGTTTCGGAGTGCATCCGATTTCATTCTGAGCCGCGCGGCGCAGGCCAGATCGTCGCCGTCAATGGCAGCGGGATCGGTTGCCGACGAAATCCAGAAACTCGTCGCCCTGGTCGATAAGGGCTATCTCACAAGGGAGGAGTTCGATCAACAAAAGCGCACATTGCTGGCTCGAAGTGTATTCGACGCGGAATGAAGAGACGGTGGAGCGCCGCTCCCTATCCGCTTTCGAGAAGGCGAACAGCTGGCGCGCGAAGTCGGATGGGTTAAAAAGGCCCGAAGGAGGGGGCATCCATGAGACCACTAACGTTAGACGTCATCGCACTATCATTCGCCTTGGTAACTCCAGCTTCGGCACAATCGGAGGCGTCTATAGTGGGCGGTATGCGATCTATTGGGGCGAGCTGGAGCCGGATAGTGGAAAATGGAGAAACGTTTGTCACTCAGTGTGTAGAAGGTGGATTCGCTGAAATGCGGCTTGCCCCCGGAACAGCCATCAGGATTGACCTGCAGAAGACTAACTCGGTGCTCAGTCCATATCTTGGGATTGTAAGCATAGTTGGGGAATTTCAGGAAAATACGAGAGACCTTCAAGAGCAGGCGGCAGGACAGGCCCGTTGCTATCCATCGGTTAGCGAAGCTCAGTCAATTTCTCGCTTCTGGGGCAATGGTATGACATATTCCTTCGCGCTAAATTATCAGGTCAACGGGCTGAACCTCCAGCTGACTAACGCTGATTTCCGCTTCATGAACAATGGCGGCAAGGACCTTTTTAGGCGAGTGATCGAAGCGACGGATGCCGACTGGAACGCGGTGCTTAGCGCTCCGCTTCAATAGTCGTTGAAGCCGTGGGACGCGGCCCTGAAATCGGCAAGCATTCTCCTTGCGGGGATTTGCACTGCATGCTGTTACCGCCATATGGGGGGGACAAATAGAATGTCGGTACTTGTAGGGGTCCTAATCATTCTTCTTGGACTGGGCGAGATGGTCATGGGCATCGACGTGATGGCCCAAGCTCAATCATCAATTCACGAGATCCTTGCTGTTGCAGCCTTCGGCTTCGGCTCGGTAACACTTGCTCTAGGGGTGATAAGTTTGCAGCTTCGCAGGCAATGGTAGGCATGATTTTGGTCCCCTTCCGCGAAAACTAAGCGCTTCGTAAGGCCAGACCCGACCGACGTCATGACCTGCTTGACAGCCAGGAGATTGAGATGAGTGGAATACCGCTAGGAGAGTGGAGTGGTGGCAATGCAACTCGCGAACTTCACGAAACAATCAAGCAGTTCACGGAAAGCTCTGACAAACAGGCGAGGGCTATGATTAGGCTCACGTGGGCCATTCTGCTTCTAACAGCGCTCATGTTCGGAGGTCTCATCGTTCAGATTGGTCTCGCTGTGTCGCATTCGCAAGCAGCGGGCTGACGGCCCGGTATGGCACATTGGTGCGAGGTCAAACCCCACGCCAAAGGCCGGCAAAGGCACGCCACCCGCCGATTTTGACCAGCATCCAATCCATCAGCTCACCTTGACCAAGGCCGCCCAGAACGAAATCCCCTCGGTGTATTCGATATCTGGGGCGATTGGCATTATTGAGCTGGAGGGATACCGACGCGCCGAGGTTTCTACCGTCTCCTGCCCAACTGGCACTAGTCACGGCGAGCAGATCAGGGAATGTGACCCCGGATGTCCGGCACCATACCCCAGGCCTTGAAAGCCTGATCGCCGAGATTGAATTCCGGGTCGAAATCGCAAGTGACGAAGTCTGTCAACAGTTCCAGAACCGGACGGGGTTCTGGACGTGTTTGAGCTTAGGATTGGTCACCCGCTTCCCGCGCTCGCCAACATAGAGCATCCAGATATCGTTGGGCGCTTCCTCTCCAACAAAGCCGATACGGTGGCTCTCTGAGCCATCGGCGTATGGAATATCGGGGAAGTTCTCGGGGGTCGCATGCATCCAATCGTGCGGACGAAACGCGCCAACGACGACACCCCGAACAACTGCAAGAACGTAGTCCGCCTTCCGCGCCCGATTTTCCGATGTCCGCCAGCAGTAGCGGACTTGATTGTAGATGGCGTTTCTGTCGGACCGGTCATCAAGCTTGTTGATGTTGATCAGCATGAGCACATGATGAGGGTCGACAGGAAACTCGGGGAGCCCGTATTTGTCGATGAGTTCGATGTGGTTCATCGGGCCGCGATCACTGCTCGCGTGACCGCCCTGGATGTTGGTCAGACCTGGATAGGCGTCAATAATCGCTGCCTCGACTTCGAACACCGCATCGTTAGGAATTTCATGCCTGTGGATGATGTGAATCACCGAGAGGCCGGCATTCTTGATCGCTCGAATGCGATCTAATTTTGCGCCAAGCGTCTCGTCGATATCGTCCGCCACATTGGGATCGCCCGCTGCATGCTCAAAGACGCGATTGTTCCGACCTTTCCCGACATAGAAGGTTTCGCCATTGCGGGGATCGATAAGCCTGTAAACGTAGTTGCCGATCTTCTCGCAGACTTCTTCTGGAAAACGCTGATGCTGTGCCATGATCCCTCCACCAGCTTGCTGTGTGCCAAGACCTCAGCCGTCACGCAAGGGGGAAAGGCCATTGAGGGGATCTTCTGCTGCCAGCCATCACCAGCGGCGGTTGCGAATTGGTCTTTCCCCCGACCGGTGAGCCACTGCCTTTCCTCAATAAGGGAGCGTGCAGCGCCTTGGGCCGCATCGGCTCCCAATCCTTCCGAGAAAGTGGGAATGCCGCTGTATGGCCGCCAAAATGGCCACAAAGGTCTTGGCTGAATTTCGGGCTCATTTCGAAATGGGCGGAGGACAAAGCCGCTCTATCGCCTGAAAAATTGGTGGGGAATTTTGATGGCGACCTTCTTATCGAAACCTGATTTTCACTCTGGATCATGATACATTTCGGTGCTACAAAAACAGCGCGCTGGGAAGAATTAAGACATTGATTTTGCTTTTGTTTTGGGGAGGCTTGTTATTTTCCGATTGGCTCCACCAAACAGTCTGTTGCTCACGCTTGGCGTCGCGCTATTCGCGCTTGCTGCTTGCCAATCGACTCCAGACACACAGCCTGTTGCCGACCCGCAACCCGCTCCGGCCGCTGCTCCCGCTCCGGCCTCGCTGAATTCGGCCGTGCTGGATCAGACAGTCGCGGTCGTTCCGCCTGGTAAGGGCGTTCCGGCCAGATACGCCGCATTCTCCGGCATATGGGCCGGGCAGCTCAACGGCATGTATGACGGCAAGCTGGCGGTGCTGACCGTATCCTCGGGCGGGCAGGTGACGGCCAGCTACGCATGGGGCGACTTGGCCGACAACAAGCCGGGCGTCGCCGACGGCTCCGGCAGGATTTCCGGCAACACGTTGAAGCTCGGGCGGCTGCCGAACGGCGCCGACATCACGGCCACGATGCCGTCGCCAGGAACACTCAACGTTACCTACGCGCTTGCCGGCCAGACCTATACCGGCTCGTTCGCCCGGGTCGGCCAGTGAGCCAAGTCAGCCGCTAAAGCGCGTCGCGCTGAAACGGATTTAGACGACGCGCTTTAGGTCTTTTTTTGATGCATGTCGTTGTCCCAGAACCGCTGCGCACTTCTGGGCGACATGCATTAGGATCAAAGCGGGTCCCGCGTGATCCGCACGCACATCGGCGTTCCGATTTCGATGGCGTGGCCGGTGTCGGTCAGCCGGCCGCTCGTCTCGTCGCGAGCGAAGATCGAGATGCGGTCGGCGTTCTGGTTGGCCGAAAACAGATGCCTGCCCGATGGCGTCAGCGCGAGGTTGCGCGGTGTCGCGCCGCCGCAAGGCGCGAAGTCGACCAGCTCCAATTTCCCAGACAACTGGTCGACGGCGAAGATGGCGACGCTGTCATGGCCTCTGTTGGAGCCGTAGAGAAAGCGGCCGTCGGGCGAGATCTGGATGTCGGCGCAGTGATTATGCGCGCGCGCCTCTCCGGGAACCGCCGGCTTGGTGTCGATGAGTTCAAGCCTGCCTGAAGACGGCTCAAGCGCCAGCGACACCACCGTCGAGTCCAGCTCGTTCATGACGAAGACGAAGCGGCCGTTAGGATGCAGCGCGATGTGACGCGGCCCGGCGCCGGGCGCCAGCGCCGAGGAAGCGAGCTTCATCAGCGTGCCGTCCGGCTCTATCCGGTAGGAGACCAGCTGGTCGATGCCGAGATCGGCGACGATGGCAACGCCGCCCTCAACGGTTTCGGTGACGCTGTGGGCGTGCGATCGCTCCTGCCGGTCGGCGTTGGGGCCGGTGCCGGAATGCGCCACGCTCGCCAGCGGCGCGGTCAGGCCGCCGTCGGCCGCGAAGCCGAACACGACGACCGCCTTGTCGGGGCCGCCGCTTCCCATGCCGTAATTCGCGGCCAGCAGCTTGCCGCCGTCGCGGGTGATCGTGTTGTGCGCGGTGATGCTGCCAAGCGACGGCTGCTTGTTGATATAGGCGAGTGAATTGGTCGCGCGCTCGAAGCGATAGGCCGTGACCGTTCCCTCGCGCCAGGCGAAGACTTCCGAATTGGCATAGATGCGCGCCCCGTCCGGCGTCACCGACAGGAAGGTCGGGTTGTCGACCTCGTCGGTCTCGGCAAGCTTTTGCGCGGCAAGCGTCGCCTCGTCGAAGGCGTAGACACCGAGGCCGACGCCGCGCGCCCCCTGGAAATAAGGAGCCTCGCGGTTGAGGCTGCCGACAAAGACAAGACACGCGCTTTGCATCGATCTTCCTCCCATCGCCGACGCTGCTGCGCTCGTGCCGGCTTTCCAAAAATTTCGCCGATCGTCGCTTGCAAGGCAATCCCATATGTGAAAATATTATTCACAAAAGAAAATTGACGGGAGGAAAAGCGACATGCGTCTCGCCATCCGGCATCGTGCCCGGAACCGCCTTGCAGACCGCGCCGGAAGGTTCCGGAGAGGATCATGAGCGCATTTGCGCCGACCATCGGCGTCGCCTCGACGCATCCTGCCGACATGCCTGAGGCGCATGCCGAAATCCCCGTCTGGAATTCGGAAAACTGGTTCTACGAGGACTGGCAGGCCGGCCACAAAATCCGTTCGCTCCGCCGCACCCTCGCCGAGGGCGAAAGCCATATGTTCAATGCGCTGGTGCTGGACATCCATCCTTACGTGCAGGACCAGATGTTCGCCGAGAAGGAAGGCATTTTCGGCCGGCGGCTGGTGGCGGGCGCCTTCGTCTTTTCGGCCGGGCTCGGCCTGGTCGCCACCAATTGCATCAACGCCTTTTCCTACGGCTATGACAAGCTCAGATTCATCAAGCCGGTCTTCATCGGCGACACCATCTATTCGATCCGAACCAACCTCGACAAAAAGCCGCGCTACCAGGACATGGGCCTGATCCGCGCCAGCTATGAAGTCTTCAAGGGTGAAGGAGAGCTGGTGCTCTACTGCGAGCATCTGCAGACGGTGAAATACAAGAACCCGGCCGATTTCGTCGGCAAGACAGAGAAGTGAACCGTGGCCGCTGAAAACGAACTTCCGCTGACCGGCCTCGTCGTCGTCGACATGAGCCAGTTCCTGTCGGGACCCTATTGCTCGCTGCGCCTGCTCGACCTCGGCGCGCGCGTCATCAAGATCGAGCGGCCCGATAGCGGCGACCTGTCGCGCCGGCTCTATCTCAGCGACACCGAGATCGGTGGCGATTCCACCATTTTCCACGCCATCAACCGTGGCAAGGAGAGCCTGGCCGTCGACCTCAAGAACGAGGCCGATCTTGCGATGTTGCGCGCGCTGATCGCCAGGGCCGACGTGCTCATCCAGAATTTCCGGCCGGGTGTTATCGAGCGGCTCGGCCTCGACTATGAGCATGTGAGAACGATCAACCCCCGGCTCGTCTACGCCTCGATCAGCGGCTATGGCGAGGACGGTCCCTGGGTCAAGCGCCCGGGGCAGGACCTGCTCGCTCAGGCTCGTTCCGGCGTGATGTGGCTGAACGGCGACGAGGAGCAGGGACCGGTGCCGTTCGGCCTGGCGATCGCCGACATGCTGGCGGGCGCTGCCTGCGCGCAAGGCATCCTCGCCAAGCTGGTGCGGCGCGGCATCACCGGTGAGGGTGGCCATGTCGAGACCAGCCTCCTCGAGGCGCTGATCGATTTCCAGTTCGAGGTGCTGACCACGCATCTCAACGACGGCCGCCGTCTGCCGAAGCGCTCGTCCTTCCGCAGCGCCCACGCCTATCTGTCGGCGCCCTACGGCGTCTATCCGGCCAAGGACGGCTATCTGGCGATTGCCATGACGCCGATCCCGAAGATTGCCGACCTGCTCGAACTGCCCGAGCTCGACCCGTTCCGCGACAAACCTGCGACCTGGTTCACCGCCCGCGACGAGATCAAGGCGATCATCGCCAGGCGCATCGCGGAAAAAACCATCGACGAATGGCTGGCCGTGCTGGAGCCCGCCGATGTCTGGTGCGCCAAGGTGCTGACCTGGCCGGAACTGATGGAAAGCGACGGCTTCAAGACGCTCGACATGCTGCAGACCGTGACGCGCGAGGACAACGTCTCGATCCTAACCACCCGCACGCCGCTGCGCGTCGATGGGGCGCGCGCCAAGGTGGATCGCGCCGCCCCACGCATCGGCGAGCACAGCGACAGGATTCGCGCGGAGTTCGGCCTGTGATCCGGCTGAAAGGCATGACCTGGAGCCATCCGCGCGGTTACGATCCGATGGTGGCGTGCTCGGCGCTGTGGAAGGAAAAGACCAGCGTTTCGATCGAATGGGAAAAGCGCACGCTGCAGGATTTCGAATCCTTCCCGGTGGAAGAACTCGCCCGCGCCTATGATCTGATCGTCATCGACCATCCGCATGTCGGCCAGATCACCGCCGAAAAGTGTCTGGCGCCGCTCGATGTGCCGGGACGCGAGGCGGAACGCAAGGCACTCGCCGCCGGAAGCGTCGGCCAATCCTACCCGAGTTACATCTGGCAGGGTCGGCAATGGGCGTTTCCGATCGATGCCGCGACCCAGGTTCAGGCCTGGCGGCCGGATCTGATCGAAGCCGCGCCGGCGATCTGGACCGAAGTGCTGGCGCTTGCCGAGCAGGGCCGCGTTCTCTTGCCGCTCCGGCCGCCGCATTCGCTGATGTGCTTCTACACATTGGCCGCCGATCTTGGCCGGCCGTGCATCGTCGACGGTTCGGTCGACCTTATCGATGGCGAGACCGGCGAAACCGCCTTCGAGATGCTGCGCGAGATCGCGGCGCTCGTCGATCCCGCATGCCTGACCATGGACCCGATCGCGGTGTTTGAAAGGATGGCGGAAGCCAATTCCCGCATCGCCTGCGCGCCACTGATCTACGGTTATGTTCCCTATGCGGTGGCGGGTTTCCGACCGCACAGTCTTGCCTTCGCCGACATGCCGGTCGCCGGCGGCAACGGCCCGATCGGCTCGGCGCTTGGCGGAACCGGTATTGCCGTCTCGGCCTTTTCCGCCGCGCGCGAGGCGGCGATCGACTTCGCCTACTGGATCGCCAGCGGCGACGTGCAGCGCGGGCCTTACGCAGCCGCCGGCGGCCAGCCTGGCCATGCCGCGGCCTGGGAGGACGATGCCGTCAACGCCGCGACCGGCGACTTCTATCGCGACACGCGTGCGACGCTCGAAGGCGCCTGGGTCCGCCCGCGCCATGACGGCTACATGGCGTTCCAACAGCAGGGTTCAGACCGCCTCAATGAAGGCCTTGCCGGCGGGCAGGACGCCGGCCAAGTCGTCGCCGACATCAATCGCCTGTTCAGGGAAAGTTTCGCGCCGGCCGCCGCCGGCTAGTTTCTGGTGCACCAAGGGAGGAAAAAATGACCAGCCTGATACGCGGCCTGCTCGCTGCAACCGCCATAGTCTCGATCCCGTTCGCCGCCCATGCCGCCGACGTGAAGTCGGTGATCGACGGCCTGCCTGCCGATCTCAAGGCGCAATATGACGGCGCGCCGCAGAAAGTGCTGCCCTCGGCCTGGGATAATTTCACGCCGCCGGCCAAGCCGTGGAAATGGTGCCACTCGGAAAGCTACCAGGGCAATCCGTGGCGCGTGTCGGTCACCAAGGAGCTGAAGCGGCTGGTCGAGGGCCTGATCGCCGACGGCACGGTATCGAGCTTCGAAGTTTCGGATTCGAACAACGACCCGAGCCAGCAGATCAACCAGATCCGCGCCTTCATCGACAAGAAATGTTCGATCATCACCTCGATCCCGGGCTCGGCGACGGCGCTCGACGATGCCGTGGATGCCGCCGCCAAGGCTGGCATCCCCTTCATCACCGCGGCTGGCTCCATCACCAGCCCCAACGCCATCAATGTCGATTCCAACTATGCCCGCTGGGGCTATGACATGATGACGGCGATCGGCAAGGCAAAGCCCGACGCCAGCGTGCTGGTGGTGGAGGGCATCGCCGGTCATCCGATCGTGGTCCAGGAAAAGCAGGGCGCCGACAAGGCGCTTGGCGAGAACAAGGGCCTCAAGGTCGCGCGCACCGTCAACGGCAACTGGACGGCCAACGTCACCAAGACGGTGGTGCTGCAGGCCATCGCCACCAATCCGGCGCCGATCGACGCGGTGTGGACGACCGGCTCCGAAAGCCGCGTCGTGGCCGAAGCCTTCGCCGAAGCCGGCCGGCCGGCGCCGCTGATCACCGGCTCGATCACCGGCGACGCGCTCGGCTACTGGAAGGCCAATCCCGACAAATACCGCTTCGAGGGCCATGCCGTGCTGCCGGGCTGGACGGCGCAGACGCTGTTTCGCGTCGGCGAGCGCATGCTCGACGGGCAGAAGCCGAAGCTCAACACGCTGCTGATCCCGATCCCGCCGGTGCATGCCGCCGAACTCGACAAATGGTACAAGGACTGCATGACGCCGGATGCCGTTTCGGTCTTCCCGGTGCCGCCGACCGACCCGATGCCCGAGGACGTGCTCGACGCCTATTTCACCAATCCCGCGCCGACCAAGGGCTGGGATTATTCCAAGGTGCCGGACGCCTGCGCCAAGTGATGTTTTGCGAAGCCGGCTCTCGCTAGAGCAATTCCAGGAAAAGTGTGAAACGGTTTTCCGTCCGGAATTGCGTCAAAACGAAAAGATAGAGCGGTTTGCCGTTTCCATGAAACGGTGAAACGCTCTAAGGGCCGGCTTCTCTGTTTTTGGAAAGAGACATGCTCGAAGTCCAAGGCGTTTCCAAGCGCTATGGCGAAACCGTCGCGCTGGCCGAGGCGTCGATCGCCTTCCGTCCAGGTACGATCCATACGATCCTCGGCGAGAATGGCTCGGGCAAGAGCACGCTGGTGAAACTGTTGTCCGGCATCGTGCAGCCGGATAGGGGTGCGATCCTGCTAGACGGCAAGGCGTTTTCCGGCACACAGCCCGCCGTCTTCCAGGCCGCCGGCTTTGCTACCGTCTTCCAGGAGGTGCTGGTCGCGCCCGATCGTTCGGTGACCGACAACATCCTACTCGGCCTTGACGGCCTTTGGCGACGAGGCGTGCCGCGTGGCGACCGCCGCGCCCGGGCGCAAGCCGCGCTCGGCCGCTTCGCGGTGACGCCGATCGATCTCGACCGGCCATGCGGCGAGCTGCCGCTTGCCGCGCGACAGCTTGTCGTGCTTGCCCGCGCCGTCATCCGCAACCCGCATGTCCTGATCCTCGACGAGGTGACGGCGGCGCTCGACTTCGCCGACCGCGAGTCGGTCTTCGCGCTGATGCGCGCCGTGGCTGGGGCGGGCTCGCTGATCCTGTTCGTCACGCACCGCATGGACGAGGTGATGGCTTTGTCCGACCGCATATCGATCCTGCGCGCCGGCCGCGTGGTGAAGACTGAGGAGCGCGGTGTTTCGACGCCGGCCGAGCTTCTGGCGGCGATGGCGCCGCAGACGGCCGCGGAGCTGGCGCATGGCTGATGCAAAGGCCCTCCGTGTGCGGGAGCTCGTCATCGCTCCCGGTGTCGATCCGATCAGTCTGACGATCGCGGCGGGCGAGATTGTCGGTCTTGCCGGCCTCGACGGCCATGGCCAGGAACGCTTCCTGCGCGCGCTGGCCGGGCTCGAGCGGCCAGTCGCCGGCGAGATCGCAGTCGACGGCAAGGCGGGGTCGATCACCAGCTTCCGCAAAGCCGTCGCCGGCGGCATCGTCTATCTGCCGCGCGACCGCCGTTCGACCGGCATTTTCCCGACCCAGTCGGTGCTCGACAACTTCGCCATCTCCACCGTGTCGAACGACCGCCGCTTCGGCTTCTTGAACTTCGCGGCACGCCGTCGTCGCTATGAGACCTACAGGCAGAAACTCAGCATCGTCGCGCCGCGTCCGGATGCGGCCATAACGACGCTGTCCGGCGGCAACCAGCAGAAGGTGCTGCTCGCCCGCGCCTTGGCCCTGGAGCCGAACTTCCTTCTGCTCAACGATCCGACGCGTGGCGTCGATGTGGCGACCCGCCACGTTCTTTACGACGTCTTCCGCGGCCTCGCCGCCGAGGGCATGGCCCTGGTGATCCTGTCCAGCGAGATCGAGGAGATATTGCTTCTCTGCCACCGCGTGCTGGTGTTCCGCGAGCAGCGCGTGTCGGCCGAGTTCGCGGGCGCGGAGATGACCACCGACACCGTGATCGCCGCCATGTTCGGGCGCGCCGCATGAGCCGGGTCCTTCGCAAGCTCCGTGGCGTCGGCTTTGCCGTGGTGATGCTCGTCGTCCTGCTCGTGCTCAACGTCACGCTCAACCCGGCGCGCTTTCAGCCTTCGTCCTGGGGCACGCTGCTGGGGCTGGCCGCACCGCTGATCGGCGCGGCCGTCGCCTCCGCCCCGGTCATCCTGGCGGGACGCGGCGGCATCGATATCTCCGTCGGTCCGCTCATGGGCTTCGTCAATGCTTTGGTCATCCAGGTGCTGTTCCTCAATCTCGGCATCTCGTCACCGTGGATCATTGTTCCCGCGGCTCTGCTGGTTGGCGCGGCGGTCGGCGCCGCAAACGGTGTGCTCGCCACGATCCTGCGCATTCAACCGATCGTGGCGACGCTCGGCACCTATCTCATCCTCACCGGCGTCACGCTCACCATCCTGCCGGCGCCGATCGGCCCCGCGCCGGACTGGCTGAAGGCGATGGCCGGGCCGCTCTCGATCCTACCGCTGGCGCTGATCGGCCTGTGCTGGCTCCTGGTGCGCCGCACGCCCTATTACGACCTGCTGATGGCCGTCGGCAGCGACGACCGCGCCGCCTATACCGCCGGCGTGCCGGTGACCAAGGTGCGGCTCATCGCCTATGTCCTGACCGGGATCTTCGCCGCCGCGGCTGGGCTGATGCTCACCGCGCTGATCGGCTCGGCCGACCCCAATATCGGCCCGACCTACACACTGATTGCGATTGCCGCGGTGGCGCTCGGCGGCGTCAGCCTCGCCGGCGGGCGCGGCGGGCTTGGCGGTGCCGCGATCGGCGCCATCGACATCTTCCTGCTGCAGAGCCTGCTCACAACCTTCAACGTTTCAACCTATGTGCTGCAGATCGCCTATGGCCTGATCCTCGTTATCGCCGTGGTGTTGACGGCGGTGCAGGAACGGCTGTCGAGGCGGAAAGGCTGACCGGGATGATAAGCAACTGGTTCCAGTCCACCAATGCCCGCATCGCCGGTGCCTTCCTGATGGCGCTGCTGCTGCAGATCGTCGGCACGCTGCTCATCCCCGGCTATTCGGCGCCCTTCGCCATCCGCGCGCTGCTGGTCATCGCCTCGCTGCTGGCGGTGGCTTCGATCGGCCAGACGCTGGTCGTCATCCTCGGCGGCATCGATCTGTCCATCCCCTTCGTCATCGGCTTCGCCAATGTCGTGGCGGCGCAGCTTTACGGCCAGGGCTGGAACTTCGCCCTGGTCTGCGTTGTCGTCGGTGTCCTTGCCGTCGCCATCGGCGCGCTGAACGGGCTGATCTCGCGCGGGCTCAACATCCATCCGCTGATCGTCACGCTCGGCATCGGCATGATCGTCCAGGGCGCCGTGCTGTTGTGGACCGGCGGTTTTCCATCCGGCTCGGCGCCGCAGGCCGTGTCCAGCTTCGTCTCGATCGGCGGCTCGGTCGGTCCCTTGCCCGTGCCCTTGCTGGTGCCTTGCCTCGTGGTACTGACGGCGCTGATCGTGCTGGTGCTTGCCCGCACGCCCTACGGGCGCCGGCTCTACGCGGTCGGCAGCAACCCGGAGGCAGCGCCCCTGGCGCTGATCGATCCGTTGCGCATGTGGGTCGTCACCTATGCGGCCAGCGCCTTCTTCGCGGCTGTCGCCGGCGTGTTGCTGCTCGGCTTCACCGGCTCGGCCTATGGCGATGTCGGCCAGCCCTATCTCTTCCAAACGATCGCCGCCGTCGTGGTCGGCGGCGCGGCGCTTGTCGGCGGCCGCGGCAGCTATCTCGGCACCATCGCCGGCGTCCTGGTGCTGACCGAAATCAACACGCTGCTGATCGGTCTCGGCTTCCGGCCGTCGACGGTGCAGGCCGCGCTCGGCCTGGTCATCCTGCTTCTGGTCTCGCTCTACGGCCGCGAGCGCCACGTTCGCACGACGGTTTAGATCGAGCGGCAAGCTGTTTGATTCCTGGTCGCCCTCGTAAAATGTCGCACTTGGGCGACTTAGCGTACGACACCTTGGGGTTACAGAGGCTGGTCCAGCCGTCAGTTGATCGCAGAGAAGCATCGTTCTGGAATTGTCCAGCCCGATGCGCTATATGACTATCTACATGGTCAGGAGTGTGACATGAATGCGATCAATCTCGCCGATGCCAAGGCCCACCTCAGCGAACTGGTCGACCGGGTCGAGGCGGGCGATTCGATCGACATCACTCGTCGCGGCAAGCCGGTCGCACGACTCACTGCCGTAGTCGGGCCGCGCAAACCGATCGATATCGCGCTGCTTCGCTCGCTGACGGCAGCGATGTCGGCCCAGTCGCAGGGCGCCGCCGATCTCGTCCGGTCGATGCGGGATGGCGATCGCTACTGATGCTCTATCTCGACACGTCGCTTATCGTGGCGGCTCTCTCGAACGAAACGATGACGCCGCGTGTGCAGGCTTGGCTGACGGAACAGGAGCCGGCGCAGCTTCTCATTAGCGACTGGACCGTCACCGAGATGTCGTCCGCCATGGCGATCAAGCTACGCACAGGGCAAATCAGCCTGGAACAGCGCGCCGCCGCGCTTGCCGTGTTTAATAGGCTTGTCGCGGAGAGCTTTACCGTCCTGGGCGTGACGGGCGGGCAGTTCCGGGCGGCAGCGAGGTTTGCCGATCGGCACGATCTTGGACTTCGAGCAGGGGACGCGCTGCATCTCGCCATCGCATCGGAGCATGGCGCCACGATATATACGCTTGATCAGCGGCTCGCCGACGCCGGGCCAGAACTCGGTGTGCCGGCGCAAATGCTCGCTGACAGCGATTAGTTTGCAGGCGAGCTCTTTTTTTGCCTATCCAAGCCGCCACAACTGGCGCGCATTGCCCGAAAGCAGGCGGGCTCGCTCCGCCTCGCTCGTGCCGGCAAGCAGTGCATGGGTGGCGGCAACCCAGGTCGTCAGCCCGCCGCCCAGCGTGCAGACCGGCCAGTCGCTGCCCCAGATCACCCGATCCCAGCCGAAGCAATGGATCGTGTGCTCGACATAGGGCCGGAGCGTCTCGACCGTCCACGTCGCCGGGTCGGCATAGGCGACGACGCCGGAGATCTTGGCCGTGACGTTCGGCCGCTTGGCGATTGCTTCCATATGCTCGCGCCACGGATGCTCGGCATTGCCCTTGATGTCGGGCACGCCGCAATGGTCGAGGACGAACTGGACGTCGGGCGCGAGGTCGGCAAGCGCTAATGCCTTCGGGATCTGATGCGGCAGCACCACAAGGTCGAAGGTCAGGCCGGTGCCGGCCAGCCGCTTGATGTTCCGGCGAAACAGCGGCCCTTCCGAGAGATCGTCGAGCACGACGTGCAACACGCGGCGGAAACCCTTGACGAAGGGCTCGGCCTTGACCGTTTCCAGATAGGCCTCGAAACCGGCCTCCTCGGGCCGGCAGGAGGCAATCGCGCCCTTGAGTAGGCTATCCGCCTGGCCGGCGATCGACTTCACATAAGCTGTCTCGGCGGCGATGTCGGCAGGATTGACATCGACCTCCATATGCAGGACGCCTTCGATGCCTGAGCGCCGCGCGTCGGCGGCATATTCCTCATAGGAAAAATCGCGGTTGAGCGCCGGCGCGCCGGCCAGCCACGGATAGCGGAGCGCGCTCTGGTCGATGAGATGCAGATGCGTGTCGATGATCATGGCGATATATCCTCCGTGGCCCGGAGAATGATCCCGAAAAGTTGCAGACTTTTCGGATAAGATCATGCTCCAAAAAAACAAGGCGTTAGAGCGGGATGACCGGCTGCTTTTGAGTTCATCCCACTCTAAGACACTATCCCGCCGAAAAATCCATTATTCAAATAAGAAATTACTGCGACTGCGGCACATCGGATCCGGCGAGCTGCGAGAGCCTGGCGGCGGCGCCCTGCAGATGCCGAATCGTCAGCGTGATATCCGGCGCCGTCGGCGCGTTGACCAGGGTGATGTAGGGGATGGTCAGTGCCGCGATGGCTCTGCCGTCGGGGCCCAGTACCGGCGTCGAAAGATTATAGACGCCGGCGGTCTGCAGCGAGGCCATCATTTCGTAGCCGCGGTCGCGCACCTGATCGAGGCGGGCGAAGAACTCCGGCGTCAGGTTGAACTGTTCGGTGCTCTGCAGATGCTCGGCGATCATCATCTTGCGCTCTTCGGGTGAGCGGAAGGCGAGCAGCACATGGCCGGAACCGGTGTCGAACAGGCTGATATGCGAGCCGACGCGGATCGAAATGCCCCAATAGCGGGGCGCTTCCTGCTGCGCGATGACCACGGCCGCGCCGCGGTCGAACACCACCAATTGGTTGGCCTGCCATGAGGTTTCGGCCAGTTCCCGCATGATCGGCGTCGCGTAGGACACCAGCCTGCGCACAGGGGCGTGCAGCTGCGCCAGCCCGAACAGCTTGAGCGTCAGCGAATACCGGTCGCCGTCGATCTTGGTGACATAGCCGCGCCGCACCAGCCGGTCGAGCATCCGGTAGAACTCGTTCGGGCTGCGGTCGAGCCGCTTGGCGATCTCCGCCTGCGTCAGCCCGCCATCCACGCTCGACAAGAGCTCGAGGATGTCCAGGCCCTTGTCGAGCGCCGGCGCGCGGTAGCGGTCCCCATCTTCTTCCTCTGCCACCTGCCCCTCCAGTGAATTTCGATCTGCATATATGCATGAACTTCATTCCGCTGGAAGCATAATCATCTTGACCCGGGAATGAAAATGCTATTTGCATATGAATGAAGCTTAAGCGATCGGTCACGCACTCGGCGGGCCGTCGCTGCGAGCCCATGGGAGGAGAACATGACGAGACTGGTTCTAGGCATTTCCGCCGGCCTGGTTGGCCTGCTGCTGAGCGGCACGGCGTTTTCGGCCGATCTGCCCGGTAAATTTCCGGGCGTGACGATCGACGTGAAGCTGATCGGCGGCCAGCAATATGAAAAGCTCTACGAGCGCATCCCCGAATGGGAGAAGGCGACCGGCGCCAAGGTCAACATCCTGACCAAGAAGAACGGCTTCGACATCGACAAGGAATTGAAGTCCGACATCGCCTCGGGCAGCACCAACTGGTGCGTCGGCTGGAACCATTCGTCCTTCGCGCCGCAGTATACGGGCCTTTACACCGACCTCAGCAAGCTCTTGCCGAAGGAAGAGATCGACGCTTTCGTGCCGTCGACGATCAAGGCCGCGACCATCGACGGCAAGCTGGAAATGCTGCCGCGCGCGCAGTTCGACGTCTCGGCGCTCTACTACCAGAAGAGCCTCTACGAGAACGCCGACAACAAGACCAAGTTCAAGGCCAAATACGGCTATGACCTTGCGCCGCCGGACACCTGGAAGGAAGTCACCGACCAGGCCGAGTTCTTCGCCAACCCGCCCAATTTCTACGGCACGCAGTTCGCCGGCAAGGAAGAGGCGATCAACGGCCGCTTCTACGAGATGGTGGTCGCCGAGGGCGGCGAATATCTCGACAAGGACGGCAAGCCCGTCTTCAACTCCGAGGCCGGCATCCGCGCGCTCGACTGGTTCGTCAACCTTTACAAGGCCAAGGCCGTGCCGGCCGGCACGACCAACTATCTCTGGGACGATCTCGGCCAGGGCTTTGCCTCGGGCACCGTGGCGATCAACCTCGACTGGCCGGGCTGGGCCGGTTTCTTCAACGATCCGAAGTCCTCGAAGGTCGCCGGCAATGTCGGCGTGAAAGTCGCGCCCAAGGGGTCGTCCGGCAAGCGCACCGGCTGGTCCGGGTTCCACGGCTTCTCGGTGACCGAGAACTGCGCCAACAAGGAAGCCGCCGCCTCCCTGGTCTGGTGGCTGACCAACGAGGACAGCCAGAAGCTGGAAGCCGCCGCCGGCCCGCTGCCGACCCGCACCGCGGTTTGGGACTGGGACTTGAAGCAGGCTGAAAACGATCCTTACAAGAAGGAGGTTCTCTCCGCCTTCCAGGAGGAAGCCAAGCACGCCTTCGCCGTGCCGCAGACGCCGGAATGGATCGAGATCTCGAACGCCGTCTACCCCGAGTTGCAGGCGGCGATCCTCGGCGACAAGACGTCCAAGCAGGCCCTGGACGAGGCGGCCGCCAAGGCGACGCAGATCCTCCAGGACGCCGGCAAGCTCTAGGCATCGCGCTCGCAAATCGCCTCCCCGGCAAACCGGGGAGGCTGCAGCCTTTGTGGCTGCTCAAATCTCCCCCAGGCTTCGGCCGGGCTGGCTCAGTCGTTTCTTTCACAGGGTCCCGATGAAGGGCTTCAAGCCATCCGCGCCGTTCCTGTTGCTGCTCCCGGCCATCGTCGTGCTGGCGGCGGTCGTGGTGCTGCCGTTGATCCTATCGCTCTATTCCAGCTTCACGCCGTTCCGCCTGACGCGGCCCGAGACGTTCTTCGTCTTCGTCGGCCTTCGCAACTATCTCTCGATCCTGTCCAATGCGGATTTCTGGTGGGCTTTCGGCCGCACCGTGCTCCTGCTCACCATCGCGCTGAACCTTGAAATGCTGCTCGGCCTCGGCTTGGCGATGCTGGTGGAGAAGGCGACGCGCGGCCAGCGCATCCTGCGCACGCTGATGATGTTCCCCATGATGTTCTCGCCGATCCTGGTCGGCTTCCAGTTCAAATTCATGTTCAACGACAATATCGGGCTGGTGAACAACGCGCTGCAGTCGCTGGGCATCACGCAGGACGCCATCCCGTGGCTGATCGAAGGCCATCTCGCCTTCATCGCCATCTCGATCGCCGAGATCTGGTCGTCGACCTCGATCTTCGCCATCCTGATCCTGGCCGGCCTGCTCGCCATGCCCAAGGAACCGATCGAGGCGGCGCGCGTCGACGGTTGCACGCCCTGGCAGACCTTCCGCTATGTCACCTGGCCGTTCGTCATGCCCTTCGCCTATATCGCCATGACCATCCGCTCGCTCGACGTCGCGCGCGCCTATGACATCGTCAAGATCATGACCGACGGCGGCCCGGCCGGCCGCACCGAGCTGTTGTGGACGCTGGTCGGGCGCACCGCCTACAGCGACGCCCGCATGGGTCTCGCCAACGCCATGGCCTATTTCTCGATCCTGCTGTCGATCGCCTTCACCGTCTATTTCTACAACAAGCTCGCCGCGGCGCGCGCGCAGATCGGCGCGGAGTGGTGACGATGGACGAGAACGCCTCTGCCCGCCTCACGCGCCGCGCGCTGACCGTCGCGCACCGTGTCGGCCTGTTCCTCGCCATGCTGCTCATCTGCCTGCCGGGCATCTGGATCGTGCTGTCGTCGCTCAGGCCCACGGTCGAGATCATGGCCAAGCCGCCGGTCTGGATCCCGCAAGAACTCTCCTTCGATGCCTACGTCGCGATGTTCAGCGGCATCGGCAAGGGCGGCATCCCGGTGCTGGACTATTTCCGCAACTCGCTGATCATCTCGGTCACCTCGACGGTGATCGCGGTGGCCATCGGCATGGCCGGCGGCTACGCCTTCGCGCGCTACCGGTTCCGCGGCAAGTCGGGCATGTTCCTCGGCCTGATGCTGACGCGCACCGTGCCCGGCATCGCGCTCTCGCTTCCCCTGTTCTTCCTCTATGTGCGGCTGGGCATCATCGACACCCATATCGGCATGATCCTGGCTTATGTCGCGCTCAACGTGCCCTTCACGATCTGGCTGATCGACGGCTTCTTCCGCCAGGTGCCGAAAGACCTCGCCGAAGCCGCGCAGATCGACGGCTGCACGCGCTGGCAGGCGTTCTGGCAGGTCGAATTCCCGCTGGCGCGTCCAGGCATCGCCTCGGCCGCGATCTTCGCCTTCCTCACCTGCTGGAACGAGTTCGCTTTGGCTTCGCAGCTTACCCGTTCCGTCAATTCCAAGACGCTGCCCGTCGGGCTCCTCGACTACACGGCCGAGTTCACCATCGACTGGCGCGGCATGTGCGCGCTGGCCGTGGTGATGATCATCCCGGCGCTGACCCTCACTTACATCGTCCAGAAACACCTCGTCGGCGGCCTCACCTCCGGCGCGGTAAAAGGTTGACTTCATGGCAACGGTTTCGCTGAAAAAGCTCACCAAGCGCTACGGCAACATGGAGATCGTGCACGGCATCGATCTCGACATCGCCGACCGCGAATTCATCGCGCTGGTCGGTCCGTCCGGCTGTGGCAAGTCGACGACCTTGCGCATGATCGCCGGCCTCGAGGACATCAGCGGCGGCACGATCGACATCGGCGGCCGCGTGGTCAACGACCTGCCGCCGCGCTCGCGCAACATCTCCATGGTGTTCCAGTCCTATGCGCTCTACCCGCATATGACGGTGCGCGAGAACCTCGGCTTCTCCTTGAAGATCGCGGGTGCGGCCAAGGACGACATGGACCGGCGTGTGGCGGAAGCCTCCGCCATCCTCGGCCTCGACGAACTGCTCGAGCGCCGTCCCTCGCAGCTCTCCGGCGGCCAGCGCCAGCGCGTCGCCATGGGCCGTGCCATCGTGCGCGATCCCGATGTCTTCCTGTTCGACGAGCCGCTCTCCAACCTCGATGCCAAGCTGCGCACGCAGATGCGCACCGAGATCAAGAAGCTGCACGCCAAGGTCAAGTCGACGGTCATCTACGTCACCCACGACCAGGTCGAGGCGATGACGCTTGCCGATCGCATCGTCATAATGCGCTCTGGTTACATCGAGCAGGTCGGCACACCGGACGAGGTGTTCAGCCGACCCGCGACCCACTTCGTCGCCGGCTTCATCGGCTCGCCGCCGATGAACCTGCACGAGGCGGCGGTGAGCGATGGCAAGCTTGTTTTCAGCGGCGGCGCCAGCCTGCCGCTGCCCGGCCAGTTCAAGTCGAAGACGGCGGCCGGCGACAAGGTCGTGTTCGGCATTCGTCCGGACGACTTCTATCCGACCGGTCACGGCCTCAGCTCCGGCGGCGAAACAGAAGTCCACCGCGTCGAGCTGCCGGTCAGCATCACCGAACCGCTCGGCAACGAAACGCTGGTCTTCGCCGAGTTCAACGGCGCCGACTGGGTGTCGCGCATGCTCAATCCGAAACCGTTGAAAGCGGGCGACCGGATCGGCATGAGCTTCGATCTGAGCCGCGCGCATCTGTTCTCCGCTGAAACCGGCAAATCGCTGAGGAACTAACATGGCGAAAATCGAGAAAATCGAACTGCGCATGGTCGACCTCGTGCCGAAGGTGAAGCGCACGGACGCGATCCAGAGCTTCGTCAGCCAGGAGACGCCGATCGTCACCATTACGGATGCCGACGGCGCGTCGGGCACCGGCTACAGTTATACGATCGGCACCGGCGGCTCCTCGGTGATGCGGCTTCTGGCCGACCATCTGGCGCCGCGCCTGATCGGCCGCGACGCCGACCAGATCGAGGCGATCTGGCACGATCTCGAATTCGCCACCCACGCCACCACCATCGGCGCCATCACCGCTATAGCGCTGGCCGCGATCGACACGGCGCTTTGGGATCTGCGGGCGAGAAAACAGAACCTGCCGCTCTGGAAGCTTGCCGGCGGCGCCAAGGACCGCTGCCCGCTCTACACCACCGAGGGGGGCTGGCTGCATATCGAGACGGCCGCACTTGTCGACGACGCGCTTGCCGCGAAGGCAAGAGGCTTCACCGGCTCGAAGGTCAAGATCGGCAAGCCGCACGGCTCCGAGGACGTCGCGCGGCTCTCGGCCGTGCGCAAGGCGGTCGGCGACGGCTACGAGATCATGACCGACTGCAACCAGGGCTTTTCCGTCGACGAAGCGATCCGCCGCGCCGAACGGCTGCGCGAGCTCGACCTCGCCTGGATCGAGGAGCCGCTGCCGGCCGACGACATCGACGGCCATGTGCGGCTGTCGAATTCGACGCCGACGCCGATCGCCGTCGGCGAATCGCTCTATTCCATCAGGCACTTTCGCGAGTACATGCAGAAGGGCGGCTGCAACATCGTCCAGGTCGATGTCGGCCGCATCGGCGGCATCACCCCTTGGCTGAAAGTGGCCCATGCGGCCGAGGCCTTCGATATGCCGGTCTGCCCGCATTTCCTGATGGAGTTGCATGTCAGTCTGGTCTGCGCCATCCAGAACGGCAAATATGTCGAGTATATTCCGCAGCTCGATGAGTTGACGGGCGCCAAGATGCGCATCGAGGACGGTCATGCGCTGGCGCCCAGCGAGCCCGGCATCGGCATCGACTGGGACTGGGACGCCGTGAAGGCAAGAAGCATCGCCGAATTCACCACGGCGATCGTGAAATAGGGAGGCGGACATGCAGCGCATGGGAATGGTGCTGGGCTTGAAGCCCGAAAAGGTCGAGGAATATGTCCGCCTTCACGCTGCTGTCTGGCCTGATGTTCTCGCCATGATCTCGGCCTGCAACATCAAGAACTATTCGATCTATTTGAAGCGGCCGGAGAACTTGCTTTTCTCCTATTTCGAATATCACGGCACCGACTACGCCGCCGACATGGCCAAGATGGCGGCCGATCCGAAGACGCAGGAATGGTGGGCGGTCTGCATGCCTTGCCAGGAGCCGTTGCCGACCCGCAAGGAAGGCGAGTGGTGGGCGTCGATGGACGAGGTCTTCCATCATGACTGATGCCTTCGATCCGGCATCGCTGGCGCAGTCCTGGCCGAAACCGTCGAAGCCGCGTCCGATCGTCACCTTCGGCGCCGGCTCGATCGTCGGCGACGCGCATTTTCCCGCCTACCGCAAGGGCGGCTTCCCGATATCCGGCCTCTACGATCCGGACCAGGCCAAGGCGCGGAAGCTCGCCGAGACATGGGGCGTGACGGCGTTCCGCTCGGTCGAGGAAGCAGCGGCGGTGAAGGACGCGATCTTCGATCTCGCCACGCCGCCGGGCCGGCATGCCGAGGTGCTGAAGGCCCTGCCGGACGACGCGGTGGCGCTGATCCAGAAGCCGATGGGCAACTATCTCGGCGAGGCGACCGAGATCCTCGAAATCTGCCGCGCCAAGCAACTGAAGGCCGCCGTGAACTTCCAGCTTCGCTTCGCGCCGATGATGCTGGCGCTGAAGGACGCCATCGCCCGTGGATGGCTGGGCGAGGTCGTCGATTTCGACGCGCTTCTGGCGCTCGACACGCCCTGGCAGCTGTGGGAATTCCTGCTCAAGGCGCCGCGCGTCGAGATCGCCATGCATTCGATCCATTATCTCGACCTGATCCGCCAGCTTCTCGGCAATCCGCTGGGCGTGCACGCCAAGACGCTCGGTCATCCCAACCACAAGGTCGCGCAGACCCGCACCAGCGCCATCCTCGACTATGGCGACACGGTGCGTTGCGGACTTTCCATCAATCACGACCACAAATTCGGCCGCCGCTACCAGGCCTGCGAGTTCCGCATCTGCGGCACCGAAGGCGCGGCTTACGTCAAGCTCGGCCTCAATCTCGACTATCCGCGCGGCGAGCCCGATATTCTGGAAATCCATCCCAAGGGCGGGTCGGATTGGGTCAGCGTGCCGCTCGCCGGCGAATGGTTCCCCGATGCCTTTGTCGGCCGCATGGCCAATATCCAGCGTTTTGCTTCCGGCGAGGACGCCGAGCTTGTCAGCTCCGTCGAGGACGCCTGGCACACCATGGCATTGGTTGAGGCCGCCTACAAATCCAGTGCCGCGCCGGCGACGCCGCTGGCCGCAAAGCCGTAAGGCGGGACATGGAACAGACCACTTATTTCGAGGATTACGAGATCGGCTCGTCGCGCCTCACCAGCGGCCGCACCATCACCGAGACCGATTTCGTCGTCCATGCCGGCCACACCGGCGATTTCTTTCCGCATCACATGGACGCCGAGTTCATGAAGACGACGCCCTTCGGCCAACGCATTGCCCATGGCACGCTGGTCTTCTCGGTCGGCGTCGGCCTGACGGCAAGCGTCATCAATCCCGCCGCCTTCTCCTACGGCTACGACCGGCTGCGCTTCATCAAGCCGGTTTTCATCGGCGACACGATCCGCACGCGCACCACCATCGCCGCCAAGGAGGACGACACGAAACGGCCAAACGCCGGACGTGTCATCGAGCGTGTCGAGGTTTTGAACCAGCGCGACGAGGTCGTGCTGGCGGCGGATCACATCTACATCGTCGAGCGACGGCCCGGCTGAAGACGGAGACAAAAGAACATGGCTGATATCACAGGCAAGGTCGTGGTCGTCACGGCGGCCGCGCAGGGCATTGGACGGGCAAGCGTTCTGGCTTTCGCAAAGGCCGGCGCCATCGTCCACGCCACCGACATCAACGAGGCGGCCCTAGCCGACCTCGCAAAGACGCCCGGCATTACCGCGCGAAAACTCGATGTGCTGAACGACGACGCGGTGAAGGCGGCTTTCGCCGAGATCGGCCGCGTCGACGTGCTGTTCAACTGCGCCGGCTTCGTCCATGCCGGCTCGATCCTCGAGATGAAGGACGAGGATCTCGACTTCGCCTTCAATCTCAACGTGCGCGCCATGATCCGCACCATCCGCGCCGTGCTGCCCGGCATGCTGGGACGCGGCGATGGCTCGATCATCAACATGGCGTCGGTGGCGGGCGCCCCGAAGGGCGTGCCGAACCGTTTTGCTTATGGCGTGACCAAGGCCGCGGTCATCGGTCTGACAAAATCGATTGCCGCCGATTATGTCGCCAAGGGCATACGCTGCAACGCCATTTGCCCGGGTACCGTCGAGAGCCCCTCGCTTCAGGGCCGCATGCAGGCGCAGGGCGACTATGAGGCGGCCCGCGCCGCCTTCATCGCCCGCCAGCCGATGGGCAGGATCGGCACGCCCGACGAGATCGCCGACCTTGCGGTCTACCTGGCCGGTGCGACCTACACGAGCGGGCAGGCTTATAACATCGACGGCGGCTGGTCGATCTGAGGCCGTTCCGGCAGCCAGCGGCGGCGGCAATCCAGCTACGAGGCAGCCCAGTTAAGAGGCAGGCATGACCAAGATCACGGACCTCAGAACCTTCGACCTTCGCTTTCCGACATCGCAAAGCCTCGACGGCTCCGATGCGATGAATCCGGATCCGGATTACTCGGCAGCCTATGTCATCCTCGACACCGATGTCCCATCGCTGAAGGGCCATGGACTCACCTTCACCATCGGCCGCGGCAATGAGATCTGCTGCGCAGCGATCGAAGCGCTGCGCCATCGCGTCGTTGGGCTCGATCTTGACTGGGTGAAAGAGGACCCCGGCCGTTTTTGGCACCATGTGACCGGCGACAGCCAGCTGCGCTGGATCGGCCCGGACAAGGGCGCCATGCATCTCGCCGTCGGCGCTGTGGTGAACGCGGTGTGGGATCTCTGGGCCAAGGAAGCCGGCAAGCCGGTCTGGCGCCTTGTCGCCGAGATGAGCCCGGAAGAGATCGTGCGCATCGTCGATTTCCGCTATCTCACCGACGCGATCACACCGGCAGAGGCGCTGGAGATCCTGAAGAAGGCCGAGGCCGGCAAGGCCGGGCGCATCGCCGCGCTCGAGCGCGAGGGATATGCCTGCTACACCACCTCGGCCGGCTGGCTCGGCTATTCCGACGGCAAGCTCAGGCGTCTTTGCCAGGAAGCGGTCGACGATGGGTTCAATCACATCAAGCTGAAGGTCGGCCGCGACCGCGCCGACGACATCCGCCGTCTCAGGATCGCCCGCGAGGTGATCGGGCCGGACCGCTATCTGATGATCGACGCCAACCAGGTCTGGGAGGTCGACCAGGCGATCGACTGGCTGAAGGACCTGGCCTTCGCCAAGCCCTTCTTCATCGAGGAGCCGACCAGCCCCGACGACGTCGCCGGTCACGCGAAGATCCGCAAAGCTATCGCGCCGATCAAGGTCGCGACCGGCGAGATGTGCCAGAACCGCATCATGTTCAAGCAGTTCATCGCCGGCGGCGCGATCGACGTCGTGCAGATCGATTCCTGCCGCATGGGCGGGCTGAACGAGGTGCTGGCGGTGCTGCTGATCGCCGCCAAGTTCGGCCTGCCGGTCTGGCCGCATGCCGGCGGCGTCGGCCTTTGCGAATATGTCCAGCATCTGTCGATGATCGACTATGTCGCCGTGTCAGGCAGCAAGGACGGGCGGGTCATCGAATATGTCGACCATCTGCACGAGCATTTCCTGGAACCCTGCGTGATCCGCGATGCCGCCTATATGCCGCCGGCTGCGCCCGGTTTCTCGATCGAGATGAAGGCTCAGTCGATCGAGGATTACCTGCATCGCGCCTGAAGCATCGGCGCAGCAAACCGTGCCGCGGCACGCGACCGGACCGCCGCGAATCGGCTATGCCTGTCGCATGCAGGAAACATCCCTCTACGAGCCGGTGAAGCGGTTCCTCGAGAGCATGGATTTCGCCGTCAAGGGCGAGATCGGCGGCTGCGACGTGGTCGGCGTCCGCGCGAGCGAGCCGCCGGTTGTCGTCATTTGCGAATTGAAGCTGCAGTTCAACCTCGAGCTTGTTTTGCAAGCCGTCGACCGCGCGGCGGCCTGTGACGAGGTCTGGCTGGCTGCTTTGATGTCGGCGCGCGGCAAGGGCAGGGAGCACGACCGCCGCTTCCGCGCGCTGTGCCGCCGTCTCGGCTTCGGCCTGTTGGGCGTCGGCAAGAAGGGCGAGGTCGAGCTGCTTCTCAGTCCCGCCGCCCTGCCGCCGCGCCGCGATCCCAGGCGGCGCTCGCGCCTGGTCGAGGAACATCACCGCCGCAAGGGCGATCCGTCCATCGGCGGCAGCACGCGCAAGAAGCCGATCATGACCGCTTACCGTCAGGAGGCGCTGGCCTGCGCCGCCGCCATGGCCGACGGCCCGAAACGGCCGCGCGACCTCAAGGTGCTTTCGCCGCGCGCCGCGAGCATCCTGCAGCATAATTACTATGGCTGGTTCGCCCGCGCCGAGCGCGGCATCTATGCACTGACAGAAGCCGGCCTTGCCGCGATCACACCCGCGGCGGTGGTCTTATAAGCTATTGGGTGACGAAAAATTCGCTGGCTTACCACTCGGCGCCCGGCTTACCATTCGGCGAACGAACCGTCCTTGTGGCGCCAGACCGGGTTGCGCCAGCGATGCCCTTCCTTGGCGCGCTCCTTCACATAATCCTCGTCGATCTCGACGCCCAGGCCCGGGCCGTCGGGAATGGCGACATAGCCATCCTCGTAACGGAAGACATCCTTGTTTGCGGCATAGTCGAGCAGGTCGTTGCCGGCATTGTAGTGGATGCCCAGGCTCTGCTCCTGGATGAAGCAATTGTAGCTCACGGCGTCGAGCTGCAGGCAGGCGGCCAGCGCGATGGGCCCAAGCGGACAGTGCGGCGCCACCGCCACGTCATAGGCTTCCGCCATCGCCGCGATCTTGCGGCATTCGGTGATGCCGCCGGCATGCGACAGGTCCGGCTGGATGATGTCGACGACAGCTTCCTCGAACACCGATTTGAAATCCCAGCGGCTGTAGAGCCGTTCGCCGAGCGCGATCGGCGTCGAGCCGAGCGCGGCGATCTCCTTCAGCGCCTCGCGGTTTTCGCTCAGCACCGGCTCCTCGATGAACATCAGCCGGTAGGGCTCCAGTTCCTTGACCAGGATACGCGCCATCGGCCGGTGCACGCGGCCGTGGAAATCGACGGCGATGCCGATATCGGGGCCCACCGCCTCGCGCACCATGGCAACCCGCTCGACGGCGGCATCGATCCTGTCATGGCTGTCGACGATCTGCAGTTCCTCGGTGCCGTTCATCTTGAGCGCCTGGAAACCGCGCGCCACGACATCCCTGGCGCCGGCCGCAACCTCGGCCGGCCGGTCGCCGCCGATCCAGGAATAGACCTTTATCGTCTCGCGCAGCTTGCCGCCGAGCAATTCATGCACCGGCACGCCGAGCGCCTTGCCCTTGATGTCCCATAGCGCCTGGTCGATGCCGGCGATGGCGCTCATCAGGATCGGCCCGCCGCGATAGAAGCCGCCGCGATACATCACCGTCCAATGATCCTCGATCAGACGCGGATCCTTGCCGATCAGATAGTCGGCCAGTTCCTTGACCGCCGCTTCGACCGTCAGCGCCTTGCCTTCGACCACCGGCTCGCCCCAGCCGCTGATGCCGGCATCGGTCTCGATCTTGAGGAACAGCCAGCGCGGCGGAACGATATAGGTGGTCAGAGCGGTGATCTTCATGCGGTCGGCCGGTCTCAGTTGTTTTTCAGTTTCTTGGCGCTGACGAGGTCGCGCGCGGCGAGATCGAGTATCTTGTTGGCCGCGTTTCGCGCAGCGACGGCGTCGCGCATCCGCAGCGCCTCGACCACCTCGCCGTGAGCCGCCGCCGCTTCTCTGCGCCTGACCGGCGAGATCGTCGCCGTGGCTTCCAGCGAAAACAGCAGCGCCGTGTCGATCAGCTTGCCGATCTGGCGGAAGATCGGGTTGTGGCTCGCGCCATAGACGATCTGGTGGAAGACGATGTCGGAGCGCGAGAATTGCGTCAGGTCCTCGCCGGCGCCGGCCATGCCTTGCCAGGCTGCTTCCAGGTCGGCGATCTCCTGCAACGTCGCGCGCGTTGCCGCGAGTTCGGCGACCAGCGGCTCGATGGCGCGGCGGGTTTCGAGGATCGCGTCGAACAATTTGTCGTCCAGCGCATGCGGCGCATGCCAGGCCAGCACCTGCGGATCGATGATGTTCCATTTGTCCTGGTCGCAGACGACCGTGCCGACGCGTGGCCGGGACAGCACCAGCCCCTTGGCCGCCAGCACCTTCAGGGCTTCGCGTATGACGGTACGGCTGACGCCATATTCGATGCCGAGATCGTTCTCGGTCGGCAGCGACGATCCGGCCGGATAGCGGCCCGAGAAAATGTCGGAGGCGAGCGCTCTTGTCACATCCGGCATGACGCGCGGGCGACGCGCCGTCTCGCGTTCCTCCGTCGCCTCGTCAGCCTTCTTCGGTGTCTCGTTCACCTCAGCCCCTCCTCCAAGGCAGCGAACCCTGGTTTGCGCGCGCTCGGCCCGGCCTTAGCGGATACCGGTGATTTGCGCCAGCGCCACTGAGCGGACTATTTAAATCATTTATCATACCAGATCAATTGACGTGTATGATGAAATTGATTAATGACGGGAGGCCCGGGCTCGGCGCCCGGCCGTTCGCTGGGAGGTAAACATGCGACTTTTGAAAACCGCGCTCGTCGCGGGCGCTCTCGCGGTCTTGTCGGTCACGACAATCGCGTCTGCCTATGCGCAGGACACCAAGATCGGCTTCATCGTCAAACAGCCCGAGGAACCCTGGTTCCAGGACGAATGGAAATTCGCTGACCAGGCTGCCAAGGAAAAGGGCTTCACTCTCGTCAAGATCGGTGCCGAAGACGGCGAGAAGCTGATGTCGGCGATCGACAATCTCGGCGCCCAGGGCGCGCAAGGCTTCGTCGTCTGCACGCCTGATGTGAAGCTCGGCCCGGGCATCGTCGCCAAGGCGGCCGCCAACAATCTGAAGCTGATGACGGTGGACGATCGCCTCGTCGGCGCCGACGGCAAGCCGCTGGAAGACGTGCCGCATATGGGCATCTCCGCCACCAAGATCGGCGAGGCGGTGGGTCAGGCCATCCTCGACGAGATGAAGGCGCGGGGCTGGAAGATGGACGAGGTCGGCGCGATCCGCGTTTCCTATGACCAGCTGCCGACTGCCGTCGACCGCGTCGAGGGTGCGATCTCGGTGCTGAAGGCTGCCGGCTTCAAGGCGGAAAACATTTTCGACGCACCGCAGGCCAAGACCGACACGGAAGCCGCGCTCAATGCCGCGACCGTGGTGCTCAATGCCCATGCCGACATCAAGAAGTGGATTGCCTTCGGCCTCAATGACGAGGCGGTGCTGGGCGCCGTGCGCGCTTCCGAAAGCGTCGGCATTCCGGCCGACGGCATGATCGGCGTCGGCATCGGCGGCGCGGAATCGGCGATCAACGAGTTCAAGAAACCGGCCGCGACCGGCTTCGTCGGCACGGTGATCATCTCGCCGAAGCGCCATGGTTACGAGACGGCGCTCAACATGTATGACTGGATCGCCAACAACAAGGAGCCGGCAAAGCTTACGCTGACCTCCGGCGCGCTGGCCAAGCGCGACGACTATCAGAAGGTGCGCAAGGACCTCGGCATCGAATAGCCTTCCCTGTACAAACAGGCGGCGGCTTGATGCTGCCGCCCGTTTGGCATGCTCAAGGATCTAGGCCGTGTCCTTTCTCCAATTTTCCAACATCAGCAAGACCTATCCGGGCGTCAGGGCTCTGTCCGGCGTGTCGTTCGGCGTCGAAAAGGGCGCCGTGCACGGATTGATGGGCGAGAACGGCGCCGGCAAATCCACCCTCATCAAGATCCTGTCCGGCGACCAGCATGCCGATGCCGGCGAGATAAGCATCGACGGCAAGGTCCAGGCCTATGCCTCGACCAGGAATGCCTTCGACAACGGCGTCATCGTCATCCATCAGGAATTGCAGCTGGTGCCCGAGCTGACCGTCGCCGAAAATCTCAGCCTCGGCCGGTTTCCGGCGAGCGGAGGCGTCATCGCCCGCCGCCGCATGCTCGACGATGTCGGCGCCAAGCTGAAGTCGGCCGGCATCGACATCGACATGCGCCGCAAGGTCAAGACGCTCTCGATCGGCGAACGCCAGATGGTCGAGATCGCAAAGGCCGTGATGCTCGACGCCCGCGTCATCGCGCTCGACGAGCCGACCTCGTCGCTGTCCTCGCGCGAAAGCGAGATCCTGTTTAAGCTGATCGACCGGCTGCGCGGCGAGGGCAAGGTCATCATCTATGTCTCGCACCGCCTCGACGAGGTGTTCCGCCTCTGCGACAGCCTGACGGTGCTGCGCGACGGCAAGCTCGCCGCGCAGCACGCATCGCTGAAAGATGTGACGCGCGATCAGGTCGTTGCCGAGATGGTCGGTCGCGAGATTTCCGACATTTGGGGTTTTCGGCCGCGAAAGCCGGGAAAGGTTCGCCTCAAGGCCGATAATCTGAGCGGCGCCAGATTGCGGACGCCGGCAAGCTTCGAAGCTCGCGCCGGCGAGATCGTCGGCTTCTTCGGCCTGATCGGCGCCGGACGCTCGGAGCTGATGCGGCTGGTCTTCGGCGCCGATCCGCGCTCGGGCGGCACGATCGCCGTCGACGGCAAGGTGATTGCCGCCGCCAGCCCGCATGACGCGATCCGCGCCGGCATTGTGCTCTGCTCCGAGGACCGCAAGCATGACGGCATCATCCAGGGCCGCTCGATCGAGGAAAACATCAACATCTCGTCCAGGCGCCATCACACGCGCTTCGGGGTGCTCAGCCGCGCCAGCGAGATCGCGACGGCCGAAACCTTCATCAAGAAGCTCAAGGTGCGCACGCCTTCGCGCAGGCAGGACATCGTCAACCTGTCCGGCGGCAACCAGCAGAAGGTCATCCTTGGCCGCTGGCTGTCCGAGCAGGGCATACGCGTTTTGATCGTCGACGAGCCGACGCGCGGCATCGATGTCGGCGCCAAGTCGGAGATCTACGAGCTGCTCTACCAACTCGCCGAGGACGGCATGGCGATCGTCGTCGTCTCCTCCGAGCTGCCGGAAGTGATGGGCATCTGCGACCGCATCCTGGTGATGTGCGGCGGGCGCATCAGCGCCGAGCTCACGCGCGACCAGTTCGCCGAAAAGGCAATCCTGGCCGCGGCCCTTCCAGACAAGAAAACCCCCGACGCGATCGCATCCTGAGGACATTCGCCATGACCGACCGGTTGAAGAAGATACTGCTCGGCGAGCAGGGCCTCGTCGTGATCTTCATCGTCGCCTTCGCGCTGGTGTCGCTGCTGGTGCCGAACTTCCTCACCGACCGCAACATGCTGGGCCTGCTGCAATCGGTGGTCACCGTCGGCATCGTCGCCTGCACGATGATGTTCTGCCTCGCCGCGCGCGACTTCGATCTGTCGGTCGGCTCCATCGTCGCCTTTGCCGGCATGGTCGCGGTGATGGCCTCGAACGCCACAGGTTCGATCCTGCTTGGCCTTATCGCGGCGATCGCCTGCGGCGCCGTCGTCGGCTGGGTCAACGGCGTCGTCATCGCCAAATTCCGCATCAATGCTCTGATCACCACCTTGGCCACCATGCAGATCGTGCGCGGTTTTGCGCTGATCTCGTCGGACGGCCGCGCCGTCGGCATCAACAGCCCGGACTTCTACCAGCTTGCCTTGTCGAAGCTGCTCGGCATACCGACGCCGATCTGGGTGCTGGCGGTGCTCTTCGCCATTTTCGGCTTCGTGCTCAACAGCACCGTCTTCGGCAAGAACACGCTGGCCATCGGCGGCAATCCGGAAGCCTCGCGCCTTGCCGGCGTCAATGTCGACAGGACGCGCATCTGGATATTCACGCTGCAGGGCGTGGTCTGCGGCATCGCCGGCATCCTGCTTGCCTCGCGCATCACCTCGGGCCAGCCCAACGCCGCGGTCGGCCTCGAATTGTCGGTGATCTCGGCCTGCGTGCTCGGCGGCGTCTCGCTTGCGGGCGGCAGGGCCACGATGTCGGGCGTCATCGTCGGCGTGCTGATCATGGGCATCGCCGAGAACGCGATGAACCTGCTCAACATCCCGGCCTTCTACCAATATATCGTCAGGGGCGTGATCCTGCTTCTGGCGGTCCTGCTCGACAATCTGCGCTCGTCGGCATTGGGCCGGCGCTGAGCCGGCATGTCGATGTCGGGCCGACAGGGCTGAAGAGACTCGTTTCCGGCCAGACCTTCACGGGCTGGGATCGCCATGGCCGTCTTCGACTGGAGTGACGACGATGACTGAACGCCTTTCAGGCAAACGCATCTTTCTCACCGGCGCCGCCCAGGGCATCGGGCTCGCCATCGCCGAAGCCTGCCTGGCCGAGGGGGCGGGTTTGTTCATGATCGATCGCGACGGCGAGCTCCTGGACAAAGCCGCCTCCGGCCTGTCGGCGCCGCGCGGGCGTCTCGGACACTGCCGGGCCGATATAACCGATGCCTCGGCGGTCGCGTCGGCTGTCGCCCGCGCGGGCGAGGAAATCGGCCCGGTCAACGCGCTGATCAACAATGCGGGGATGAATGTCTTCTCGACGCCGCTCGACGCCAGCGAAGAGGAATGGAACCGCAATTTCGACGTCAACGTCAAAGGCGCGTGGAATTGCAGCAAGGCGGCCTTGCCGGGCATGCTGGCAAGCGGCGGCGGGGCGATTCTCAACATCGCCTCCACGCACGCCTTCACCATCATCCCGCATACCTTCCCCTATCCCGTCGCCAAGCACGCGCTGCTCGGCCTGACCAGGTCGCTGGCGCTCGAATATGCCGGCCAGGGCGTGCGCGTGAACGCGCTGGCGCCGGGCTATGTCGAGACGCAGAAGGCCCTCGACTACTGGAACAGTTTCGACGATCCGGAGGCCGCGCGCGCCAAGACGCTGGCGCTGCATCCGGGTGGGCGCATCGCCACACCGCAGGAGATCGCCATGGCGGCGATCTTTCTGGTCTCGGAGGAATGCCCCTTCATCAACGCCGCCTGCCTCGTCGCGGATGGAGGACTGAGCGTGCTTCACCATCCCTGAAACAAGCCATGAACCATTGATATGCCGCGGGAACTCAAAACCACCGCGACCCGGCATCAGGGCTGACGATGGCCCGCATCGAGCTCGCCGACGACCGCCTCCGCTATGTCATGCAGTGCGACGAGGGATCCGCCATGTCGAAGGTCGCTGAAATCTGTCCACGAGAGGCTGAGGTCACCTAGGACCCTTCAAGCTCCGCTCCAGGTCGTTGCGTATCAGCCCATGCCGGCGCGCATCCGCGCCTGAGACGGCGGGGCTGAATGGCGCATATCCGCGCCGTTCAGCCCAGCTCATTTCGACTGTTGACTCATCTTTCCGCCTGTGCAGAAATTGGTTGGACCATTGAACCATTTTAGGCTCGGCTGGCGTGACCGATTTCCTGCCTCCCATCCAGACCACGGCCCGCGACGACGCGGTTCTGAAGGCGTTGGCGGGTTTCGTTCGGCAGGAGGCTCTTGGCCCCGGTGAAAAACTCCCGACGGAGCGCATCCTGGCCGAACGCCTCAAGGTCAGCCGCAACACGGTGCGCGAGGCGCTGACGCGCTGGGAAGGCCTCGGTCTCGTCGAACGGCGGCAAGGCTCGGGCACTTATCTCAAGGCCGCCGTCTCGCCCGACATGCTGCACATGCCGCTGACATTGGCCGGCGGCAATGATTTCGCCGGCCTGATGCGCACGCTGGAGATTCGCCGCGCGCTGGAGGCCGAGGCGGCGGCGCTTTGCGCCATTCGCGCCGGCAAGGCCGAGATCGCCGAGATCGAGCGCAAGCTCGACGTCATGGAAGAGGCTTTCCGCACCCGCGCCGGCATGTCCTCGGAAGAGGATTGGGAATTCCACCAGGCTGTCTACCGCGCCTCGGGCAATCCGCTCTTCGAGCAGATCATCAGTGCCATGCACGAGCTGTTCCACCGCTTCTGGGAGCATCCGCTCGGCGTGCGCGACTTCGGCCATGCCAGTTTCCCCTATCACCGCACCATCTTCGAGCGCATCGCGGCGCATGATCCCGAGGGCGCCCGCGCCGAGGCGCTGAAGCTCATCGCCACCGTCGAGGACGATCTGAAACGCGGTGCCGCCAACCTCAAGCTTTCGGACCGCAGATGAACGAGCAGCCCAACACTTTCGACCCGGCCTCGATGGCCAGCGACTATCTCGGCGAGGCGGCGACGCTGCTGGCGCATGACGATCCGTTCCCGGGCGGCGCCGTGGTGCCGCCGATCTACCAGACCTCGCTGTTCACCTTCGCCAGTTACGCCGACATGGCCGACACCTTCGCCGGCAGGAGAAAGCAGCCGATCTATTCGCGCGGCGACAATCCGACGGTGATGGAGTTCGAGGCGCGTGTCGCCGCCTTGGAAGGCGCCGAGGCGGCGCGCGGCTTTTCCAGCGGCATGGCGGCCATCAGCGCCACGCTGCTCGCCTTTGTCGGCGCCGGCGAGCGCATCGTTGCCGTGCGCAACTGCTATGGCGACGCTTACCGGCTGTTCGAGCGGCTGTTCCCGCGCTTGCAAATCAAGGTCGACTATGTCGACGGCGCCGACCCCGACGCGGTTGCCGCGGCACTTCCCGGCGCCAAGCTGCTCTACCTAGAAAGTCCGACCTCGATGCTGTTCGAGCTGCAGGACCTGGAGCATCTGACGCGGCTGGCGAAGGAGCAGGGCATCGTCACCACCATCGACAATTCCTGGGCCACCCCCGTCTTCCAGAAGCCGATTTCGCATGGCGTCGACCTGGTGCTGCATTCGGCCTCGAAATATCTGGGCGGCCACAGCGACACCGTCGCCGGCGTGGTGGCCGGCTCAGCCGCCCATATCAAACATATCAACGAACAGACCTATTCGCAGCTCGGCGGCAAGCTGTCGCCCTTCGAAGGCTGGCTCTTGCTGCGCGGCCTGCGCACGCTGCCGCTGCGCCTGCCGCACCACATGAAGAGCGGGCTTGTCATCGCCGAGCGGCTGAAGGCGCACGGCAACGTCGAGCGCGTCAACCACCCCGCCTACTCCAACCATCCCGGCAAGAAGACTTTAGCCGGCTATGCCGGACTGTTCTCCTTCGAGGTCACCGAGGATGTCGACATCCCTGCCTTCGTCGATGCGCTGAAGTTCTTCCGCATTGGCGTCAGCTGGGGCGGCCATGAAAGCCTGGTCGTGCCGGCCAAGGCCTCGCTCGAGCAGACGCCGGGCATCAATTCGATGGCGCGCTTCGGCGTCAGCCCCCGAACCATCCGCTTCAATGTCGGATTGGAAAATGTCGAGGACCTCTGGGCCGACATCGCCCAAGCCTTCGACAAGTCAAAAAAATAACGGATCAAAAAATGGGAGTCCTGAACATGAAAAGACTGACCTTCATGCTCGCCGCCGTCGCCGGCCTGGCGATTTCCGCCAGCGGCGCGCTGGCCGACACCACCATCAAGCTGGTCGAGGTCATCACCAGCCCGCCGCGCACCGAATTCCTGAAGAAGCAGATCGCCGAATTCGAGACCGCAAATCCGGGCATCAAGGTCGAGGTGGTCTCGCTGCCCTGGGGCCAGGCCTTCGAGAAGTTCCTCACCATGGTGCAGGCCGGCGACACGCCCGACGTCGTCGAGATGCCGGAACGCTGGATGGGCCTCTATGCCAACAATGCCCAGCTCGAGGATCTCGGCCCTTACATGGCCAAGTGGGACGACGCCAAGACGCTCGGCGACCGCGCCAAGCAGTTCGGCTCGACCGTCAACAACACCCAGTTCATGATCCCCTACGGCTACTATGTGAACGCGCTGTTCTGGAACAAGAAGCTGTTCAAGGAAGCTGGTCTCGACGGCCCGCCGGCAACGCTCGATGAGTTCGTCGCTGATTCCAGGAAGATCTCGGCCATCCCCGGCAAATATGGCTACTGCCTGCGCGGTGGTCCCGGCGCCTTCAACGGCATGCACATGTTCATGAACATCGCCGACGGCAAGGGCGGCTACTTCACCGACGACGGTGTCTCGACCATCAACGACGAAGGCTCGGTCAAGGGCCTGCAGATGCTGGCCGACATGTACAAGAACGGTCTGGCGCCGAAAGATTCCGTGAGCTGGGGCTTCAACGAAACGGTGACCGGCTTCTATTCCGGCACCTGCGCCATGCTCAACCAGGATCCGGACGCGCTGCTCGGCATCGCCGACAAGATGAGCGCCGACGACTTCGCGGTTGCGCCGTTGCCGGTCGGCCCGAGCGGCAAATCCTATCCGACGCTGGGCTATGCCGGCTGGGCGATGTTCGCCAATTCCCAGCACAAGGACGAAGCCTGGAAGCTGATGGCGACGCTTTTGTCGCCGAAGGACAATCTGGAATGGGCCAAGGAAGTTGGCGTCGTGCCGATCCACAACGGCGCCGACCAGGACGCGCACTTCAAGACCGAGCAGTTCAAGGGCTGGTTCACCGAACTCAGCGACAGCTCCAAATATGAAATGGTGACGCCGCCGACGCATCTGGAAAACCTCGGCAACTTCGTCGATCAGGTGGCGATCAAGAATTTTCAGGAAGTGCTGCTCGGCCAGAAGCCGGCCAAGGACGTGGCCGATGAATGGGCCAAGTTCCTGACCAAGGAACAGCAGGACTGGCTGGCGAAAAACAAGAAGTAAGGCGCAGGCCTTTTTCCTTCGCCCCGTTTACGGGGAGAAGGTGTCACGAAGTGACGGATGAGGGGCGGCGCCAGCATTTCATAAGTTCGCGCCGCCCCTCATCTGCCTGCCCGTCCTTCGCAGCAGCTGCGCCGCTGCTACGGAGGGTGAACCGGCATCTTCCCCTCGTTCACGGGAGAAGGACGCTGTCGCCGTCCCCGGCACCCAATCACCACCGTAGAGCCAGAACGTATGACCTACGCAGTGTCCGAGATCCGATCCGCCGCCCCGCCGCGCAAGCGGCGGTTCAGCAAGGCCGCGATCGAGCCGTGGCTTTATCTTTCGCCTTCTATCGTCCTGCTGGTCCTGGTGCTGCTGGTGCCGTTGGTCATTGGCATCTCCTACTCTTTTCGCAAATTCTCGGCCTTCAAGTCGCAATATGTCGGCCTTGCCCAATATCAGGCGATGCTCTCCGACCAGGTGCTCGGTCAGGCGCTGATCAACACGCTGTGGTGGACGGTCGCCAGCCTGTTCTTCCAGTTCTTTCTGGGCTTGGGTCTCGCATTGCTGCTCGACAAGCCGTTCTACGGCCGCAAGGTGGTGCAGGCCGTGGTCTTCCTGCCCTGGGCCGTGCCGTCTTTCCTCTCCGGCCTCACCTGGGCCTGGCTGTTCAACCCGATCATCGGGCCGCTGCCGCACTGGCTTTTCGCCCTTGGCCTCAAGGCCGAGCCGACCAATGTGCTGTCGGATCCAGCCACCGCCATGTGGGGCCCGATCGTCGCCAACATCTGGTTCGGCATCCCGTTCTTCGCCATAACGCTGCTTGCCGCGCTGAAATCGATCCCCTCCGAATTGCATGAGGCTGCAGCCATCGACGGCGCCTCGCCCTGGCAGCGCTTCACCAAGGTAACGCTGCCCTTCCTGGCGCCGACCATCGTCATCACGGTCATGCTGCGCACCATCTGGATCGCCACCTTCGCCGACCTGATCTTCGTCATGACCGAAGGCGGGCCGGCCGGCTCGACCAGCACCGTGCCGGTCTACATCTATGTCAGCGCCTTCAAGTCGCTCGACAAGGGCTATGCCTCGGCGGTGGCGGTGCTGCTTCTGGTGCTGCTCATTGCCTACGCCATCGGGCTGATCGCTATCCGCCGCACCCTGGTGAGGCACGTCTGATGATCGCCGGTCGCTCCACTTCCTCGCGCATTTTCGGCGGCATCGGGCTCTACGCTGCGGTCGCGGCTTACGTGATCTTCGCGCTGTTCCCGATCTTCTGGACGCTGAAGATCTCGGTGACGCCGGAGCGCCTGCTCTATTCGGAAGGCATCACCTTCTGGCCGTCGCAGACGACCTTCCAGAACTTCGTCACCGTGCTCGAAGCCTCCGACTTTCCACGCTATTTCCTCAACAGCGTCATCGTCTCGGTGTCGACGGCCGCCTTTGTCACCATCATCGCCACGCTCGCCGGCTACGCCATGTCGCGCTTCACCTTCCGCGGCAAGGCGACGCTGGCGATCCTGTTGCTGCTTACCCAGACCTTCCCGCTGGTCATGGTCATTCCGCCGATCTACCGGATCATGGGCGATCTCGGCCTGACCAACAGCCTGATCGGACTGATCATCATCTACACGGCCTTCAACACCGCCTTCGCCACCTTCCTCATGCAGTCCTTCTTCGACGGCATCCCGAGGGATCTTGAGGAGGCGGCGATGATCGACGGCTGCACCCGGGCTCAGGCGATGCGCCGGGTGATCGTGCCGCTGACCTTGCCGGGAATGGGCGCCACGCTGGGTTTCGTCTTCACGGCCGCCTGGAGCGAGTTGCTGTTCGCGCTGATGCTGATCTCCAGCGACGAGCAGAAGACCTTCGCCGTCGGCCTGCTCACCTTCATCGGCAAATTCGCCGTCGACTGGGGGCAGATGATGGCGGCCTCGATCCTGGCGCTGATTCCGGTCTGCGTCTTCTTCGCCTTCCTGCAACGCTATCTCGTCACCGGCCTCACCGCCGGCGCTGTCAAAGGATAAAAGATGGCTTCCGTCACGCTGCAAAACGTCGAGAAGGATTACGGCGCGCTGCGCATCCTGCACGGCGTTGATCTCGAGATCGCCGATGGCGAGTTCGTCGTGCTGGTCGGCCCGTCCGGCTGCGGCAAGTCCACGCTGCTGCGCATGATCGCCGGCCTGGAGGAAGTTACCGGCGGCGAGATCCATATCGGCGAGCGGCTGGTCAACGACGTCGCGCCCAAGGACCGGGACATCGCCATGGTGTTCCAGTCCTACGCGCTCTACCCGCATATGGATGTCTCTTCCAACATGGGCTTCAGCCTGCTTTTGAAAAAGGCCGAGAAGACGACGATCGACGGCAGGGTAGGGGCCGCCGCAAGACGCCTAGGCCTCGACAATTTCCTTGGCCGACTGCCGCGCCAGCTCTCCGGCGGCCAGCGCCAGCGCGTCGCCATGGGCCGCGCCATCGTGCGCGACCCCAAAGTGTTCCTGTTCGACGAGCCGCTCTCCAACCTCGACGCCAAATTGCGCGTCCATATGCGTGCTGAGATCAAGGCGCTGCACCAGCAGCTCAAGACCACGTCGGTCTATGTCACCCACGACCAGGTCGAGGCCATGACCATGGCCGACCGCATCGTCGTCATGCATGACGGCTATGTGCAGCAGGTCGGCCGCCCGCTGGAGCTTTACGACCGTCCGGTCAACACCTTCGTGGCCGGCTTCATCGGCTCGCCGGGCATGAACTTCTTGCCGGCGAAGGTCGCCAGGGGCGGCAAGGTCGATGCTGTGCTCGCCGACGGCCAGAAGCTTGGATTGCCGGACGGTCTGCCGCTGCAGGACGGCGATGCGCTCACCATCGGCCTGCGGCCCGAGCATATCAGACTGGTCGACGATGGTGCGCTGAAGGCCGAGGTCGAGGTGGTCGAGCCGCTCGGCCTGTCGACGCAGTTCTATGTCCGGCTAGCCAACCAGCAGATCTGCGTCTTCGTCATGGGACGCAGCGATGTCAGGCCGGGCGACACCATCCGCCTCGCTGCCGATCGGGCGGCGCTGCACCTCTTCGATCCAAAGAGCGGCGTTCGGATCGGCTAGCTGGCCAACAGCGACGCGTCATTGGATGGCTTCGCCAGCAACGCACCGGCGGCAGATGTGGGTGTTCAACTCGGGTACGATCGTTGCGCTGGTGATGGCGACAATTTGATCGCTCAAGGGTCGGCGCCTTCGAGAATATCGACAGGTGAATTGCGGATTTTGATTGCTAGACTCCTGCTGATTCGTCTCGACAGGAAAAGGCATGAGCAAGGCCCTCGGCACATTCGCACTGATCACGGTTTTGAGCGCTTTGCTGATGGCGCTGTCATTGGCCGTGGCGAGGCACGGCTACCCCTATGGCGCGTATGGCGTGAAGCGTCTCGACGGCATCGCCGACGCCGGCTCGTTCCTGGCGATCGCCGCCATCTATTTCTTCGGCGCCATGCTGATGATGATCTTGCCGATCCGCGCCGCCGGCATCGTGCTGACCCATGCAGCCGATGCGATCTTCTGGGCGACGATCATGCTCTTCGCGACGATCGTCGGCTCGCTGGTTGCCAGATGGGCCTTCGGCCAGCACGAGGTGCTTTGGGCGCTGTTCAACTGGCGCTTCCTGTTCGTCGCGGCGATCGTGGCGGCGCATCTCACCATGAACGAGCTTCGCCGCAACATCCTGCTCAGAAGCCTGTTCTTCGTCGCCTTCGGCGCGGTCACGCTCGCCTGCCTGTTCTGGTCATTCTCGACCTGAGTCCTAGCTTTCTCGCATATGGCTGGTAGACCTCCTGCCAGGCAATGGCTATATCATTTGTCTGACAATTGACCCGGTCGAAGGCCGCCGCGACCAAAACCCAAGGAAAAACAAGATGACCGTACTGCGTAAAAACCTGATCGACGGCGAGTGGCTTGGCGAGGCCGGCTCTCCCAACATCAACCCTTCGAACACCAACGACGTCGTCGGCGAATACGCTTCGGCCGGGCCGGAGGAGGCCAAGCAGGCCATCGCGGCCGCCAAGGCGGCCTTTCCGGCCTGGTCGCGCTCAGGCCCGCTGGCCCGCCATGCGGTGCTGAAGAAAACCTCCGACGAGATCATGGCGCGCAAGGACGAGATCGGCCGCTCGCTGGCCCGCGAGGAGGGCAAGACGCTGGCTGAGGGCGTCGGCGAGACGATCCGGGCGGCGCAGCTCTTCGACTTCTTCGCCGGCGAGACGCTGCGTCTGTCGGGCGAGATGGTGCCGAGCGTCAGGCCCAGTGTCGGCGTCGAGATGACCCGCGAAGGCGTCGGCGTCGTCGGCATCATCACGCCGTGGAATTTCCCGATCGCCATCCCCGCCTGGAAGATCGCGCCGGCGCTGGCCTACGGCAATACCATCGTCTTCAAGCCGGCCGAGTTGGTGCCTGAAAGCGCCTGGACCATCGTCGACATCCTGCATCGTGCCGAGCTGCCCAAGGGCGTGCTCAACCTCGTCATGGGCAAGGGCTCGGTGGTCGGCCAGGCGATGCTCGACAGCCCCGACGTCAACGCCATCTCCTTCACCGGCTCGGTCGGCACCGGCAAGCGCGTCGCTGCCGCAAGCGTCGAGCACATGCGCAAGTTCCAGCTCGAAATGGGCGGCAAGAATCCGCTCGTCGTGCTCGATGACGCCGATCTGGCCGTCGCCGTCGATTGCGCCGTCAACGGCGCCTATTTCTCGACCGGACAGCGCTGCACGGCCTCCTCGCGCCTGATCGTCACCGAGGCCATCCACGACCGCTTCGTCGACGCGATCAAGGAGCGGCTGGACAAGCTCGTCATCGGCGACGCGCTCGATGCCAAAACCCAGATCGGTCCGGTCGTCGACCAGACGCAGCTCAAGCAGGACGAGGATTATATCGCCGTCGGCCGCCAGGAAGGCGCCGAGCTTGCCTTCGGCGGCGACCGGCTGGAGCGCGAGACGCCGGGCTTCTATCTGCAACCGGCGCTGTTTGTTGGCTCCACCAATGCGATGCGCATCTCGCGCGAGGAGATTTTTGGTCCTGTCGCCAACGTCATTCGAGTCAACGATTATGACGAAGCCCTGGCCGTCGCCAACGACACGCCGTTCGGCCTCACCTCCGGCATCTGCACCACCAGCCTGAAGCACGCGACCCATTTCAAGCGCAACTCCGAAGCCGGCATGGTGATGGTCAATCTGCCGACGGCGGGCGTCGACTTCCACGTGCCGTTCGGCGGCCGCAAGGGTTCGAGCTACGGCCCGCGCGAGCAGGGCCGCTACGCCATGGAGTTCTACACCACGGTTAAGACCGCCTATACATTCGCCGGCTAAGAGGGATCGATGGCGTCAGCCCTGGACGACATGACATGGCTCAACCCGCCGCCGCGCCACACGGTCGGCGACGGCACGCTCACCGTTCGGACGGGCAAGGAGACCGACTTCTGGCGCGAGACCTTCTACGGCTTCTGGCGCGACAACGGGCATTTCCTCTACCGCCCGGTAGAGGGTGATTTCAGCGCCGAGGTCACCGTCCAGGGCGACTACAAGGTGCTCTACGATCAGGCGGGGCTGATGCTGCGCCTCAGCGAAACGCACTGGATCAAGGCCGGCATCGAATACACCGACGGGCTGGCCTACTTCTCCGTCGTCGTCACCAACGACACCTCCGACTGGTCGCTGGTCGCCATTGCCGCCGGCAAGGACGGCGTCCGGATCCGCCTGACCCGTCACGCCGAGGCGATCCGCATCCAGTATCTGGACGTCTCGGACGGTCACTGGAAGCCGGTGCGGTTGGCCTATTTCCCGATCTCGAAATCGGTCGATGTCGGCATGATGTGCTGCTCGCCGCAGCGCGAGGGTTTCGAGGTCACCTTTTCGGACTTCACCATCCGGCCGCCGATTTCGCGGAACCTGCACGACTGACGCGGCGCTACCCGTTCATCCGGTGCTGGAAGAATTGCAGGAATAATTCGCGCTCCGTGGTGATGTCCAGCTTCTCATAGATGCGGCGGCGATGGTTCTTCACCGTGCCGACGGTGATGCCGAGCCGCTCGGCGATGTTGGCGGTCGGATGGCCGGCGAGGATCAGCTGCACCAGCTCGCGCTCGCGCAGCGATAGCTCCGGCCACAGGTTTTCCGGAATGCTCGGCTTCTGCTGCGGCGAGGCGCCGGGACCGCTCGGCGCCGAGGTACGTGAAAAGTCCGAGCCGCGCGCCTTGATATCCAGCGCATGCAGCGCCTCGAACACCGGCAGCCGCTCCGTGAGCAGAGCGATCTCGCCGTCCTTGAACGATACGGTCGAGCGGTCGAGGAATATGCCCAGGCACCAGTCGCCGCCGTCGGCGAGCAGGATGCCGACCTCGTCGCAGATTTCCGACTGCGCCAGGAAACCGGCAATGTATTGGCCGCGCTTGGCTTCCTCGTCGGCCAGCCCCTTGAGCGGCATGATGCCGAGCCGGCGCTCGCGCCGCCACGAGGCATAGAAGGGATCGAAGACGTAGTAGTTGTCGAGATAGCGCCGCACCATCTCGTCCGAGAAGCGCCGATGCTTGACGAATTCCGGGGTCCTAGTCGCCGAATAGCGCGTCACCGTCACAAGGTCATGCGCGATGTCGGCGCCGATCAGATCGATCAGGCAGTCGACATGCCGGTCGGTGCCGGTGGCGGCGATCGCCTTGGCCAGCGGCGCCCAGATATTGCCCATGCGCATGCCCTTTTCTCGGCGAACCGCGCCGCGCGGTCATTGTGTCTTTAGGCATATGGCGCGATCCGGCTCCGGGAATCTAGCCTGTGGTCATTCTCGGCAAGGGAAAGCGACCCGTGGACCAGATCACCACCAATCCAATCGTCATCGGCATCGACGCTGGCGGCACCATGACCGACACGATCCTTGTGGATCAGGACGGCCACTTCAAGATCGGCAAGTCGGCGACGACGCCGAAGAACGAGGCTGAAGGCTTCCTCGCTTCGGCCGAGGATGCGGCGGACGCCTGGGGTATCTCGCTGCAGGATCTGTTCTCCGGCGTCAACGTGGTGCTCTATTCCGGCACCGGCATGCTCAACACGCTGTTGTCGCGCACCGGCCGCAGGCTCGGGCTGATTACCACCAAGGGCCTTGAGGACATGATCCTGATGGGCCGCGGCCTGCAGGCCTGGGCGGATTATTCCTATGCCGACCGCCTGCACGCGGTCACCCACCATCATCCCGATCCTCTGGTGCCGCGCCGCCGCACGCATGGCGTGACGGAGCGCGTCGACCAGTTCGGCGACGTCATCCTGCCGCTCTACGAGCACGAGGTGCATGCCGCCGCCAAGAAGCTCATCGCCGACAAGGTCGAGGCGATCTGCATCATGACCGTCTTCTCGCACGTCAATCCGGCGCATGAGAAGCGCATCGCCGAAATCTGCCGCCAGGAGATCGCCGCCGCCGGCGCCGACATCCTCGTCTACACCAGCCACGAGGTGCGCCCGGTGATCCGCGAGCAGTCGCGGCTGAACTCGGTGCTTATCGAGGCCTACGCCACCTCGCGCGGCCGCAAGCAGTTGAAGGGCATCGAGGACATCTCGAAGAAATACGGCTTCAAATACGGCGTGCAGACGCTGCTCTCCTTCGGTGGCCTGACCTCGATCAACCATCCGCGCCTGCACGAAACGATGATCTCCGGGCCGATCGGCGGCATCCTGGGCGCCGCCTATGTCGGCAAGCTGATCGGCAACGACTCGCTGATCTGCTCGGACATGGGCGGCACGTCCTTCGACATGGGCGTCATCACGCGCGGCCAGACACGTATCGAGAACGAGCCGCTGATGGACCGCTTCAAGCTCAACGTGCCGACGTTGCATCTCGACACGATCGGCGCCGGCGCTGGCATGATCCTCAAGGTCGATCCGCTGACCAAGAAGGTCTCGCTCGGGCCGGAAAGCGCCGGCTCCGATCCCGGGCCGATCTGCTTTGCCAAGGGCGGCGCCGAGCCGACCATCGCCGATTGCGATGCCATCCTCGGCCGCCTGAACCCCCACTACTTCCTTGGCGGCAAGGTCGTGCTGCAGGTCGAGAAGGCGAGGAAAGCGTTCGAGGAAAAATGCGCGCGGGTGCTCGGCGTCGGCGTCGAGGAGGCGGCCGAGGGCATGATCGACATGCTGGAGGCCGACGCGAACAACGCGCTGCGTCGCGTCATTTCTGGCCAAGGCATCCATCCTTCGGAATTCACGCTTTTGTCCTATGGCGGCTCGGGGCCGCTGCATCTGGCCGGCTGCTCCAGGGGCATCGGCTTCAAGGACATCATCACCTTCCAGTTCGCCGCCGCCTTCTCGGCCTTCGGCTGCACCACAGCCGATTTCATGCGCCGCCATTCGGTATCGACCCAGATCGACATCGGCGCGCGGGCAAGCGATGACGAGCTGGTCGCCTTCGGCAAGAAGGTCACCAACGTCTGGGACGACCTGACCAAGGCCGCGGTCGACGAAATGGTGGCCGACGGCCACGCGCTCCCCAAGATCAAGACCGTGCCGTTCCTGATGATGCGTTACACCGGCCAGTTGGAAGACGTCGAGGTGATGGCGCCGCTGTCGGCGATTCACTCCGCCGACGACATGCGCAGGATCGTCGCCGAGTTCGAGGCGGTCTACGCCAAGGTCAACCATCGCGTCTCGCGCTATGGCGAGGCCGGCTTCTCGATCACCGAGCTCGGGTTGATCGCCACCGCCGACAAGGTGAAGCCAACTTTGGTCAAGCGTCCGCTCGGCAAGTCGGATCCGGCGTCTGCCCATAAGGGCGTGCGCGAGGCCTATATCGGCGGCCGCTGGCACAAGGCCAATCTCTACGAGATGGACCTGCTGCAACCCGGTCACGAGGTCATCGGCCCGGCCATCATCGAACATCCGGCGACGACGCTCGTCGTTCATCCGCAGGACCGCGTCCATGTCGATGAATGGACGCTGCTCCACTACACCCACGCTTGAGAAGGGCGAACGCCATGCTGGACAAACCCGCCTCTGCGCTGCGCATCCGCGAACGGCTGATCGAATCCGAACGGCTGATGGAAGAGACCGGCTGCTATGACGGCATCACCGAGCTTCAGCTGCGCAACCAGGACCCGCTGAAATTCGAGACGCTGCACACGAAGCTGCGCGCCTACTGCGTCTCGGCACGCGAAATGGCGCGCCGCATCTCCGCCTCGCCCGGCGTGCGTGAGGTCGGCGAGATGGTCGTCGCCATCTACACGCCGGAAGGTGACGCGATCGCGCTCTCCAACGGCATCATGGTGCATGTGCACACGATGAGCCGCTTCATCAAATGGATGATCCGCAACGGCTACGAGGAAAATCCGCAGATCCGCGACGGCGACATCTTCGCCAACAACGACGCTTTCATCGGCACCGTGCAGGTGCCGGACGTGATGGACGTCGTGCCGATCTTCCATTCCGGCAAGCTCGTCGGCTGGGCCGGCGCCGTCTGCCACGAGCTCGAAGCCGGCGGCATCACGCCAGGCGGCGACGTGGCGTTGGCGCAGGAGCGCTTTACCGAAGGCCTGTTCGTCTGCGCCGAAAAGGTCGGCCAGAACGACGAATTGCGGCGCGACTACGTCATCCGCTGCGAGCGCAATCTCAGGATGCCGATCTACTGGGTGCTCGACGAGAAGGCCAAGGTCGCCTCCTGCATCGACATGCGCGAAAGCGTCAAGGCGCTGATCGACGAGATCGGCCTCGACTACTGGATGCAGGTGTCGAAGGAGTTCATCGAGGAAGGCCGCCGCGCCCAGCTCGCCCGCACGCGCCAGCTCACGGTGCCCGGCATCTACCGCGGCCACACTTTTTACGGCCACGTCACCAAGGGCAAGCCCGGCTACCAGCCGCTTGGCGATCCCGACTGGCTCTACAACATCCCGGTCGAGATGGAGATCACCAGCGACGGCAAGATCAAGATGGACTTCGAGGGCACGCAGCCCTGGGGCTATCATTCGATGAACTGCACGCCGGCCGGCATGGATGGCGGCATGTTCGTGACGCTGACGCAGCACATGAACTTCGAGGGCCTTGTCAATGACGGCGCATGGATGGCGACCGAGCTGAAGCTGCCGCACGGCACCTGGACCAACCCCGACAACGAGATGGTGGCGACCGCCACCTCCTGGGCGCTGTTGCTGCCCGCCTATGGCGTCTTCCAGCGGCTCTTGTCGCGCTCCTTCATCGCGCGCGGCTTCGTCGAGGAAGCCTTTGTCGGCCAGGTCAACAGCCCGATGATCGAGATGGGCGGCACCAGCCAGTACGGCACGCCCTTCGGCATGGCGCATTTCGAATGCGCCGCCGCTGGCTCGGGCGCCTTGGCCATCAAGGACGGGCTGGACACAGCCTATGTCGGCTGGAATCCGGAATCCGACATGGGCAACATCGAGATCTGGGAACAGAACATGCCGATGCTCTATATCGGCAGGTCGATCGTTCCCAATTCCGGCGGCGCCGGCAAATATCGCGGCGGCTGTTCCTTCCTGTCGACCTGGCTGGTTTCCAAGACCGATCATCTCAGGCTGGTGACCTCCGAGCATTCCTCGCGCGTCTTCGACAATGGTGGGCTGTGCGGCGGCTATCCGGCGCCGACCTGCCAGAAGCATCGCGCGGTGCGGGATTCGAACATCTTCGAGCTGGCCGAAAATGGCGCGCCGCTGGCGCACCACACCGGCACCAATCCCTACCGCTCGGAGCTGGAACTGCGGCTGGAAGGCGAGCATGTGACGCTTGAAGGGCCGTACATCACTGCGCCGCACAAGACCGGTGACGTCTTCACCCACTCCTATAATGGCGGCGGCGGTTACGGCGACGTGCTGGAGCGCGATCCCGTCAAGACCGCCTGGGACGTCGAGAACGGCTTCCTCACCAGGGAAGCGGCCGAAGGCATCTTCGGCATCGTGCTCGACGAGGACGAGGAGGGTTTCCCGGTGGCCAATCTGGAAGCCACCAAGCGCCATCGCGCCGAAATGCGGGCAAAGCGCCTGGCGCACGCCAGGCCGGTTTCGGAATGGGTGGCCGAGGAGCGCGAGCGCGTGAAAGCGGCCGGTTTCGCGCCCGAGGTGAAGAAGATGTATGCCAGCGCCATCAGGCTCTCGCCGCGCTTCACCAAGGACTTTTCGACCTTCTGGGATGTCGATGCCAAATCGACCTTCGGCGTGGAGTAAGGACCATGACCTCATACAGCAAGGAAGTCATCGCCGATCTGGTTGCCGGCACGCTGCCGTGGCCGCAGACGCGCCGCATCATGAGCGCCTACAAGGACGACGACCGTTTCTTCAAATATGTCGCGGTGCTGCAAGATCGCGTCGGCTGGAAGGATCCGATCCTGCTCCCGGTCGGCGACCATCTTTTCATCTGCCAGAGCGGCGACGAACGGGTGACGAAATGCGAATGCGGCCACTCCTTCGGCGACTACCGCAGGAACTGGAAACTGAAGGCCGCGATCATCGTGCGCGACACAGAGGAGACGCTGCGCGAGATCTACCCCAACAGCGACCTGCCGGATCCGGATTGGATGGAAATCCGCGAATTCATCTGCCCCGAATGCGGCACGCTGCATGAGGTGGAGGCGGCTGCGCCCGGCTATCCGATCGTGCATGATTTCGAGCCGGACCTCGAAGGCTTTTATCGCGATTGGCTGGGCAAGCCGCTGGAGTCGTCAACGAGAGCAATTCCAGGAAACGTGTGAAGCGGTTTTCCGTCCGGAATTGCGTCAACAGAGTGGGAGGCTGATGCCGCAGATGGGTCGCGTCGCAGGCAAGGTGGCGCTCGTAACCGGGGCCGGTCTCGGCCTCGGGCGGGCGTCTTCGCTCCTTCTGGCATCGGAAGGCGCGAAGTTGGTCGTCAGCGACATCGACGAGAGGCTCGCCGGCGATACGGCGTCGGAGATCGTCAAGGCTGGCGGCGAGGCGCTGGCGTTGCGCCATGACGTGTCGAAGCCCGAAGACTGGCCCGCCGTCATGGCGGCGATCGAGCAGCGCTTCGGCCGGCTCGACGTGCTGGTCAACAATGCCGGCATCGCCATTGCCCGGAATATCGAGGACACGACTTTAGCCGAATGGCGGCGCACCATGGCGATCAACCTGGACGGCGTCTTCCTCGGCTGCCAGGCAGGCATCAAGCTGATGAAGAAATCCGGTGGCGGATCGATCGTCAATCTCTCCTCCATAGACGGCATCATCGGTGAAGCGGATCTTGCCGCCTACTGCGCCTCCAAGGGTGGCGTGCGCACCCTGACCAAGGCGGTCGCCGTGCATTGCGCCGAGCAGCGCTACGGCATCCGCTGCAACTCGATCCATCCCGGCTATATCTGGACGCCGCAGACGGAAAACTACCTGCGCGATCTGGGCACGCTCGAGCAGGAGAAGGCCAAGGCGCTGTCCCGCCATCCGATCGGCTTCCTCGGCGAGCCCAACGACATCGCCTTCATGGTCCTCTATCTCGCCTCGGATGAATCGAAATTCGTCACCGGCTCCGAAATGGTGGTCGACGGAGGCTATCTTGCAGTGTGAACGCGGAGACCGCTTGCGATGACCAACCTCACCGGCCGCGGCGCCATCGTCACAGGCGGCTTTTCGGGCATGGGTTTTGCCATCGCCACGGCGCTCGCCAAAGCAGGCGCCAATGTCGCCGTCGGTTCCTATGTGGCGCCTCCGCAGCCGGGCAGGGCGGACGCCGCCTATTATCCCGGCGCCGACGAGATAGAGCGCGTGAAGTCGGCGCTGGCCACGCACGGCACCAAGGTGCATGCCGCCCATCTCGACGTGCGCGACAGCGCGCTCACCAACCTTTTCTTCGCCGAAGCCCAGGCGGCCATCGGCCCGGCCGATATCCTGGTCAACGCCGCCGGCACCACGGCAGAGCAGCCGGTCTGCGGCCATTCCGACGAGCTGTGGGACAAGATCGTCGACACCAATCTCACCGGCGCATTCCGCGCGACGCGCGCCGTCCTGCCCGGCATGATCGAGCGCGGCTGGGGCCGCATCGTCAACGTCGGCTCGACGGCGGCTTCCGTCGGCTGGAAGGACAATCCCGCCTATTGCGCCTCCAAGGCCGGCCTGCTTGGGCTCACCCGTTGCGTCGCGCTCGAAGGCGCTGCGCATGGCGTCACCTGCGTGATGATCAGTCCGACCTGGGTTGAGACCGAGCTGATGCGCCGCAATGTGGCGCAGGTCGTCGAGCGCGAAGGCAAGGGCCGCAGCGCCGAGGAATTGATGGACGAATTCAGGAAAGGCAACCCCCAGGGGCGCATGATGCAGCCGGAAGAGATTGCAGCACTTGCGGTCTTCCTCTGCACGGACCTGGCCAAGGGGATTACCATGGAAAACATCCAGATCACTGGCGGCGCATTGTGGTAGCGTCGGACGAGGGAGTGGATCCCGGCTCTCATGGGAGAAGGCCGGCGTAGAAGAAGGGCTATCAACCAGCTAGGGGAACTGACATGAGAATGAAAACTGCCTTGCAAGGGGTCGGTCTCGGCCTCGCGCTGATGTGTGCCGCGACGACGGCCGGCCAAAGCGCCGATCTCGGCGCCAAGGACGAGCCGATCAAGCTCGCGATGTTGGAATGGACGGGCGCGCATGTTTCGACCCACATCGCCGGGCAGCTTCTGGAGAAGCTCGGCTATCACGTCGAATACGTCACCGCCGGCAACTTCCCGCAATTCTCGGGGTTGGCCGACGGCTCGCTCAGCGCCTCGGTCGAGATCTGGCTCAACAATGTCGGCGACATCTATCCGAAGGTGCTGGCGGAGAAGAAAATCGAGGACATCGGCAAGCTCGACCTGAAGACGCAGGAAGGCTGGATCTACCCCAAATTCATGGAGAAGGTCTGCCCGGGCCTGCCGGACTGGAATGCGCTGAACAAGCCAGAATGCGTGCAGGCGCTGGCGACGCCCGAGACAGCGCCCAACGGCCGCTTCCTTGATTATCCAGCCGATTGGGGTTCGCGCGCGGCCACCATCCTAGCCGACAACAACATGCCTTACACCGCGGTGCCATCCGGTTCCGAAGGCGCGCTGGTCGCCGAGTTGGAAGCGGCCGAGGCGGCCAAGACGCCGCTGATCATGATGTTCTGGGGCCCGCACTACGCGCTGGCCGAGAGCGATGTGGGTTGGGTGACGATGCCGCCCTGCAAGGAGCAGACCAACGAGCACTGCATCACGCCTCCGGACGTCGACAAGATCGTCTGGTCGGGTTTCGGCGCCAAATGGCCCGCGGCCTACGCCTTCCTGAAAGCCTTCAAGATGGATGCGACCGAACAGCAGAAGATGATGCTGGCCGTCGACAAGCAGGGCAAGGACCTCGACGCCGTCGTCAAGGAATGGATCGACAAGAACGAGACGGTGTGGAAACCTTGGCTCGACGCCGCCAAGGGATAATTCGCCGATGTGCCTGACAAAGGCCAAGGGCAACAAGGGCCCGGTTTCCGCAATGCGCGGAGCCGGGCGGACGATCGGCACGGGTCGATAGGAATGGACACTGCCGCCCGCCCGGTCAAGCTTGCCTGCCGCAACGTCTGGAAGGTCTATGGCCGGCGCCCGGGCTACTATTTCGACTCGCGCGGCTATGTCATCGATCCCGACGCGCTGGCCGAGCGCTTGCGTGCGGAGGCGCATCTGCCGGCCGTGGTCGACGCCAGTTTCGAAGTGGCGACCGGCGAGATATTCGTCATCATGGGCCTGTCCGGCTCCGGCAAGTCGACCCTGGTGCGCTGCCTGTCGCGCCTGGTCGAGCCGAGCGCCGGCGAAATCCTGCTCGACGGCAGGAACCTGCTCGCCGCCAGCGGCAAGGAGCTCATCGAATTGCGCCGCCACGCCATGGGCATGGTGTTCCAGAATTTCGGCCTGCTGCCGCATCTGAGCGTATTGGGCAATGTCGCCTTCCCGCTGAAGATCCAGGGCAAGTCGGCGAAGGAGCGGGAGGCCCGCGCCCGCGAGATGATCGCGCTGGTCGGGCTCGAAGGCCGCGAGGCGTCCCTCCCGCACCAGCTCTCCGGCGGCCAGCAGCAGCGCGTCGGCATCGCCCGCTCGCTCGCGGTGGGCCCGGAGCTCTGGTTCCTCGACGAGCCGTTCTCGGCGCTCGATCCGCTGATCCGCAAGCAGATGCAGGATGAGTTCCTGCGCCTGCAGCGCATGCTGAAGAAGACCATCATCTTCATCACCCACGACATCGCCGAGGCCTTCCGCCTGGCCGACCGGCTGGCGATCATGCGGGCGGGCAAGATCGTGCAGATCGGCCGACCGGCCGACATCGTGCTCAATCCGGCCGACGATTATGTCGCGCAGTTCACCGAGGACATGCCGCTGCTGCGCGTCATCACGGCCGGCGACATTGCCGCGCCGGCCAATGGCGCCGCGCTGCCGGAACGGAGCATCGCCGCCGACACCAGCCTCGAGGCGCTTATTCCGCAGCTCGCCTCCGGCGTGGCGGCCTTCGCGGTGCCCGGCGCCGGCGACGGCCCGCCGGCGGTGCTCAGCGCCGGCGCGGTGCTTGCCGTGCTGGAGCGCGAGCAGGCAAGACGTACGCGCTCATGACGGCCCCGGCCGCGATCGCACCACCCCCGCAAAGGATCGCCATCGCGCCGGCCCTTGTCCCCTGGTGCGGCCTGGCCGTGCTGACGGTGCTTTGCCTGCTGCTGAAAACCGAGCTTCCCTGGCTGGTCAGTTTCCCCAAGGAATGGACGCTGCCGCTAGCCACTTACATCAACGCCGTGACCGACGTTGTCGTCGCCGTCATCCAGCCCGGGTTCCGGACGCTCTCCGCCTTGCTCGATGCGCCGATGCGCGGCGCGCGGTTGGCGCTCGCCTGGTTGCCCTGGCCGGCGGTGATGCTGGCTGTCGCCGCGCTGGCGCTGAAATCGAGCGGCGAGCGGCTGGCGCTCTTCGCGCTCGCCACGCTCGCCTATATCCTGCTTGCCGGCTACTGGCCGCAGAGCATGAACACGCTGGCGCTGGTGCTGCTTGCCGTGCCGATCTCGACCGTGCTCGGCTTCCTGCTTGGCGTTCTCGGCTACGCTCGCCCGCGCTGGCGTCCTGCGCTGCTCGGCGCGCTCGACCTGATGCAGACGGTGCCGGCTTTCGCCTACCTCATCCCGCTGCTGCTTCTGTTCGGCTTCGGCCCGGTGGTGGGCCTGATCGCCTCGGCAATCTACGCGACGCCGCCGATGGTCCGCAACACCATGCTCGGCCTCGACCGCGTGCCGGCGGCAATCAGCGAGGCCGGCCTGATGAGCGGCTGCACGCGCCGCCAGCAATTCTGGCAGGTCGAGGTGCCGACGGCACTGCCGCAGCTTCTCGTCGGCTTCAACCAAACGACGATGGCGGCACTGTCGATGGTCATCGTCGCCGCCATCATCGGCGGCTTCGAGGATATCGGCTGGGAGGTCCTGTCTTCCATGCGCAAGGCCGAGTTCGGCCAGAGCATCCTCTCCGGCCTGGTGATCGCGCTGCTCGCCATCCTCATCGACCGTCTCACCATCGGCTTCGCCAAGGCGCCGGAGACCGGGCCGACGCGGGCCATGCGCTGGATGACGCCGCGCCGGCTGGCTGTGTCGCTGGCGGTCGCGCTGGCTCTGGCCGTGGTCATCCGGCTTGCCGCGCCCGATGCGACGCTCCTGCCGGAAACCGGGCTGCGCATGCAGATGGGCGCCGTCAACCAGTGGCTGCTGGGACTCGTGCGCGACTATGCCTGGTTCTTCAACGGCGTGCGCAATGCCGTGCTCTATTGCCTGCTTTTGCCGATGCGCGTCGGCATTTCGGGCGCGACGACGCCTGCAATATGGGGCTTCGCCCTGCCGCCGTCGGTACTGGCCGTCTATGTGGTTTTGATGGCGGCCTTGGCTGGGTTGGCCCTGCGCCGTTTCGGCTGGCGGGCAGCGTTCGCCGTGGTCGCCGCCGGCCTTGTTCTCTACACCGGCTTTCTCGATCTGCCCTGGCCTGTCTTCATCCTTGCCGTCGCCTTGCTTGCCGGTCAGGTGGCGGGCTATCGCCTCGGTATCTTCGCGCTGGCCGGCTTCGGGCTGATCCTGGTCAACGGCCTGTGGCCGCAACTGGTGCAGTCGCTCTATCTCTGCACGCTGGCAGTCCTTCTTTGCCTTCTGGTCGGTGGCGCCCTCGGCACATGGGCGGCGCACAGCGACCGCGTCTCGCGCATCCTGAAGCCGATCTGCGACGCGCTGCAGACCATGCCGCAATTCGTCTTCCTCATCCCGGCGCTGATGTTCTTCAAGGTCGGCGAGTTCACGGCGCTGATCGCCATCATGCTCTACGCCATCGTGCCGCCGATCCGCTATGTCGAGCATGGATTGCGGCATGTGCGTGCCGATGTCGTCGAGGCGGTCGAGCAGATGGGCGCGACGCCGATGCAGACGCTGCTGCAGGCCAAGCTGCCGCTGGCGCTTCCCGTCGTCATGCTCGGCCTCAACCAGACGATCATGGCGGCGCTCTCGATGTTGGCCATCGCTGCCCTCGTCGGCACGCGCGATCTTGGCCAGGCGGTCTATGTCGCGCTCGGCAAGGCCGATGCCGGCATGGGCCTCATCGCCGGCCTGTCGATCGCTTTCCTGGCGATCCTGGCCGACCGGCTCATCCAGGCCGCGGTCGCGCGTTCGGCCGTTATTTCCCGCTGATCAGATGGGCGCCGGCATGCGGCCGCTGGCATGCCTCTCGTCCTCGGCGGGAATGGCCACTCTGCGGCGCCGGAAAGCCGGCAACGGGGTCAGGCTGAACAGGCCATAATAGACGATGAAGGATGCCATGAAGTAGGGGCCGAGCATCTCAACCTCGAAGAAGGAGCGGATCAGCATCAGGCCGATCGCGCCGGCAAGCACCACTGAATCGGCGCTCCAGTCGCCGAACACCACTTTCGACACGTGGCCGTAGAAAGAACGCAGGATGACCAGCGCCAGCAAGGTGACGCCGATAAAGCCGATTTCGACCAGTGTCTCGACATAGGTGTTGTGGAAGTGGAAGCCGGAGCGGGTCGAGATGTAGAATTCCGCCCACAGCCGCTCCGGATCGGCAAATCCCTGCACCCAATAGGCGGCATAGCCATAGCCGAGCAGCGGATGCTGCTGCGCCGCCTCCCAGCCCTGCTCCCAGAGATAGGTGCGGCCGGTGAGCGTCGAATCCTTGCCGAAGATGCCGAGCACGACATCCAGCAGGCCGAGGTTGAGCGCCGCGACCACCCCTGTCACCAGCGCGCCGGCGCCGACGATAAACAGCACGCGGCGATAGCGCAGCGACAGCACCTTGGTCATGCTGAGCAGCGCCACGATGCCGATCACCGCCGGCAGCGAGGCCACCGACGTTGCCGAATGGGCGATGGCCAGCATGTAGACCGATAACAGCATGATCGGCGCGGTCCAGACGAAGCCCACCCAGTTGCGCCGGTAGAAGGCCAGGAACGCAAGGCAGAAGAAGATGCCGAGCGATGAGAAGAAGCCGATCTGGTTCTTGGAGCCGAAGGCGCCGACGAAATTGACCGTGCCGTCGATCGTGTCGAGCGCGTAAGCGCCGACTTTCAGGGAATAGAGCAGAACGAAGAAGATGCCGATCAGCGAGCCTACCACCAGCGTGCGCACGTTGATGGTGCGCGCCGCGACATAGGCGCAGACGATGTGCGAGGAATATTGCACCGCCGCGCGCGCGCTGATGCCCGCTGCCTGGGACCAGAACACCGAGAAGCAGACATAGGCCGCAAGCAGAATGGGCAGCCAGGCGCTGGAGAGCTTCCAGGTGAAGCGCCGGTAATCGACGAACAGCAGCGGCAGCCAGACGGCGTAGTAGGCGAGGATCAGGATCTGGCCGAAATTGGGCGAGTAGGCGAAGGCGAGCATGGAAACCGCGACGGCGAAAGTGCCGTAGGTCTCGTTGCGATCGGGATCGATCAGAATGGATTTCGGAATCTTCATGCCGGATTTTGTCCGTTGAGCCCTTCTTGTGCGACGAACCGCTACGCCACGGCCCGGGCGCGCTGCATCTGCCGCTGCAGGAAGCGCCGCACCGGCTCGTCATAGATGCGCGTGGCGATGTCGGCGATGACGACGACCGAGGCCGCCATCACGATGCCGAACCAGGGATGATGCGCGAACGGATCGATCGAGAAGGCCTTGCCGGCCCCGGCGATGATCATCAGCATCGGCGTATGAATGATGTAGATCGGGTAGGAAATCCGCCCGAGCCAGCCATAGAAGCTTGATAGAAGCGGCGCGGTCGGCGCCACCGCGCCGGTCATCACCATGAGCGGGAAGACGATGACGATGGCGGCGAGATCGTAGACGACGCGCGCGCCGCCGGCCGGAGCGATTGCGAAGACGGCAAGCGTGAGCAGGATCGCGCCTTCGACCCAGAAGCCGCGCCGCAGGAAGCCGAGGCTGCCCTGCCAGCGCGCCATCGATCGGCAGAGCAGCACGCCCAGGAAGAACGAGAAGGTTACGCGCGGCAGGCCGCTGAGGATGGTCTTGCCGGTCATGCCGAAATCGAGCGTGCCGGCGAAGATCGAGGCGACGACGAGCAGCACGAGGCTGGCGCCGACGATCCCCGTCAGCACCCGCCGCGAAAGGAGCGCGAAGACCGCGACATAGGCGATGTTGACGATGAGCTCGAAGAACAGCGACCACGAAGCGGGATTGAGCGGAAAGATCGTGTGATAGGCGTCGCTGACCAGCGGGATGAAGAGCATGCCGGTCGTCAGTTGCATGCCGATCTCGGACAGCGGCATGTATTCGGCCGGCATGAGCCTGTTCTTGACCAGCAGGTAGAAGAAGCCGAGCAGCGTGCCGGCGAGATAGAGCGGATAGAGCCGGATCAGGCGGATGGCCACGAAGGAGCCGAAGCCCATGCCGTTCTCGATCTTGCGGTCATAGGCATGCGCGATGACGAATCCGCTGAGCAGGAAGAACAGATCGACCGCGAGATAGCTCGACGGCAGCACCTTGCCGTCGGCCAGGAACGGCGAGAAGTGGTAGAGCATGACGCTGATCGCTGCCACGCCGCGGATGGCGTCGAGATTCAGATAGACGTGACGCTGGGCTGCGGGCTGCATGTTATGCCTTCAAGCGGTCCAAAACAGATCGCCCGCCCGCGCCGCAACGCGAACGAGCCTGGCTTGTCCCTCCCGCCTCCGGTTCCCGGCTCGCTTCGGGCAAGCCTCGGTCCGGCGGCGCTACTGGCTGGCCGTCGGCGCCAGCTTCACCTTGATCACGTCGCCCGGCAGGACAGGCGTGTCTTCCTTGGCTTCGATCTCGCTCGTCTTGCCGTCGGCAACCCGCACCAGCGAATAGAGCAGGGCCGGCTCCTCATCGCCGGTGATGCTGGCCGCCGTCGCGGGGTCCGACGCCTGCGCGATCAGGCCCTTCTGCATGCCGGCCTTCAACGTCGCCTCGTTCAGGTCGGCCTCGGCCTGCTGCCGGTTGGCGGTGAGGGTGGAATTCAGCGAGTTCCTGGCGTCGATGGCGTCCTGCTCGGCCTTGCTGATCGACTGCTTGGCGGTGAGGATGGCCGTCTCATAGTCCAGGATCTTGCCCTGCAGGTCGGTGACCGACTGCTGCGAGGAAAGCAGGCGCGCATTGGCAACCAGGCCCTTCTGCGCCAGCGGACCGATGCTTTCGGCCTGCTTCTCGGCCAGATCGACCTGCTTCTGCTGGTTGGCGATCTTCTTTTGCAGCGATTCGATTTCCGACTGCAGAACACCCTTCAAATCGTCGAGCGCATCGAGCTTCAGCTTCAGCGATTTCTGGTCGGAGACCAGGATTGCCGTTTCGTCGGCGACGATGGTCGCCAGTTTCGGATCACCCCCCTCGATTTCCTTGGGCACCTCGAAAGTCGTCTTGCCTGCGAGGTCGGCATCGATCCTGGCGCGTTTGACGAGCAGGCGGATGCGCTGGTCGTCATAGATATCGAAGCTGCCCTTGGCGGTAACCAGATCCTTGCCGAGCTGCGGGCCGTAATCGGCGTTGCGCCTTATGCCGCCGGCAATGCTGACTGCCTTGAGCACCGTCAGATCGGGCACGAAGGGAAACTGGCCGGGGTTCTGGACTTCGCCGGAAATGTAGAACGGCCGGAACTGCGCCATCTCGACCGAGGCTTCCGGCTTGTCGGGCAGCGCCAGCTTGCGCTGCAACGCCAGCCCGATCGCCGAAGCGACCTCCGCCGTCGTCTTGCCGGCGGCCTGCATGTCGCCGACGAACGGCACCGAGAGCGTCCCGCTCGGGCCGACCGAATATTCGCCATTGAGGGCTGACCAGTCGCGGAACGTGCCGTCGACCGTCTGCCATTCGGCGACGCGGATGTTGAGCTTGTCCTGTGGGCCAAGCTGATAATCGCCGGCGGCGGCCAACTGCGGCATGGCGAGCGACGCCGCAACAAGCAACGCGCCCGCGAAGCGGGCCGTCGTCTTGGACCGGAGACTGCAGGCGTAAGACAGTCCGAAGGGGTTTTTTGTCAAATACGTTTCCGATTCGCTTTGGCCCCATCCGCCCGATGAGATCACTGCCGGATGCCTGCCCCGAATCTGGCGGAGCAGGCCCGTCGGTCAATAGCTGCCGCGTGACATCCACACGGCAGGAACGGTCTTGAAGATGATGCGAATATCCTCGGACAAAGACCAGTTCTCGACATAGTGGCGATCGAAGGCGACGCGCGTGTCGTAGGATACGTCGTTGCGGCCGCTGACCTGCCACAACCCGGTCAAGCCCGGACGCGACTTCAAGTAATAGACCGCGGCACTGCCGTAGATCTCCAATTCGTCGCGCACGACCGGGCGCGGGCCGACAAGGCTCATGTCGCCCTGCAGGATGTTGAGGATCTGCGGCAGTTCATCGAGGCTGAGCTTGCGAAGCACCTGCCCGACGCGGGTGACGCGTGGATCGTTCTTCAGTTTGCGTGTCGCGATCCATTCGGCGTTGGCATCGGGATTGGCCGCCAGATACGCAGCGAGCACGCGCTCGCCATCCGGCACCATGGTGCGGAATTTGAGGCAGGAGAAAATCCTGCCGCCGCGGCCGATGCGCTTGTGGCCATAGAAGATCGGACCGTTGTCCGAAAGCTTGACCAGCAGCGCGACCATTAGGAAAAGCGGGCTGAGCAGGATCAGCCCGGCCAGGGAACCGACGATATCGAAACTGCGTTTGAGCAGACCGCCGATGGGGGGTGGAAAATCAACGCCGACCTGCGCAAAACCCGCATTAGCCGACTTGGCGACGTCCCTCATGCAGAAGCTCCATACGTTGAACGGATGGTTTACGACAAGATATCAAAAAAATGCTGCAGCGCAACACACAATTTCCCATCGGACTGAAATGCTCACGTCATGAATTGACTAAATAATAAACCTGCCCTGCCCAAATTTTCACCTTTGTGGCACGTTTATGACAAGGTGAGAGCGAACCAGGAAAATGTAGTCCGCCTTTTAGGCCATTTTTGGACAGTGCATTCTTTGCTGCAGAAGAAACGCGGTTGCGCGCCGTCGGAAGCACTCGCCATGGTAAGTTATTCAGATAAAATACTAATCAAAGTGGCGAGTTTTACTGAAGCGGCAGGCGGCTAATTGAATAGCTGCCGGAGCCAGAGTGTGCGACGCAGCATGGCAGAGTCGATCTCGTAAAATCGTTGGAAACCATACCTGCACGGCCTTGCTCCGGCCGACCCGCCTTAATAGAGTCGCAAATTGTTCCTGTCATAGTCTGCATGGGTAAGGAAGGTCGGAAGCAACCGGCCGGATAGGGCAGCCAGAAAAAGCTCTTTGGCGCAACGGGGAGTTACGCGGGTGGGTAAGTCGCAGCTTCTGCATGCTCGTCTCGGTTGAGAGGCCGGCGAACATGTCTCTGCCAAAATTCGTCGTCGGGATGATCTTCGCGCTCGCGATCGTCATCGGCTGGTCTTATTTCGATGGCGCGTCGGCGGGCACCATCCTCCTTCGCGCCGTCGTCTGTGCCGTCATCATCCAGGCCGGCTATTTCCTCCTCGTCTTTGCCATGATTGGCGGAACCACGCCGACATCGGCCGACAAGGCCCGCGAGGCTGACCGCGGCACGATCCTGAACAAGGTCGCCGACGGCGAAAAGCTAAGCGCCAGACGCAGCCTCCACTGAACGTTCGACCGGCGCCGGGACCAGTCCCGTCTCGACCGATGACGCGCCTTCGCGCTCGGCCTGCTCGCCGGACAGCATCCTGGCAAGGCGGCTGCCGGCCTTTGCCTTCAGCCGCCGATATTGTCCGACCTCGACGATGCGTCCGTTCTCGATGGCCACCACCCAGTCGGCGAAGGCAATCATCGACGGCCGGTGCGCGATGGTCAAAATCGTCATTTGGCCGCGCAGCGCCTCGATCGATTGGGCGATCAGCGACTGATTCTGCCAGTCGAGCGCGCTCGTCGCCTCGTCGAGGATGAGCAGCGAAGGCTTGCGCAGCAGCGCCCGCGCCAAGGCGATGCGCTGCCGCTCCCCGCCGGAAAGCCGGACGCCGCGGTCGCCCACCACCGTCTCCAGCCGCAATGCCAGGCGCTCCACGAAATCGGCCGCATGGGCGTTGCGCAAGGTCGCCCATAGTTCTTCGTCGTTGGCCGCGGGCGCGGCAAGGCGCAAATTGGCGGCGATCGTGTCATGCAGCAGGAACACGTCCTGCGGCACATAGGCGACCCGATCGCGCCAGGCCCTGCGATTTTGCGCCGTGATCTCCACGCCGTCGGCCAGGATGCGTCCCGCGGTCGGTTCGAGCAGGCCGAGCAGCATGTCGGCGATCGTGCTCTTGCCGGAACCGGAAGGGCCGATCAGCGCCGTCACCTTGCCGGCCGGCAGGCCGAAGGTGATATCGCTGACCACCGGCTTGCCGTCGCCCTCGCCATAGGCGAATGCCACATCGCGGATGTTGAGGCCGGTCTCGAGAGACAGTCTTGCCCCTTGTTCGGCCATGCTTTCTTCCGGCTCGCGCTCGGCATCGAAGCGGGCCTGGAGGCTTTTCATCGAAGCATAGGCCGGCAGGTTGATCAGCACCTGCTGGGTCTGGAGCTGCATATCCATGAAGCGCGGCGCGACCCGCATGAAGACCAGGAGCAGCACGACGATCTCGGCCAGCGACAGGTGGAAACGGACCAGCGCGACATAGATGAAGAGGCTGAGCCCGATCACGCTCGTAACCTGGAACAGGGCGGTGCCGAGCGAACTGTTGCGGACGAAGGCGATGTTGTCGGTCTTCATCTTGTCCAGCGTCGCGCCGAGCTCGGCAAAATAGCTTGCCTCGACATTCAGGCTCTTGGCGACCTTGATGCCGCCGAGGAACTCGGAGACCGTGCGGTACTGATCCTGGCGATTGCCGGTCAGGGTGCGGCCATAGGCGCTGGCGCGCGCCCTGAACGGCTGCAGCGCAACCAGTAGCACCAGGCCGATGAAAATGGCGAAGGACGTCATCACCGGCGAGATGAACAGCGAGACCACGAGATAGCCGGTGAGAAGCAGCGTCGCCTGGGTCAGCATCAGCAGCGAGAAGGCGGCCACCTGCACTCGGTCGACATCGCCGTTCAGCGCATGGTCGAGATCGGAGCCGCGGATGCGGGTGAAAACGCCCCAGCGCGCCTTGCCGACGCTCTCGAACAGGTTCATGCGCACGCGGTTGACGAAGTCGTAGAGCAGCCGAGCCATGTAGACCGACTTGAAGCGGTTGAACGTCGCTTGCAGCGCCACCAGCACGACGAGCAGGCAGAGCACGGTCGCGAGCGACAGCGTTCCGCCGGGCACCAGCCAATGCAAGGCCTCCGGCACCCGCACCGCATAGTCCTGGTCGGGCTTGCCGATCAGGCGCAGCAGCGGAACGAGCAGCAGGATCGAGATGCCTTCGGTGAGACTGCCCAGGATCAGGAAGGCAAGCGCCGTCGCCGTGCGCCGTCCGCCGACATGCGCCATCATGGCGCCGAAACCGGCGATGTCCCGGAAAAGCGACAGGCGGAACTTCGAGGACCAGCCCATGCCCTGGCTCACCTTGTTCCGGACGCCAGGTCGGTTTCGATCGCGGCGACCGCTTCGTCGATCCGGGCGAGTCCGGCCGGCACTTCGAGGCGGCTGACGCCGACCCGTCCGGCGACCTGCGCGCATTGGCTAAGATGCGCGGCGGCAAGATCGCCGGGCAGCGCCTGCCGGCCGAACCGCGTGACATAGGAGAATTTGATGATCGCTGGCAACGCGGCGGCGCCGATCAATGGCGAGATCGCCGCCCGCCCGCCGCGCTCGAGCACATAGATGCGCGATACCGGCACCGCCTCGGCGGCAAATCCGTCATGCAGCCGATGCTGCGCCTTGTCGATCTGTGGATGCACCTGCGGACGCACCTCCGCCTGCTCGAGGCGAATGGCGCCGGCCGCGTCCGCCGAGAGCTTGAGCTGCGGAAATCCGGGCAGGATCATCGGCCGGTCAGGATCGGACAAATCCAGCGCCACGACGTCGTCGGTGAGCAGGCGGTGGCCGGCGCGGATCATCGCGCCCGCCGTCGTCGACTTGCCGGCGCCCTTGTCGCCCATGAAGATCACGCTCCTGCCGCCGACGGCAATGGCGCTGGCATGCAGGACGAGCAGCCCGCGCCGATGCAGGGCAAGCGCCATCACCGGCCCGAGCAGCGGAAAGGCGAGCAGCGGGTCGTCGATCCCCGGCGCCGGATCGACATCGATCCGGCTGGCGTCGCTGATCATGAAGGTGCCGACCGCCTGCCAGGAAAGATATTGGCGCGTCGCCTCGAACCGGAACGCCGTGGCGCCCAGCGATGCGCTGTCGGGAAAGTCAACCGGCCTGATAGCGATATCGAGGTCGGGTGTCGCCGGCGCCGTCGGTTCCAGTTCCGGCAAGGCCACTTCCGAGCTGACGATCAGCCCGTAGGCCTTGTAGAAATGGCGGACGCGTCCGCTCGGCGCCGTCGTCTCGGTGGCTGGCTCGGGCCGCGCAAGACCGTGATGGCGTTTCGTTGAATCGCCATCACGGTCTAACTCTTTGTTAGGGCATGATCTTTCTCCGAAAACCGGTTCCCACTTTTCGGGATCATGCTCTAGGGAAGCGATCGGAAGATTCATGCGGGGCTTCCTTGGATTTGCCGCAGCCATAGCGACAGCGAAACCGAGCGCCAGACATGCTGGACGTCGGGCAGCGTCGCCTGCTCGGGCTGGCGCAGCATGCGCTCATAAACCGCGTTCACTTCAGGCAGGTTGACATAGGGCGCGATCCGCTCGCTGTCCGATATCAAAAGCTTGTCCAGAAGCTCGCGGTGGTTGCCGAGCATGCCCTTGACCAGGTTGGCGGTAAAATCGATCTTGTCGCGCCGCCATTGCACCGCCGGCGGCAGAACGCCTTGCATCGCTCGGCGCAGCACATGGCGGCCAAAACCGTCCTTGAGCTTTTCCTCGCCGGGCAGCGCCAGGCAGAATTCGACGAGCGGCTTGTCCCAGAACGGATAGCGCGGCTCGACGCCGAAATTGGCGGCGGCCTTGTCGAGCACTTCGAAGGCGTGCGGCACCAGCCCGGTGGACAGAAGCCAGCGATGCGTCAGCGCTTCGCTGGCGCTCACGGTGGCGGGCATGTAGCCGCTGCGATGAAAGCGCTCGGCAAGATCGGTGCGCCTGGCAAGGTCCGGATTGACCAGGCCCGCCCAGGCGCGCGGCGCCGATGCCGGCCTCTGCCGCACCTTGCCGACAAGGCATCGGGCCATCGATCGCATCCGGGCGATCCGCCAGGCCGGTCCGTAGATGGTCAGGAACTTGAAATAGAGGGAGAGCATGCCCTCGCCATAGGTGTTCGCAGCGCTGTGCAATTCGCGCCACAACTCGAGCCACCGGCCGGCATTGGCGAGTTCGTGAAGGTGTCCATGGCCCTGCGAGACGACCTCGTCGCCGCCATGTCCATCGAGAAGCACTTTGACGCCCTTTGCGCCCGCCGTCCGGTAAAGGTCGCGCGTCAAGGACAGGCCGGGCGCCAGGAACGTGCCCTCCTGCTCCTCCAGGATGCGCTCGAACTCGGCGAAGGGCGCGTAATTGCTCACCGCAATCAACGTGGCGTCGAGCGGATTGCCGTCGAGCACCGCATCGATGAACGGCTTCTCGTCCATCGACGAGCCCTTGTCGAAAACCAGCGAGAAGGTCTTGAGCCTCGGGTTGCGCTGCGCGGCCGCCCTGAGGCCCGCGAGACAGGCGATCGAGGAGGAATCGAGCCCGCCGCTCAGCATGGCGCCGACGGCCGGCGTGCCGCGCATCCGGTTCTCCACCGATTGCGCGAAGAGATGCCTGAATTCCTCGGCCGCGTCCGAGCGCGGCGGCCGTTGCGATGGCTCGATCTGCCAGTAGCGCCGCAGCACCACCTGGCGGCCTGCGACCGTGATGCCGTGCCGTGCCGGCAGGCGGAAGATCTCGGCGTAGGGCGTGGCCTGCGGATCGTCCGGCAGGCCGGCGAGGAAGCCGGAAATCTGGTGCTCGCTGAGGCGCCTGCCAATGCCGTCCAGCGCAAGGATCGGCCCGATCTCCGAGGCGAACGCGAAGCGCCTGCCGGTCGAGTGATAGTAGAAAGGTTTGACGCCGAAATGGTCGCGCGCGCAAAACAGCGCCTGGCGCTCGCCGTCCCATATGGCGAAGGCGAAATCGCCCTGCAGATAGCTCGGACAGGCCTCGCCCCATTTTAGGTAGGCGCGCATGATGAGCACCGCGTCGGCGATCGACCGGTCGCGCATGCCAAGCCGCGCCAGAAGCTCGTCGCGATTGTCCAGCCGGCAGTCCGCGGTGATGGCGAGCTTGCCGCCGGCCATCGTCAGCGGGCCGGGACCATCCTCGCCGGTCGTGTCGAGCCAGGCGTGGCCGAGCGCCACGCTGCCCTCCGTCCACCACGAGTTGCCGTCGCGGGCGCGGTGGCGCATGCGCGAAAGCATCTGCTGGATATCGCCGGCCCCGGCGGGCCGGTCATTGTCGTTGAGCACGATTCCGGCGACGCCGCTCATCGCTCACGACCCATGGTCGACCAGATGGGCAAATCCTTTGATCGAGCCGCCAAGCACGATGTGGTTGCCGCTCATCAGCCAGGCATGCGCCTTGAGCTCGCTGCCCGTTCCTTTCTCGATGCCGATGCTGATCTTCGAGGCGCTGCCCTGGCGGGCGAGCAGATACTGTCCAGCCAGCGCCTGGGTAAGGCAGCTGGCGCCTGGCACGAGCCGCGCCGCGGCCGCGACGCCCCATGCGACACGCCGCAGGTCGGCGATGCTGGCATCGCGTCCGGCGTCCAGCCGCGTCACCAGGCTGCGGACACGGTTGTAGGAAGACAGCGTCAGCGCAAGCCGTACCGCGCTCACCACCGTCAGGCAGCGCGCCAGAAACAGCATTTCCTGGCCGCTCAGCGAGCGGAGCCTAGACCAATTCCTCACTGTAGAGCCTCGCAAGCCCTGCTTCGCTCAACCCCTTGAGCAAGCCCTCGACATCGGCCTTGCAGCGTTCGGCGTCGACATTGTAGCGCGCAAGCACGGCGCTGCGGATATCGAGGACCGTTCGCGGCTCCTGGATCTGCTCCCAGATGAAGGCGCCGACGCCGTTCAGGCTGTAATAGACATTGGATTTCAGGTGGAGCAGCGCCAGTCCGGCGCCGAATTCACAAGCCACCGCCTCGTTGGTCGCGACGACGCGGTCATCGTCCGAAGGGTTCCAGTGCATCCTAAAACCTCGTTGCTGGCCCGCCGCGCCGTCAGACGTTGCTGTGGATCGGTTGCCGTCGATCCCCGGCAGGAAGCCGGGGGACAAAAGCCCCCCGGGCTCACCTGTTGGAGAACACCCGGAGCCCCAACTTCGACTCCCGGATGTCTGTAAGCTTTAGGAGAAAGTCAGCTCGCCGATCGGCGTGTGCGCGGGAAAGCTCGCGTCGAGCGCCGTCGTGCCAGCACCGCCCTGCGTGATCGTTTCAATCGAACCATGAACCGTCAGGCTGGGGGTTTCGTACTCATGCTTTTCAACATTCTGTTCCATTTTACTCTCCAATTAAGGACTGGAAGCGGCTGCAGGCTGCCGCCAGCATATCGCTATGCTGCAATGCGATTGCTGCACGGCACCATCCATGAGTCAAGCCTGATTTACCAAGCATTAATCAATTCTTGGTTGCGCTCGCCTTCGTTGGTAATCAAGGTGTAGGCGCCGTCATCCTAAACCTCAGCCGTCCACGAATTCAACCGTAGGTCTTTGCCGTTTAAATAAGCATCTGATTTAATTATGATAATTTGCTAGGCGAGAAATTCATTTCGCAAATGCGAAGAATTTGCTGCAAGAAATCGCCACGTTCCGGCTCGCGTTGGCATATCCGGTTTTGTCTTCAAAAGTGATTGAGCGTGCAGCGGTTTTAAACGCTGTGGTTGCAGTCGCGAGCCGGCCTCTGCCCGCTTTTGGGCGATCTCGTCAATTTTCTCGATGCTTTTCTTCGCAGGTGCGGTATAAACCGCGCGGGCGGCATTTTGCGGAGAACGACATCGGGCATGGCGATGCAGGATGGCTCCTATGAAAGGCTGCGCGCCGCCGGCTGCGCTGACGAAGTCGCCTATGTGCAGGCCTGCCTGAGGCTGTTTTTCGCGCCAGGCGTCGACATCACGGGCGGCCGGGCCGACATGCCCGCGCCGACAATCTCGTCGGCCCCGGCAATCTCAGCGACCCCAACAATCTTGGCAGCCCCAACAATCTCGGCTGCCCCAACAATCTCGGCGGCCAATGTCGCCGACATCGCCAGGCTGAACAAGGTCGCCGTCTTCCTGCTCAAGGCGCTCGCGCATACGCCCGGGAATGCCGCGCCAGCGGAGTTGCCTGCCTGGCTCGACGGCTACCGCCGGCGCACCATGTCGATGAATGCCGCCTGCATCGGCGATTCGATGGCCATCGATCGCGTGCTGCGCGAAAGCCAGGTCGATTTCGTCTTCCTCAAGGGGCCGCTGCAGCAGCATCTGCTCTATGGCGACCATTTCATGAAGCCATCCGGCGATGTCGACATACTGGTTTCGCCGACCGGTTTCGCCAGGGCCCGCGATGCGTTGCGCACGATCGGCTATGAGGTTGCCGGCAAGTCGCGCTCGGTCTGGTGGGTGCGCTTCCTCGGCGAGCAGCATATGGTTCGCGAAGACGGCACGAGGGCCTCGACCGTCGACCTCCACCACCGGCTCCAGCAGCCGGGGTCGCCCAGCCCCCGCGACATCGACGGCTTCCTGCGCCGCAAGCGCGAAGTCGCGGTCGCCGGCGCCGCCATGCCGATCATCTCGGCGGCCGACACCTTGCTTTTGTCCGCGATCAGCGTCGCCAAGGCCTTTTTCAACCGCGAGCCCTGCGCCGGCTATGTCTGCGACGTCAGGGCCAGCGCCAGCCGTCTGAGCGAAGCCGAGCAGCGGATGGTTCTCGACCACGCCGCCGAGCAGGGCCTGGCGGACACGCTGCTCTTGGGGTTGCGTGCCGCGGACGTGCTGCTCGGCGCCGCTGGCACGCTGCTTTCGGATCGCGCCGCCCGCATTCTGGCGCGCATCGACAACGCCGATCTCTTCCACATGGTGGTCGCGCCCTGGCTCGCGTCGCTGCGCTGGCCGCAGCGCCGCCATGTACTGTGGGAGCTCTGCGGCCGCGAGCCGGTCCGTTACCTGGCTGAAGCCGGCTGGGCTGCCTCCGCCGACCTCAGCCGGCGCATCTTCGAGCGCCCGGCCACGATTGAGCCGGCGCGGAGCGAAATGATCAAAATCGTGGGCGGGGCGGCCACTCATGCAAGCGAAAGGTGAGCCCATGCCCGTGACGACGCCTGTGACGAGCCCGATGGCGACCTTGGGGGTCTGCGTCATCATCGCCGCCCGCAATGCGGCGCGCACGATCCCCGCCGCCATCGCTTCGGCGCTGCGCGAGAGGGAAGTCGCCGAAGTCGTCGTGGTCGACGACGCTTCCACCGACGACACCCGCGACGTGGCTTTGGCCGCCGACGACGGCAGCGGCCGGCTTGCCGTCATCCGCCTCGACGTCAATCGCGGTCCTTCCGCCGCGCGCAACGCCGCTATCCGGGCTTCAAGATCGCCTTTCATCAGCATTCTCGACGCCGACGATTTCTTCCTCGAAGGCCGCTTCCGCCGGCTTTTCGCCAGCACCGACTGGGATTTCGCGGCCGACAACATCATGCTGATCCGCGACGATGCCGCGACAGACTTTGCCAAGGTCGCCGCGCCGCCTTTCGCGGCCGATCCGGAATTTCTCGATTTCGAGCGCTTCATCGACGGCAACATCTCGCGCCGCCGCGTCCTGCGCGGCGAGCTCGGTTTCCTGAAGCCGGTAATCAGCAGGGCTTTTCTCGAACGGCATAGGCTGGCTTACGATGAAAGCTTGCGTCTTGGCGAAGATTACGAACTCTATGCGCGCGCTGTCGCCCGCGGGGCGCGCTTCAAGGTCATCAAGTCCTGCGGCTATGGCGCGATCGTCCGCGCCGATTCGCTGAGCGGTCGCCATCGAACGCAGGATCTGAAGCGTCTTGCCGATGCCGACCTGGCGCTGCTGGCGCTCGACAACCTTCCGGAGCGCTCGAAGGCCGCCTTGCGGCGCCACGAGCGCCATGTCCGCGACAAATACCGGTTGCGCAATTTCCTCGACGTCAAAGCCGAGCGTGGGCTGGCGTCGGCCGCGGCTTATGCCTTCGCCAGCCAGTCGAATCTGATCCCGATCGTGCGCGGCGTCGCCACCGACAAACTCGACGCGCTGTTCCGCCGCGCCGGGATTGCTGCAAAGCAACAAATACCGCCGACGCGCTTCCTGATGGCGGCGACGAGCGCCGCGAACGAATGATCCCGCATCACGCCGCAAGCCGTCATCCCTCAAAAAATCCGCATTCGCAAAACTATGATGTTGCCTAGTCGCCGCGGTAGTGGCAGTCTATGCTGCAATGCAGCAATTTCGAAAGGCCGACAGGATGGCTTCGATTTTTGGCTTCAGATCCCGGGATCCGGCTCGCGACCGCCAGACCGATCTCCAGCGTTTCGATCGGCTGGCGAAGCTGTTCGACCAGATCGCTGCCGAGATCGAGGCGGAGAAGGCCGGGCTGGAGAATCGCTACAGGTCGACGGCCGCCAACGCGGCCTTTCTGGTCGAGGCGATGGAGAATGGTTCGGCGTCGACCAGCAAGGGCTCGGATGTCAGCGCGATGACGAATTCGATCCTGAACTGCGAGCGGCGCATTGCGGAGCTCGTTCGCCAAAAAGGCCTGGTGAAGGAACTGCGTCATTCGCTCGACGCGATCGTCGAGGATGGTGCCGATCGGTCTGCACCGCAGTCCGCGGCAAGAGGCTGACGGCGCCTTCGGGTGTCGTCATCGGTACGAGACATTAGAGGAGTTCAAGAGGGCGAAGGATCGGAAGCGGCTCGCTCGCGCGGGCCAAGGAAGACTTTGGGTTGGGCGGACAACACAAGGTGAGTTTGTTATGAACGCAGATCCCAGCAACACCTCCACCATGGCGGTGTGCGACAAGTCGCATACGCCCGGGAATGGATTAAACAGCCTGCGGCTCGGCGTGGTCGGCGCCTTGTTCGCTATCGCAGCGACCCTTGCGGCGAGTCCGCATCCGGCGCACGCGCAAGGGACGCAACAGGAACTGCAAAGCGCGCCGTCCTTCGTCGACAATTTCTCGAATTTCGACCGGTCCCGCTGGTTCGTCTCGGACGGCTGGACCAATGGCGCCCATCAGAATTGCACCTGGTCGAAGGATCTCGTGCGGCTTTCCGATGGCGTGCTGTCGCTGGGCTTCGAAAAGCGCAAGCTGAAGGATCGCGATTTCGCCTGCGCCGAGATCCAGACCAAGCAGCGCTACGGCTACGGTGTCTACGAGGCGCGCATGAAGACCGGCACCGGCTCAGGCCTCAACGCCGCCTTCTTCTCCTATATCGGTCCGCAGGACAAACAGCCCTGGGACGAGATCGACTTCGAGGTCCTCACCAAGGATCCGTCGAAGGTGCAGGTCAACAGCTACATCCAGGGCAAGCCGAAGAACGGCAAGCTGGTCGACGTCGAAGGCGGCGCCGACAAGGGTTTCAACGACTACGGCTTCGTATGGGAGAAGGACCGGCTGCGCTGGTATGTCAACGGCAAGCTCGTCCATGAAGTGACCAACCCCGACGAGTTGCCGACGCATTCGCAGAAAATCTTCTTCAGCCTCTGGGGCAGCGACAAGCTGACCAACTGGATGGGCGCCTTCGTCGATCCCGGCAGCAAGGTGACCATGGAGGTCAAGCGCGTCGCTTTCACCGCTTTGGGCCAACCATGCCAGTTTCCTGAATCGCTGGCATGCAGCATAAGTAATTCCAACTAGGCATGATCCCGAAAGTGGGAACTGGTTTGCAGATTAAGATCATGCCGAACCAACTGGGCCGTTAGGCCTGAGGGACATCTGAACCGGCCGGACCACCTTTTGTGGCCCGGCCTTTGACAGGAATAGAACCAAATGAATTTGACGGTGTTTGGGATTGGCTATGTCGGCCTCGTCCAGGCCGCTGTGCTTGCCGAGGTCGGTCACGAGGTGGTGTGCGTCGACATCGACGAGAAGAAGGTGGAGCGGCTCAACCAGGGCCTGATCCCGATTTTCGAACCGGGCCTGGAGGCCCTCGTCAAGGAAAACCGCGCGGCCGGCCGCATCCGCTTCACCACGGACGCGGCAGCGGCGGTCAGGCATGGCCAGATCCAGATGATCGCGGTCGGCACGCCGCCGGGCGAGGATGGCTCGGCCGATCTGAAATATGTGCTCGCCGTCGCCGAGACCATCGGTCGTGAGATGGACAGCGCCAAGATCGTCGTCGGCAAATCGACCGTGCCGGTCGGCACTTGCGAAAAGGTGAAGGCCAGGATCGCCGAAACGCTGAAGAAACGCGGTCGCGAGGATCTCGGCTTCGACGTCGCCTCGAACCCCGAATTCCTCAAGGAGGGCTCGGCGGTCGCCGACTGCATGAAGCCGGACCGCATCATCGTCGGCACGTCCAGCGAGGACACCGAGATGGTGATGCGCGAGCTCTACGCGCCGTTCAACCGCAACCACGAGAAGATGATCGTGATGGACGTGCGCAGCGCCGAATTCACCAAATACGCCGCCAACTGCATGCTGGCGACCAAGATCAGCTTCATGAACGAGATGGCCAATCTCGCCGAGCAGCTGGGCGCCGACATCGAGGAGGTGCGCAAGGGCATCGGCTCGGATCCGCGCATCGGCTACCACTTCATCTATCCCGGCCTCGGCTATGGCGGCTCCTGCTTCCCGAAGGACGTGCGCGCGCTGATCAAGACCGCCGAGGGCGTCAAGTTCGACGCCAAGCTGCTGCGCGCCGTCGAGGAGCGCAACAATGCGCAAAAGTCGGTCCTGTTCGACAAGGTCAACCACTATTTCAAGGGCGCGCTCAGGGGCAAGACATTCGCCGTCTGGGGGCTGGCCTTCAAGCCCAACACCGACGACATGCGCGAGGCGCCGTCGCGCACGCTGATGGAAGCGCTGTGGGCGGCCGGCGCCAAGGTCCAAGCCTACGATCCCGAGGCGATGCAGGAATGCCAGGCGATCTACGGCCTGCGCGACGACCTGCTCTTGTGCGGCACCAAGGAGGCGGCGCTGCGCGGCGCCGACGCGCTGTTGATCTGCACCGAATGGAAGAGCTTCCGCGCGCCGTCCTTCGACGCGCTCAAGGATGCGCTGACGACGCCGGTCATCTTCGACGGCCGCAACCTCTACGATCCCAAGGTGATCGCGCGCTACGGCATCGAATATTTCTCGATCGGCAGGATGGCGGCATGACGATGGCCGCTTGTCTCGAGGACGATCGCCGCCGCGAACGACAACGGCGCCGACAATGACCATGCGCGTAGAGCAGGAGGGTTCGATCTGATGGTGCTCGACGTTCGGCCCGAACAAATCGCCAGCGAGCATTTCGATCTCGTCGTCATCGGATCCGGCTTCGGGTCGTCCTTCTTCCTGCACGAATTCCTGAAGCGGCGCAAAGCCCGCGTCCTGGTGCTGGAATGGGGCCGCCACAACACGCATGAGTGGCAGCTCAGCCAGAACGCCAACACCGACATAGACGATGAAACCACCTACGATACTGACAATCCCGACAAGCCGTGGAACTACACGATCGGTCTTGGGGGCGGCACCAATTGCTGGTTCGCGCAGACGCCGCGTTTCCATCCCAACGACTTCAAGCTGAAGAGCACCTACGGCGTCGGCAATGACTGGCCGATCAGCTATGACGACCTCGAGCCGTTCTATGGCGATGCCGAGGAGGTCATGTCGATCTCCGGCGATCCCGACATGGCGCGGATGCTGCCGCGCTCGCGGCCGTTTCCGCAGCCGCCGCATCGCATGTCGACACCCGACCGCATGATGAAGGCGGCGCAGCCGGATCAGCATTTCGTCATGCCGACCGCCCGGGCGCGCGTGGCGACCTCGCAACGCGCCTCATGCTGCGCCAATCTCAGATGCTGGCTGTGTCCGGCGGACGCCAAGTTCACCGTCAACAACGGGCTGATGCATGTGTTCCAGCATCCGGACGTCTCGGTCTGTCTCGGCGCCGAGGTGCGCCGGTTCGATCATGCCGGCGGTGCGGTCCGCTCCGTCACCTTCGTCCGCAAGGGCAAGGAATATTCGGTCGGCGGCGATCTCTTCATCCTCGGCGCCAATGCCATACAGAGCCCGGCGATCATGTTGCGCTCCGGACTTGGCGGCGAGTTCGTCGGCTTGGGCTTGCACGAATCCTATGGCTGGAATTACGAAGCCTATCTCGGCGGCGTCGACAATTTCGACGGCTCGACCATCACCACCGGCCTCAATTTCAGTCTCTATGACGGGCCGCACCGGGCCGAGCATGCGGCGGCGCTCGTCTATTTCGAGAACCGCTGGCAGCATGGCATGCGTGCCGAGAAGGGAAGGCTGCGGCAGGTGCTGCCGCTGGTCATCGTCACCGAGAACCTGCTCGACCCGGAAAACCGCGTTGTGCTCGACAAGGACGAGAACGCCTTCGTGACCTTCAGGGGCGCGTCGGACTACGCCACCAAGGGCATGGCGAAAGCGCTGGAAAGATTGCCGGAACTGCTCAAGCCGCTGCCGGTCGAACAGATTTTCGATCGCGGCATAAGGCCGACCGAATCGCATGTGCAGGGCACGCTGCGCATGGGCACGGGCCCGGTCGATTCCGTGGTCGACCGCGACATGATCCACCACCAGTTCAGGAACCTCGTGGTCGTCGGCACCAGCACCTATCCGAGCTGTTCCTGCGCCAATCCAAGCCTGACCGCGGCTGCCCTGTCCTTGCGGGCGGCGGGTAAGCTGGCGGCATGAGGGAGGGGTCGATGAAGATCACGCGCCGCACCGCGCTGGCCATCGTCGCCGGCGGCATTGCCTCCACCGGCATCGCGGCCGCTGCCATCTCGTCCTTATCGGACGAGGATCTGGTTCGCGTCACGCTCGAAAAATATTTCGGGCCGCTCAACATGCGCATCGAGCACCTGCAGCAATTCGTGCTCGAATTCCAGAACCGCAACCCCTGGATATTCCCGAGCGCCAAGGTAGCCGATGTGGTGACGCTGGCGGAAACGGTGAAGCTCGGCAAGGCGCGCGAGCTGCTGCCTCAGGACAAGCGGCGCGACCTCCGCCATTTCGACCGCTGGGTCATCGCCGAGTTCCACATGCTGACCGATTATGCCTGGCGCAGTTCGCCCGACGATCCGATCCGCTTCACCGGCTGGCATCCATGCACCAATCCCTTCGCCAATCTCGATCTGCAGAATGCGTAAGGCAGGCGGAACAGAAGACAGTATGAGGTCACCAATGGCTGCACCGCGGAAACCGACGGTCACCGTCATCGTTCCTACCTTCAACCGGGAAAAGTTCCTGCCCGAATCCATCGCCAGCCTGCTCCAGCAGACCGTGGCGCCGGATCAGATCCTGATCGTAGACGACGGCTCGACGGATAACACCAGCGCGGTGGCGGCCTCTTTCCCCGCGCCGGTGGAATATTACCGCAAGGAGAATGGCGGCAAATCGACGGCGCTGAATTTCGCCCTGAAGCACTGCACGGGAGATTTCGTCTGGATATTCGACGACGACGACGTCGCGCACCCGACGGCGCTCGAGCGGTTTCTCGCCGCCTTCGATCGGGAGCCGGCCGCCGATTTCGCTTTCGGTGAATATGCGCGTTTCCAGCAGTCGGCTCAGATCCAAGAGCAGAATTACGAGATCGTCGCGTTCGGCCACGTCAGCCAGGACAATTTCTTTCCGTCCCACCTCGAATATTGCCACGTCCACCAACCGGGCCTGCTGGTGCGCCGCAAATGCTACGACAAGGTTGGAGGCTTCAATGAAACCCTTGTCCGGTCGCAGGACTACGAGATGATGCTGAGGCTTGCACGCCGGTTCAAGGGCATCAGGGTCGACGGCCTCATGTTCTTCCAGCGCCAGCACGACATGGTCCGCGGCAGCACCAAGGTGGTGATTTCCTATACCGACCGGATCAAGGCCTGGGGCTCGTACGACCGGGTGATCATGGAAGAAGTCTACAAGTCGGTCGATCTGCATGAGTATCTCGACCGCTCGGAGCAGGCCTTGCCGAAGACGGCCGATCTCGAGATGCAGGCATTGCTGCAGCGTTCGAGCATCATGGCCAGGAAGGGTCTATGGCACCACGCGGCCGAAGACATCCGCCGCTACGCCCTGCTTGCCGAACGAGCCGGAAAGACCTCGCTCAGCGACAAGGAACGCGCCATCGTGCGGCGTACATTCGAAGCCTACGATACGGGCCTGGCATCCGCCCCCGCCGACGAATTCGTCTCGGCGGTGAAGGCATGGAAGTCGGGAGCGCTGAAGGCCGACATCGTCAGGGAATACATGCATTCGTTTCCTCACTACCTGGCGCAGGACTTGAAGGCGGGAAAGGTGATCCCGGCATCGAAGTTGTTGCGGGAGTACTCGACGCTATCGCTTTCCGCCTCGGTCAGCCGCCTGTGTCAGGCAATGACTTCGAAGCTTCCATTGGCGCGCGGCGCAAGCTGATCAGCGCGCATGCTCATCCGCCGGTCCGGATTAGGAGTCGAATGATGAAAGTGCTTTTTGCAAGCGGCAACGGGTACATTCCCGAGTTCACCGGCGGCGTGCAATCCAACACCCACCATCTGGTCGAGCAGCTGATCGAGCACGGCCACCAGGCATCGGTCCTCGCCTCGCTGTTCGGCGACGGCATGTTCGGCCTCAAGGCGCGCGCCAAGATGAAGCTGTTGCGGCAGCCCGCGGTTGTCGACAATTTCCCCGGCTATCCGGTGATGCGCGCCTGGTACCCCTGGGAGGCGGCCGGCTTCGCCGTCGGGAAAACCAGACCCGATGTCGCCGTCGTGCAGTGCCACAAGTCGGTCCTGCTCGGAAAGGCGCTTCTGGCGGAGGGAGTGCCGCTGGTCGTCTATCTCCACAATGTCGAGTTTCACGAACTCGCCGGCGATCCGCGCGAACTCGGTTCGGCTATATACATCGCCAATTCGGAGTTCACGGCGCGCACCTACAAGGAAAAATTCGGCATCGAGTCCATCGTGCTTCCGCCGACCATCAACGACGCGCTCTACTGCACGCACACGACCGGCGAATTCGTCACCATGATCAATCCCTATGAGGAAAAGGGTTTCGATCTGGCGGTCAAGATTGCGGCCGCCTGTCCGGAGATTCCCTTCCTGTTCGTGGAAAGCTGGAAGCTGGACGACGACCACCGCGCCCGCGTCGAGAAGACCATCGCGCCGCTCTCGAACGTTACGCTCGAAAACCGCACCAACGACATGAAGACGGTCTATGGCCGCACCAGGATCCTGCTTGCCCCGAGCAAATGGGAGGAAGCCTGGGGCCGCGTCGCATCCGAGGCGCATTGCAGCGGCATCCCGGTCGTCGGATCGAAGCGTGGCGGCCTGCCCGAAGCCATCGGGCCCGGCGGCGTGTTGCTCGACTACGATGCTCCGGTCGCCGACTGGGCCGCGGCGGTCCGGCGCCTGTGGAACGACCGCCCGGAATACGAACGGCTTTCGGCCGCGGCCATCGCCTTCTCCAAACGCCCGGAGCTCGACCCCGCGCGGCAATTGGTTGTGTTTCTCGATCTTCTCGAAAGGGCGGCCCGGCAGGGCGTCCGCCGCGCCGCCTAATTTCTTATGCCGGGCGCTTCACCCGGTTCTTCAGCGCCTGGTAGCCGCGCTCGCCGAGCAGCGCGCGCGCCGTCGCCTTCACGGCCTGCTTTCGCCCGTCGAGTGAATTGATTTGTCTCAGCCGCGCCGGCAGGTTGCGCGCCGCCTGCTGCAGCGCCGGCAGTGACATCGGATCGGGCAGGCTCACCATGTTGGTTTCGACGCACAGCACCGGCTTGCCGGAGAGCTTGGCGATCCTCTGCGCCTGCTCGTGCTCGCTCTCGATGAACAGGATGGCGTCCGACTTGCGGTAGAACTCGGCCTTGAAGCTGCCATGCGCGCCGAGCCGCTGCCGCTCTGCCTTGTTCGGCAGATCGAGCATGATGAGATGATCGTATTTGATGTCGCGGCTGGCGAGCCATGCCTCGGTCAGCTTGCGGTATTTTTCCAGCCTGCTTGTCACCAGCCAGCCGATCTTGCGGGTCGGCCCAAGCAGCGGCCGCGCCTCGGCCAGGAATTTCTCGTAGGCTGGGCCGTCGTCGTTTTCTTCCTCGGTCGGATCGAGGCAAAGCACGCCGTCAATGTCGACGCAGCATTGCTCGAGGAAGACATGGTGCATGAAATTCCACTGGAACATCCTGGGATGCGGCACGGCCTCGAAGACCATGTCGGTTTCCTCGTGCTGCAGCGACAGGCCGAACACGGCGGCGAAGATGAAATCGCCCTCGATGCCGCTGGCCGCGACCTTTTCGCGCGCATCGCGCATGGCGGTGCCGCCGATGATGCTGTCGTCGATCACCAGGATCTTGCGCATCTCGGAAGCCTGCCGGTCGAGGCCCGCCCAGCGTTTCGTGATCCCGGACGTGTAGATCCTGCCCGCCAGGAAACTGTCGAGATCGGTCATTGGGATGTTCGCGATCAGGCTGACCATGGTGCCGGCGAGGATGCCGCTCCTCGGCACGCCGACAACCAGGTCGATGTCGCGCGGCAGCCGGTGCAGGTTGCGCACGATCGCGTCGTTCATGTCTGAAATCGATCGGTAGTTCATGCGGTTATCCCTGTCCTGAAGTCAGCATTTCGCGAGCAGGCCGGGCTCATTTGGCCCCGCTTGGGGCTGCGAGGACCCCTCGTGCCGGGATCAGCCGCAAGGCCTCGCGAAGCGCTTCGCGGCCGGCGCTGAAGGCAAGCGCGACGACAATGGTGGCGAGATAGGAGAGCGCCGCGCCGGCGGCCAGCGCAACGACGGGCGGCGCCTGCAGCATCGGTTTGGCGAGCCAGACCAGGCCGAACGCCAGATGCGCGCCAAGCACGAAAGGCAATGCCGCGTGAAGCACATGGCTGGCCTTCAGCGGTCCGCGCCTGCCGACATAGAGCCACAGGAAGGGCGTGCGCATATATTCGCTGATCGCGTAGGCGACCGCGACGCCCAGCGCCCCATAGGGCAGGCCGATGGCGAAGGCCAGCACCGAGGTCACGGCGGTGACGATGCCCCAACGCATGAAGTCGCCTGAGCGGCCCTGGCTTACGAACAGCCATCCCGCGGGGTTGTTGAGCGGCTGCAGCAATCCGGCAAAGCCTAGCGCCAAGAAGATCGGCGCGCTCCCCCGCCACTGCTCGCCGAGCACGAAGGGAATGAGCGTGTCCGACATGGCGGTGGCGAAGGCGACACCCGGTAGCGCGACCAGAAGGATAAGCGGCATGACACGCAGATAGGCGCTGCGGTAGCGGTCCGGCTCGTCCTTCAATCGCGACAATGCCGGCACCATCACCTTCGACAGCGGGTTGGTGATCTGGCTGAGCGGGAAGAGCAAGAGCTTGTAGGCGCGGTCGTAAAGGCCGAGCTGTGCCTCGCCCCAGTATTTGCCGATCAGCACATTGTCGAGGTTGCGGGCGAAGAAATTGGCGAAGTTGAAGCCGGTGATGCCGGCGCCGAAATTGATCAGCGCGCCGATGCCTTCGACCTTGCGCGGCAGGCCGGGACGCCAGCGCGAAAAATACCAGTAGCACAAGGTCGGCAGCACCGCGCTCGCCAGCGTGCCGGCGAACAGCGCCCAATAGGAGCGATCGATGAAGGTCCAGGCGATCGAGACGACGACACCGACGATGGCGCTGGCGATGTCGATGATGGCCAGCCGCGTGAACTCCATGCGGCGCGTCAACAGCGCCACATGCTGGGCTCCCAGGCCATAGGCTATGATCTGCAGGCCGAAGGCGGCAACGAGGCCTGTCACGCGCGGCTCGCCATAGAAGGCGGCGACCAGCGGCGCCGAGGCCGCAAGCACGCAGGCCAGCAGCGCGCTCACCGCCACGTTGATCCAGAACAGGTAGTTGACCTCATCGTGACGGATACCGCTCTTCTGGATCGTCGCCTGGGTCAGGCCGAAATCCTGGAACAGCGCGATGAAGGCAAGCACCGGCGCACACATCGCCACGACGCCGAAATCCTGCGGCGACAACAAGCGCGACAGCACGATGACGGAAATGATCTGCGTCGCCACCCGCACGCCTTGCGCGATCGCGGTGACGACCGCGCCGCGTCCGACCGATTTGCGCAGAGAGCCCTCAGGCGGATCGAATGCACTGGTTTCCAAATTCAGGATCCCTGATCTTGCATCGGTCCGACATCGTCGCGACCGGCGCCCGCCGCCATGCATAAGCTACCGCAAGATGTTTTTGCAGTGCAACAAAAAATCTGCGGGCGCTTGCTACGCCGCACCAAAATTGTTGCGATGCAGCAAAAGCTGTACTAGCATCCCCGATGGGTGGGCCAACAGCGGTCGAGTTACATGCTGCATGTCTTGTACCTTGTGCATGACGTATCCGACCCGGCGGTGCGCCGGAGGGTTCAGATGCTCAAGGCAGGCGGCGCCAGGGTCACCTTGGCGGGCTTCCGCCGCACCACCGGTCCGGTCGCCGAAATCGAGGGTGTCGAGCCTGTCGACCTTGGCGCGACGCGCGACGGTCGATTCGCGCAGCGCATCGCCGCGGTCGCCAAGGCAGCCGTGTCGATCGGAGCGAAATTGGGCGCCGTGTCCAGGCCCAATCTCATCATCGCGCGCAACCTCGAAATGCTGGCGCTGGCCCGCCGCGCCAATGGCGCGCTCGGAGCGAGCGTGCCGATCGTCTATGAATGCCTCGATATCCACCGTCTGGTGCTGCGCGACGACTTCGTCGGCAGGACGCTACGTGGCGCCGAACGTCATCTCGCCCGCGACGTGAAGCTTCTGGTGACGAGCTCGCCGGCCTTCATCGCCAATTATTTCGAGCCGTTCGGGCAGATCGGCGCGCCTGTCGAGCTGATCGAGAACAAATATTTCGAGGCGGCATCCGTTGTCGCCGCGCATTCTTCCGACGACGACGGCCCGGCGACACCGCCTTGGCGCATCGGCTGGTTCGGCGCGCTGCGCTGTCGCCGCTCGCTGGAACTGCTGGCCGATTTCACCCGCCGCCAGGCGGGGCGTTTCGAAGTGGTGCTGAGAGGCCGCCCGGCGCTGTCCGAATTCCCGGATTTTCACGGTTTCGTCGAGGCAGAGCCCTGGCTTTCGTTCGAGGGGCCTTACCGCAATCCGGAGGACATGGCGACAATCTATGGGCAGGTGCATTTCTCCTGGGCGATCGATTTCTTCGAAGCCGGCCAGAATTCCGAATGGCTGCTTCCCAACCGCCTCTATGAGGGCTGCCGCTTCGGCGCCGTGCCGATCTCGATGGCGGACACCGAAACCGGCAGGTTCCTGAAACGGCAAGACATCGGCGTGCTCCTGCCCGAAGCGACGCCCGAAGGCATCGAGGCGATGCTGAGCCGGATGGATCAGGATCGATATCGCGGCCTGAAGTCGCGCGTGTTGGCGCGCAACCCCAGAACCTGGAGCTACGACCGCAGCGATTGCGCGGCCTTCGTCGACAAGCTGCGCGGCCTTGCCGCAATGCCTTCAAATTTTGCGACGACGGAGGCGGTGGCGTGATGGCAGGGGACTCACAAGAGCCGATGACGCAGGCCACCACATCGATCCTGATCGTCATTCCATGCCTCAACGAGGCAGCCCATATCGGCGGCCTGCTCGACCAGTTGCGGCCCGCTGCGGCGCGGCTCGGCGGCCGCATCGTCGTCGCCGACGGCGGCAGCACCGACGGCACGCAAGCCATCGTCGAAAAGATCGTGGCGAAGGACGCCCGGATTGTCCTGCTCGCCAATCCGAAGCGCCTCCAGAGCGCTGCCATCAATCTCGCGGTGGCGACCCTTGGTGAAGGCGCCGACTACCTCATCCGCATCGACGCGCATGGCGGCTATCCGGATGATTACTGCGAGCGGCTGGTCGAGGAAGCCCTTGCCACCGGCGCCGATTCGGTCGTCGTTTCGATGCTGACCGCCGGCACCGGCGCCGTGCAGAAGGCGGTCGCTGCTGCGCAGAATTCCAAGCTCGGCACCGGTGGCTCGAAGCACCGGCACATGTCCGAGGGCGAATGGGTCGATCACGGCCACCACGCGCTGATCCGCATCGCCGCTTTCAGGCATGTCGGCGGCTACGACGAGAGCTTCAGCCACAACGAGGACGCCGAGCTCGACTACCGCCTGCGCCAGGCCGGCTACCGCATCTGGATGAGCGGCAGGACGCAGATGGTCTACTATCCGCGCTCGACGCTGAAGAGCCTCTATTTCCAGTATCTCGGCTATGGCCGCGGCCGCGCCAGGAACGTCCTGAAGCATCGCGTGGTGCCGAAGGTTCGTCAGATGATCCCGCTGCTGGTGGCGCCCGTGGTGCTGCTCGTCCTGTTTTCCTTCGTCCACTGGACCGCCGCGGTGCCTTTCCTTTTGTGGATGGCCGTGTGCCTCGGTTACGGGCTGGTGACGGCGCTACGCCAGCGCAACGCCAGCATCGCGCTGGCCGGGGTCTCGGCGATGGTCATGCATTTCGGCTGGTCCGTCGGCTTCTGGCAGCAGCTTCTGGCGTCGCGCTCGCAGCGCGAGGTGGCGTGATGGCCAGCCGCTCGATCGACATCTGCATCTGCACCTTCCGCCGGCCGGAGCTGGCCGACACGCTGCGCTCCGTCGCCGCGCTGGAGAAGCCCGAGGGCGCGGTGATCGGCGTCGTCATTGCCGACAATGACGACGAGCCCAGCGCGCAGAGGCTGGTGAAGGCATTGGCCGAGGAACTGAAGCTGCCGGTCCGCTACCGCCACGCGCCGGCGCGCAACATCTCGATCGCCCGCAACGCCTGCCTCGACGCCAGCGTGTCGGATTTCGCCGCTTTTATCGACGACGACGAGACGGCGTCTCCCGGCTGGCTGGTCGAATTGATGGCGGCGGCCGACGCCACGGGCGCCACGGCGGTGCTCGGACCGGTGCGGGCGCATTATCGCCAGGACGCGCCGGACTGGATGCAAAAGGGCGACTTCCATTCCACCTTGCCGGTTTGGGTGCGGGGCGAGATCCGTACCGGCTACACCTGCAACGTTCTGCTCAAAATGACCGATGCGAGCCTGCGCGGCCGGCGCTTCAGCCTGGCGCGCGGCCAGACCGGCGGCGAGGATACCGAGTTCTTCGATGCCATGGTCAAGGCCGGCGGCCGCATCGCCTTTGCACCCGAGGCTTTCGTCGACGAGGTCGTGCCGCGCGCCAGGGCCGCGTTCGACTGGCTGCGCCGCCGCCGCTTCCGCTTCGGCCAGACGCATGGCCACCTGATCGGTCGCGGCGCCGGCGGCGTGCGCCGCGCCGGCCAGGTCGGGCTGGCTTCGGCCAAGGCCGCCTATTGCTTCGGCATGGCCATTTTGACCGCGATCAGCCCGGTTCGACGGAACCGCAGCGTGCTGCGCGGCATTATGCACGTTGGCGTCATCAGCGGTTTGGTCGGCGTCCGCGAAATCCGCCAGTACGGCCTCACTTCGCCAGAACAAGGAAACAAGCGTGCAGCCTGACGTCAGCTTCGTCATCGCCGCCTATAACGCGGAGGCCACTCTCGACCGCGCCATCGCCGGCGCGATCGCGCAACTTGGGGTGACAGTCGAGGTCATCGTCGTCGACGACCAGTCGCGCGACGGCACGCTGGATGTGGCGCGCGCTTATCCGCAAGATATCGTCAAGGTGGTGGCGCTGCCCGCCAATCGTGGTCCCGGCGGCGCCCGCAATGCCGGCCTCGACCTGGCGCGCGGCCGCTGGGTGGCAGTGCTCGATTCCGATGACGCGGTCCTTCCCGACCGCCTGGCCACGATGATCTCGCGCGCCGAAGCGGCGGGTGCGCAAATTGCGGTCGACAATATGCAGGTCGTGCGCGAGGACGGCACGCCCGACGACATCATGTTCCCGGCCGGCTATCTCGAGGGCCTGCGCGAAATCTCGCTGGCCGACTACATCGCCGGCAATCTGGTCTTCGAATCGCGTTTCAATCTCGGCTATCTGAAGCCGATCTTCCAGCGCCGCTTCCTCGACGACAACAGGCTGCGCTACGACGAGAAGCTGCGCATCGGCGAGGACTACATCCTCCTGGCGAGTGCGCTGGCCAGCGGCGGCCGCTGCGTGGTTGAGCCGACAGTCGGCTATGTCTACCACATCCGCACCGGCTCGATCTCGCGCGTGCTCGAATTGCATCACGTCGAGGCGATGACGCGCGCCGACGCCGCCTTCGCGGCGGCATATCCCATGGACAGCAGCGCAAAGGTGGCCTTCGCCAGGCGTGGCCGCAGCCTGCGCAAGGCGGCGTCGTTCCTGTCCCTGGTTCAGCATATCAAGGCACGCGCCCCGCTCAAGGCGATCGGCGCGGCGCTGAGGGATCCGGCTGCGATCGGGCATATGTCGATGCCGATAGCGGTCCGGCTCAGAAGGGTTGCGGCGCAAGTTCGCCGTGGGGGTGGGGAGATGAAGCATGCGGGCGATTTGATAGCCGGCGATAGGTAGAAATCTTTTCTCTCAGAAGGAAGAGCAGATGCAGAAAGTCAGGAAGGCAGTCATCCCGGTGGCGGGGCTCGGAACGCGGTTCCTGCCGGCGACCAAGTCGATGCCGAAGGAGATGCTGCCCGTCGTCGACAAGCCAGTCGTGCAATATGCCGTCGACGAGGCGTTCGAGGCCGGCATCGAGCACATCGTCTTCGTCACCGGCCGTAACAAGGCGGTCATCGAGGACTATTTCGACCTGCATCCTGAACTGATCGGCACGCTGGAGCAGACCGGCAAAAAGGCGCAGTTGCAATCGCTGGAAAGCCTGCTGCCGGAGGCCGGCGCCACCTCCTTCATCCGCCAGCAGTCGCCGCAAGGTCTCGGCCACGCCGTCTGGTGCGCGCGCGACGTGATCGGCAATGAGCCCTTCGCGCTGCTGCTCCCCGACATGGTGTCCTTCGGCGCGCGCGGTTGCCTTGCCGAGACGGTCGATCTTTATCAGCGGACCGGCGGCAATGTGATCGCTGTCGAGCGCTGCGATCCCTCCGAAACCGGAAAATACGGCATTGTCGGCCGCGGCGCCGACGTGGCATCCGGCTTCGAAGTGACGGCGATGGTCGAAAAACCCGCGCCGGCCAATGCGCCGTCGAATTTCTACATCAACGGCCGTTACGTTTTGCAGCCGGAGATCTTTGCGCTACTCGGCAACCAGCAGCGCGGCGCCGGCAACGAGATCCAGCTCACCGACGCCATGGTGCGGCTGGCCCAAAGCCAGCCTTTCTACGCGCGGCCTTTCGATGGCCGCATGTTCGACTGCGGCTCCAAGGAAGGCTTCATCGAGGCCACCATCGCCTTCGCCCTGGCGCGCGACGACATGAAGGGGCCTGTCCTCGAGATGCTGCAGCAATTCGTCCGGTCGCATGAGCGCCGGGAAGTAGCCGCATAATGCCCATCTTTCGGGTGCATATGCGAACCCGCGATGGCGCGACAGCCACTCAAGCGCCAGGGCCTTCCGGCCCGGCGCATCCTGGCAACGACGTTGCGCGGTCTTTTCTGGTCACGACGCCGATCTACCAAGGCCGATAGCGCCTGCAACCTGGAATTGGACCGAAGATGAACTATGCCAACTTCCCTCTCGACAAGAGGATGCCGTTGCCCAGCACCGATCCGGAAAAGGGTGAAGACTTCATCGACATCGAGCGTCTGCTTGGCATGGCCGCCCGACAGGTCAAGGTGGTAGCGGTCTGCGCCATCATCGGCCTATTCCTGGGCGTGATCTATCTGCAGACCACACCCAAGCAATATATGTCGGTGGCGAGTGTCCTGATCGACGAGGGCCTGAACAAGGTCGTCGACGATATCTCGGCGGCGTCGCAAACCATGCAGACCGACGCTTCGCTGCTCAGCCAGATCGAGATCCTGACGTCCGCGCGCCTTGCATCGGTGGTGGTCGACAAGCTGAAGCTCGACCAGAACGAAGCGTTCATGAACCCGCCGCAATCGGCTCTGGCCAAGGGCATCGGTTTCTTGCGCGGCGCGGTCGGCTATTTCCGCGGCAGTTCGGCCGATGACATCCCCGGCATGCAGAATGTCGACGAAGCGACGCGCCAGGCCATGATCAAGACGGCACGCCACGATTATGCCGTGCTGAAGCTGCAGAGCGAGGTACTGGCGCAGCGCAACGGCCGCAGCTACGTCATTTCCATCGGCTACCAGGCGCCCGATCCTGCCTTGGCCACGGCCATCACCAAGGCCTATGCCGACGCCTATCTGGCCGACCAGCTCAATGCCAGCTTCGACGCTACCGAGCGCGCGGCCTTGTGGCTGCAGGGCCGGCTCACGGAGTTGCGCGAAAGCTCTCAGCAGGCAGCGATGGCCGTCGAGAAGTTCAGGGCCGAACATGGATTGTCCGCCAACAGCGACGGCCAGCTCTTGAGCGACAAGCAGCTCGCCGATCTCAACGCACAGCTCATCGTCGCCCAGGCCGATACCGCCAGAGCCAGCGCCCGCTACCAGCAATACAAGGTGATCGTCGACAGCGGCTCCGAAAGCGCCTTCAACGATTCGGCCATCGGCGCCGACCAGCCGAGCAGCTCGGTCATCATCGCTCTCAAGACCCGCTATCTGGCCGTCGCCAAGCGCCTGCAGGACGTCGAGACGAATTTCGGCAAGGATCACCCGCAGGCGATCGCGTTGGCCAAGGAAAAGGCCGATGTCTCGGCGCAGATCTTCGGCCAGCTGAAGCAGCTCACCGAAAGCTACCGCAACGATTTCGAGGTGGCGCAGGCGCGCGAGACGGCTTTGCGCGACAAGATTTCCACCGCCGCCGGCAAGAGCTCGATCGACAACCAGTCGCAGGTGAAGCTCAAGGAGCTCGACCAGCAGGCCCAGGCGCTGACCACGCTCTATCAGACCTTCCTCAGCCGCTATGAAGAAGCTTCGCAGCAGCAGTCCTTCCCGGTCGGCAAGGTCCGCATCATTTCCGACGCGACGATGCCCCTCGCGGCTTCCAGCCCGCGCACCTTGCGTGTGCTGGCGCTCTCGCTGGTGCTCGGCCTGATGCTTGGCGCCGGCTTCGGCGGCCTCAACGAGTTCAACGAGCGTTTCTTCAGGACGGGCGAGGACATTCGCGACCGCGTCGGCCTGAAATTCCTCGGTTATCTGCCGACGATCGGCGGCGGCAAGGCCAAGGATAGCAAAGCCGACGACCTGCCGGCCGACGGCAAGGTGGCCAGTCTCTCCGCGGCTGAGAGACGGGCGCGCATGCGCGTCAGCATCGACGCCCCGGCCTCGATGTTCGCCGAGACGCTGCGCAACGCCAAGATCGCCTTCGACGTGGTGATGGAAGACCGCGGCAGCCGGGTGATCGGCGTCATTTCGGTGCTGCCCGGCGAAGGCAAGTCGACGGTCGCCGCGAACCTTGCCGGCCTGCTCGCCGCCAACGGCGCCAAGACCCTGCTCATCGACGGCGACTTGCGCAATCCTGGCTTGAGCCGCAGCCTCGGAATGGAGGCCGAGCAAGGCCTGATGGAAGCGGTGGTCAACGGCCAGACCTGGCAGTCGGTCGGCAAGGTCGACCGCCAGACCAAGCTCGCGATCATTCCCGCCGTGCTGCGCGGCCAGTTCTCGCACACCAGTGAGCTTCTGGGCTCGGCCGGCATGCGGCGCTTCATCGACAACGCCAAGGAGACGTTCGAGTACATCATCGTCGACCTGCCGCCGCTCGGCCCCGTCGTCGACGCCAAGGCTTTCGCGCCGCTGGTCGACGGTTTCGTGCTGGTCACCGAATGGGGCCGCACGCCGCGCAACATGGTGCGCTCGATGCTGGAATCCGAGCCCTATATGGCCAACAAGGTGATCGGCGCGGTGCTCAACAAGGTCGATTTGAAGAAGCTGGCCAAATACGGCTCGCTCGGTGGCTCGGAAAGGTTCTTCGACCGCTATTCGACCTATTATCTGGACAAGTCGGAATCGCGCGCCAAACAGGCTGCGTGACGCGCCGTCTTCAATCTCTTGAAGACAGCAGCCGGCCGTATTTGCCGACGATCCTGAGCGCGGTCAGCCGCCCGGTTTGGAAGGCGCCGGTGTCGATGTCGAGCCGCCGCCCGTCAAGTGTCGGAACCTCCACGACCGTGTGTCCGTGCACCACCCAGCGGTCGAGACGGTGCGCAGCCTCGAAGAACTCCTCGCGGATGTTGAGGAGGTCGCCCTCGTCCTGCGCCTCGAGCGCGATGCCGGGCCGGATACCGGCATGCACGAAGACGAATTCGTCGGAGCAGACCATTATGGGCAGCGTGCGCAGGAAGTCGACATGGCCGGCGGGAATGGCCTCGCGTATATGCGCGTCCGTCCGTTCGCTGGAACTGTAGAGGCTTGCCAGGCGGTCCGGATCGACGCCGTAGGAGAACAACGTCTCGCGCCCGCCATAGCCGAGCCAGGTCTCACGCGAGAGATGACCGTCCAGATAGAGGAGCAGCGCGACCTCGTGGTTTCCCACCAGGCAGACGCGCAGGAACCCTCTCGGCGGCGGCGCCATCAGATGTTCGACCACGCGCCGCGAGTGCGGCCCGCGGTCGATATAGTCGCCCAGCATGATGATGATCTTGCGGCCGCGGAAGCGCTGCGCGTCGAGCTGGATTTTTTCTTCCAGCGCGCGCAGCTCGTCGAGGCAACCATGCACGTCGCCGATCGCGTAGACGACCGTGTCACGCATGTCCATGACGAGGCGCTCGCGTGGCGCGGGTCGAGGGCGTCTCGATCGTTGGAAAAGATTCACGGATTGAGGCTCGGCTATTTGCACTGATCTGCGCCTCGATATCATGCCGAATGCAAACAATTCCACACCGGCGCGCGATCGGCAGTCGCGTCGTCAGGCGGTCTTCAACCGATAGCGGAACAGCGTGTGGTCCAAGAGCCGCCGGATCCGCGGCTCGGCCTCGGCCGCGATCAGCCAGCTCACCGCGATCATGGCGGAGCCGACAACGGGAATAGCGGCCAGATAGGGCACGCCGGCGCGCGTCAGGGCGCCGAGCATCGCCGCGCCGACGACATCGTGGATGAGATAGAGCGGATAGGTCATCAGTCCGATCCGCCGCCAGCCGCGCCAGGACAGGTCTAGGCGCAGCGACCACGCCATCAGCCCCACCGCCGCGAGGAAGACGACGATCGGCGCCGTGTAAGGCATCGCGGCTTCCACCTTGACGCTGTGCACATCGACCGAGCTCGCGATCTGCAATGCGCCCCCGAACAGGAACAGCGCCGCGAAGGCAAGCCGCGGCAGGCTTATCGCCTTGAAGCGCATCAGCCACAGGAGCACGCCGACGGCGAAGAACGCGCCGTGATGCACCAGAGCCAGCTGCAGCCAGCGCGTCTCGGCGAGATCGGTCCAGCCGAAGGCGAAATAGGCGCACCAGAACAATGTGCTGGCGAGGCCGATGACGATGGCCACTATCTCCATCAGGTCGAATCGGCCGAACCGCAGCAGGACCCAGACGATGGCATAGAACGCAATCTCGATACCGAGCGTCCAGTAGACGCTGTCCACCCAGGGTTCGAAGGGCACGAACAGCCCGGTGCGGACGAGGCGGATCACGGCGTCCGTCGGCCAGGAGAGGCCGACAGCGAGCAGGACGATGGCGGAGATCGGCGCGCAGATCCAGACCGCCGGCATCAGCCGCCGGAAGCGCGCCTCGAAGAATTTCAGCGGCGTGGAATTCTCGGCGCTGAAGGCGATGACGAAACCGCTGATGACGAAGAACACCTGCACGCCGACCCAGCCGGAACCGGCGAAGGCCATTTCGGGATGCGGCGGGATGCCGCCGGTGGCGCGCGCCGAAACGCCGTCGGGGAAGGCCCAGACCCAGAAGCCATAATGATAGAACATCACCATGACGGCAGCCAGGAAACGCAGGATGTCGACACCGCCGAATGTCGTCTTGTGCTGAGCCATGCCGTGCCTTCGGTATGGCCCCCCACGCAAACTTTAAAGTCTATTGCTGCGCTGCACAACAAGCGATTGCAGTGCGGGACAAATTCGTGAATTCTTCCTTAACGCGGCCGTCTGCTTGGCGACTACACCCCGATGCCGCGGCCCTTCAGCGCCGCTGTGATCTCGTCGAGAATGGCGGGATCGTCGATGGTCGCCGGCATTGTCCATTCCTCCTTGTCGGCGATCTTCTGCATCGTGCCGCGCAGGATCTTGCCGGAGCGGGTCTTGGGCAGCCGCTTGATCGTCACCACCGTCTTGAAGGCGGCAACCGGGCCGATCCGCTCGCGCACCAGCCCCACCACCTCGCTTTCGATCGCGCCGCTATCGCGCGACACGCCGGCATTGAGCACGACGAAGCCGAGCGGCACCTGGCCCTTCATGGCATCGGCAATGCCGATGACCGCGCATTCGGCGACATCGGGATGGGCCGCCAGCACCTCTTCCATGGCGCCCGTCGAGAGCCGGTGGCCGGCGACGTTGATGATGTCGTCGGTGCGGGCCATCACATAGAGATAGCCGTCCCCGTCCATCATGCCGGCGTCGGCCGTCTTGTAGTAGCCGGGGAACTCTTCGAGATAGGCCTGGCGGAAGCGGGCGTCGGCGTTCCACAGCGTCGGCAGGCAGCCGGCGGGCAATGGCAGCTTGACCACGACATTGCCGAGCGTGCCGCGCGGCACTTCGTGGCCGGCATCGTCGAGGATGCGGATGTCGTAGCCCGGCATCGGCACGCCGGGCGAGCCGTATTTCACCGGCAACAGCCCGAGCCCCGCCGGGTTGATCGTCATCGGCGAGCCGGTCTCGGTCTGCCACCAATGGTCGATCACCGGACGGTCGAGCTTCTGCTCGGCCCATTTGATGGTTTCGGGGTCGGCGCGCTCGCCGGCCAGGAACAGGGTGCGGAATTTCGACAGATCGTATTTCGGCACGAACTCGCCCTTGGGATCCTGCCCTTTGATGGCGCGGAAGGCGGTCGGCGCGGTGAACAGCGCCACCACGCCATGCTCTGCGATCACCCGCCAGTAGGTGCCGGCGTCCGGCGTGCCGATCGGCTTGCCTTCGAACAGCACGCTTGTGCAGCCATGCAGAAGCGGCCCGTAGACGATATAGGAATGACCGACCACCCAGCCGACGTCGGAGGCAGCCCAGAACACTTCGCCGGGCTTCACGCCGAACTCGTTGTCCATGGTCCATTTCAGCGCGACCATGTGACCGCCATTGTCGCGCACAATGCCTTTCGGCTGGCCTGTCGTGCCGGAGGTGTAGATGATGTAAAGCGGGTCGGCAGCCAGCACCGGCACGCAGTCGACATTGGCGCCGGCCGCACGTTCACGCGCCACCGCGTCCGCATAGTCGAAGTCGTAATTGTCCTTCATCTCGCAGCGCAACTGCTCGCGCTGCAGGATCAGGCAGGCGTCGGGCTTGTGCTTCGACATCTCGATCGCCTTGTCGAGCAGCGGCTTGTAGGCGACCACGCGTCCCGGCTCCAGCCCGCAGGACGCGGTGATGATCAGCTTCGGCTTGGCGTCGTCGATACGGGTGGCGAGCTCATGCGAGGCGAAGCCGCCGAACACCACGGAATGCACGGCGCCCAGCCTCGCGCAGGCGAGCATGGCAATGGCCGCTTCCGCCACCATCGGCATGTAGATGATGACGCGGTCGCCCTTGCCGATGCCGCGATGCCTCAGCACCGAGGCCAGCGCGACGACCTCGCGCTTCAATTCGGCATAGGTGAATTTCCGGATCGTGCCGGTGATGGCGCTGTCATGGATCAGCGCCAGCTGGTCGGCGCGTCCGCCGGCGACATGGCGGTCGATTGCGTTGTAGCAGGTGTTGCAGGTGGCGCCGATGAACCAGCGGCCATAGACGCCTTCCGCCGGATCGAAGACCTTTTTGGCTGGTGTGTACCAGTCGATCGCCTTCGCCGCCTCGGCCCAGAACCCTATGGGATCGCTTTTCCAGCCCTCATAGACTTCGCGGTAGCGTGAGGCCATATGGTCTTCCTCCCCAGGAATAGCTTTCATCAACCGGCAAATAGCCTAAGCCGGTTCCACCGGCCATGTCTTCCTGCATTTTGGTCCACTCCGCTCTCGCCTTGCCGGCCAATATGCGGCAGCATCGGGTTTCGGCCGAAGGAGAGGGAGATGAGAGATTTGCCTGCCGTGGCGCTCCCTGTGCGTCGTGTTTGCCGGCGCGCCGGCACACGGCCGCGCGGCGCACCATCGGCTTCTCGCTGGATGCTGCAGGGTTAGGACGGCAGGCCGATGAAGGTGCTGCACGAGGACAAGGCCGTGCCTGGTTCGCGCACCTGCCCGACATCCTGCAGCCTGTCGGAGATCTATGAGTTCGCACCCAAGGGCAAGCCGGTGGCGATTGCCGCGCTGGTCCAGCGCTTCAGCCAGGGCTTCGAAGGCCGCGACCGCCGCTTCATGGCGGTGACGGGCCAACTGCCCTGATCGCCTGGTCCTGGTCGCTCAGACAAGGGCCAAACGGTTCTTCCGCCTTCTCGCGAGAGCGCCGTTTATGCCTGGTCTGCGATATCAGCCGGCTTAGAGCGGAAGCGCCGCCAGCATCAGCCCGACGCCGCCGGCGATCAGGATGGCCGCCGCAAGCGCCTTCCGATGGCGCTCGAACGCCGTCGGAGCCCGTTCCCAATTGTAACGCATGCACATCACTCCCCAAAGCCCGGCGGACTCATAGCTTACGCAACGGCAGGAAGGCAAGACCCGCTAATATTCGCCCCGCGACGGGCAAAGCTGCCGAGCTATCGTCCCCTTCGCCACCCCACAGCGATGGACAGCCTTGCTGTGCCGCGCTAATTGCTCTTCAGCGAAGGGAGCGGGCGGATGGCGGAAATCGGCTCTGAAACGGTGCTGCGCATGGCGGACGATGCGTCCGTGCAGCATGTCGGCGATGGCGCCGTCGTGCTTCTGGCGCGCAGCGGCCAGCTTTACACCTGCAACGACACGACCGAGGCTTTCCTCGACAAGGTGAACGGTGCGCGCAACCTCGACCAGATCGTCGACCTGCTGTCGGACGAGTTCGAGGTCGACAAGGCAACGCTCGACCAGGACATGGCCGAATTGGCCACCGAACTGGTGGCCGAAGGCATCCTCGCCGACCCGGGCGCGTGATGGCCGACGGCCTTGCCCTGCGCGTCCTGTTCCGCGTCCATTTGTGGCTCAGCGCCCGGCTGATGCCGGTGCTGGTCGGGCGGCGCGATTTCGAAGGTGTGTTGACACTGGCGCCGCTGCAGTCGCCGGCGCCCTATCGTGACTTGCCCTGGACCTACATCGTCCACCGCGTCAAGCGAACGGTGCGGCGTCCCTGGCTGATGCGCGACCGCAGGTGCCTTCGGGAAGGCCTGCTCGGTTTTCGCTTTCTGCGCATGGCCGGCCTTGATCCGGAGCTGCGTTTCGGCGTCGATGCCAAGTCGATGAACGAGCCTCGCCTGTCGGCGCATTGCTGGGTCTGCCTCGACGGCAAGCCGGTGGTCAGCGACAGCCAGCCCGGCATGGTGGAGATCTACCGCCACCCGGCCAGGATGAAGGCGCCAGCCGCTTGAGCGACCAGACTTTCCGATACGACCTCAACGGTCAGGTCCTGGGCATCACCGCCGCGCGTGCCGATCTGTGGCCGAGCTTCGACCTGATGCTCGGCGCCCTGCGTGTGGACGAGCCTGTCCAGCCCGGCTTTCGCGTCGACATCGTCGAAACGCTTGAGCTGCGGGAGAACCCCGAAGGAAAGCTGGCTTTCGACGGCGAAGTGCCGGTGGACGGCCATTGCCGCATGATCGACGCCGGAAGTGTCTTCCATCTCGTCTTCCCGGGCCAGCAGACCGTGTCGATCCACGACGGCGAGGGCCAGGCCGAAATCCGTCTTCATCCGGACAGCAAGATCAAGTGGACCCTGCTGATGATGGTGCTGGACGCGGCGCTCGACGCGGACGGCCAGCATATGCTGCACACCGCGGGCCTCACCTTGCCTGGAAAGGACGGCCTGGTTCTCATTCATGCGCCAAGCGGCACAGGCAAGTCGACCACATCGCTCGCGCTTGCGTCGCGGGGCTTCGGCCTCTGCTCGGACGACGTGATGATCCTCAACGCAAGCGGGCGGGGCATCACCGCCTGGGGCATGCCGCGCAGGGTGAAGGTCCACCGCAACACGGCGGCGATACTGCCCTTCGTGGCGCCTTGCCTGGGCGAAAAATGGGACACCGAGGGCGAGCAGTCCGTTTCGCTGGACCGCCTCGGCGAAATCATCCGCGTCGAGGATGTGCGCGCCAGACCCGTCGCCGCGCTCCTGCATCTTGCGCGTTCGGCAGGCACCGAGACCCGGCTGCTGCCGATGGCCAGGACCGACGCCATGGTGGCTTTGGCCACGGACAATGTGCGGACCGGCATGACCGGCCTGCTGTCGCTACAGAAAAGGCGCATGGCGATGATCGCCGCCCTGGTGAAGGCGGTGCCGACCTTCACGCTCGAAGTCGGGGCAAGTCCCGCCGATGCGGCCGCGTTGATCCAGGCTGCCCTTGAGGCGTGTTAGAGCAATTCCAGGAAAAGTGTGGGCGGCTTTGCGTCCGGGAATTGCGACAAAACAAAAGCCTGGAGCACGATCCCGAAAAGTGGGAACCGGCTCTCGGAGAAGATCATGCTCCAACAAAGAGTTAGCCCTTCGCGCCGAAACGCCGGATGTGGAAGGATCGCTGTTCCCGCCGGGCCTGGCGGGATTTCGACTGCCATCGCAACAACAGCCTGGACAGCTTGTTGTAGCCCAGATGGACGACGCGCGCGTCGGCGCAGTCGAACTCCACCAGCCCCCATCGGCATTTCGCCGCTTCGCCGCTGGGTGGTCCCAGGCGACGGATCGGCTGGGCCAGCCGGACCGGTCTTCCATTTGCCAGGACACTGACCGGAACACTCGATCCGACGATCCGGCACAGTCGGGCGACATGGTCGCTTGACGATTGCGTGCCGACGATCAACGGGCCCTGTTCGATCTGCGCCCAGACATATGCCCCATCCGGCTGGGGCAATCCGGCAAGCCCGCCACGGCAAAACTCGGGCGCAATATCCGCCGCGAGCGCAGCCATAGCATCGGCCAGGGCCCGGTTCACCGTTGCGGCCGAATGCCAGTCCTCCGCTGCAAAGCCAACCTGCGCGAGGATGTCACCCTCGTCGAAGCCGGACGTCATCTTGTGCAAGGTCACGCCGCCATGGGCTTCATGCATCTGGTCGATAACCAGCCGGTGAATCGGATGCGGGCCGCGATAGTGCGGCAGAAGCGCGGGATGCAGGTTGAGGCCGCCGTTTGGAAACAGCTCCAGCACGGTTCGCGGGATCAGCTTGCCATATCCGAAACAGATCAGAAGATCGGCGCCGAGCACGTCGAGCTCCCGCCCGAGCGTATCCCAGTCGTAGGGCGGGCTGAATTCGATCAGCCGGGGCATGGCGTGTCTGGAATGGGATATCAACGCAAACCGTCGCCGCAGGCGACGGCGCAGGACACTGAAGCTGAAGCGTTTGCCGGCACGTGGGCCCGGCACGACCACGGCGGCGATGCCGTGGCCGCCATTTGCCCAGCGCGCAAGCATGGGCGCGGTGACGGGAGAAACCTCGGTGACGAACACGGCCGAGAGCGGTTTCTCCATCCCAGGCTCAGGCTGGATATGGTCGCGGCCGTGCCAGCCTCTGCACCCAGCGGAAGGCATCGCGGCTGAGGCGCGAGCGCAGCTTTTCGCGGGAATTGACCCGAAGCAGCACGTTGCCGGTGATGAGCCATTTCGCCAGCCGTATCGAGAGGTCAGGCTTTATGCGGTTGGCAAGCTCGATCGCGCGTGGCGCGCCAAAAAGGCGCCCGGTGACGTTGAGGACCGTGGCCAGCTCGAGCTCGATGCCGGTCATGCGGGCGGCCTCGAGCAGCCGCCTTTCCTCCTCCGGCGATTTCAGGCCCCGCACGCCTTGCAGCACGTCGACGCAGAGCTGCAGCCGGTGGAATTTGTGGCCGCCGGCGGCATGGACGATGGCGATGGTGAGCAGCGCGGCCGGCGTGTCGGTTTCGCCGTCGTCGATCGCCTGCAATTCCCGAAATCCCAGCGACAGGCGCCGGCGCATACCGGTGTCGTGCACCAGATCGCCATGCAACTCGATCAGCAGGCTGGAGTTCTCTTTCTCCAGCCATTTGAACTCCTGCAATTCATGCGACTCGGCCTCGTCGCTGCCGAGCTCGAAGCCGCATTCGCCGATGGTCTTGTTGGCTTCCTCGATGCTGGCGGGGTCGACGAGAATGTCGATGTCGGTGAAGGGACGGTCCGCAACCTGGCGATAAAGCTTGCGTGCGAAAACCGGTCCCTTGACGATCCGGGCCGGCACGCCTTTCGCTGCCAATGCCTTCATGATGCGGTCGCCATGGTACTGCAACAACATCGACTGACCGGTCGCCATCGTCGCTTCATCGCGCAACTCCGACAATTTCCGCTGCAAGGCTGTGTCCTGCGGCAGTTGGGCGTCGCCGATTTCCCTCAGTTTGCGCAGCATGATCGGCAGCACGCCATGAAACTCCGCATTGGCGAGCAGCGCCAGCAGGGTTTTGGCCGCAAGGCCATTGCCCGCGGCGGCCGGTGCCTCGGGGTCGGCGAAGGTCAGCAGCAGTTTCTCATCGGCAGGCGCAAGAGAAGGCAGCATCAATCTGGTCGAGATTCGTCCATGGAAGACAGATATGGCGAACATGGTTGCAGAAAAGCATCAGGGATGCCAGCAGCGCGAGGGCAAACCCCGCGCATGAATTGACAGTGCGAATAGCTTTGCCGCATTCTCACAAGCTGGAGTCGGAGGGCACGAAAATGACCAAGAAGCAATATCGAGCACCGGTGCTGCGCAAGGTGGGCAAGCTGTCCGCTGTCGTCGCTGGCCCGTCAAAGGTGGTCTAGGCCATCAATCCGCAGCTTCAGCTCGGCTGAAACCGCTTACATCCCCCAGCGCAGCGTCGCCGTGTGAACCGGCGCGTCCCAAAGTGCTGACGTTTCGTCATCAAGCATGGTCAGCGTGATCGAGCATCCCGCCATGTCGAGCGACGTCACATAGGACCCGACCAGCGAGCGGACAACCGTCACGCCCTGTTTCTCGAACATTCTGCGGGCGCTGTTGTACATCACATATAGCTCCATCGACGGCGTGCCGCCGAAGCCGTTGACGAACAGCAGCGCCGGCCCCTTGGCGCGATCGCCGAGGTCGCCGGCAATCGCGGCACAGACCTCTTCGGCGATGGCATCGGCGCTCTTCAAGGCGTCGCGCCGCCGGCCTGGCTCACCGTGGATGCCGACGCCGAATTCCATCTCGCCGTCGCCGATCTCGAAGGTCGGCTTGCCGGCAGCGGGCACCGTGCCGCTGGTCAGCGCCACGCCCATCGAGCGCGTCGCGGCGTTGACGCGGTCGCCCAGCGCCTTGAGCGCGGGCAGCGGCATGCCTTGCTCGGCCGCCGCGCCGACGATCTTTTCCACCACCAGCGTGCCGGCGACGCCGCGCCGCCCGGTCGTGTAGGACGAGTTCTCGACCGCGACGTCGTCATTGGTCACCACCTGCAGCACGCCGTCCGCCATCTCGGCCGCCATGTCGAAATTCATCACGTCGCCTTCGTAGTTCTTGACGATGAACAGGCAGCCGGCGCCGGTGTCGACGGCCTCAACGGCCGCGAGCATCTGGTCGGGCGTCGGTGAGGTGAAGACCTGGCCGGGGCAGGCGGCGTCGAGCATGCCATGGCCGACAAAGCCGCCATGCAGCGGCTCGTGGCCGGAGCCACCGCCCGAGATCAACGCCACCTTGCCTGGCTTCAGTTCCCTGCGGCGGATGAATTTGTGCTCCTCGCCGAGCACGAGGATGTCGGCATGGGCCGCCGCAAAGCCATCGAGGCTCTCGGTCAGGACCGTGTCCACCGAATTGATGAATTTCTTCATGGCAGTCCTCCCGGCGGTCTTTAGTTTACGCAATTCCGAACGGAAAACCGCCACACACTTTTCCTGGAATTGCTTTTGCTCAGCCGCTGCTCTTGCCGGCGATGCTGGTAATTTTCTGGATGAATTCGTTGATCGCCCGGTCGAGCGCGGCGTTCTGCCTGTCGTCGCCGAAATCCGGCACGATGAGCGAGACATGACGTGTCTTGCGCGGACCGGAAGCCGCGGGCACCTTGCCGGGATGCGCCTGGTGATAGGCGGCCATGAACTGGTCGCGCTCGGCCTGGCTGAAGTGGCAGACGGAAAAGATGGACGGCAGATGCTTTGACGGGATCGGGATCGAATAGGCCGGGCTGGAAATCTGCGTGACGAAGCTGCGGTGCTTGCCGAGCGCATCGGCAAGGCGCTGGCGCATGCCCGAAGGTCGCTGGTCGATGACCTGCGACAGGATCGTCTTGTAGGCGCGGATCGCCTCTTCCGAGCCTGTTTCCGGTATCTTCTCGGTCCTGGCCATGCCGCGCCTACACCGGCACGTCCGCGATGGCCGCCTTGGCCATGGCGAGTTGCGCGGGAGCGACCGACAGGTCGCGCAGGCCGGCCTCGAGCAGCGTTGGGATGGCTGCCGGATCGCCGCCCGCGTCGCCGCACAGGCTGACCGGGATACCTCTTTCCCGCCCGAAGGCGGTGACCGCAGCGATCAGCCGCAGCACCGCCGGGTGACGGACGGAGTTGAGATGCGCCACGGCTACGTTGTCCCGCGCGGCCGCCATCACATACTGCGTCAGATCGTTGGAGCCGATCGAGAAGAAGGCGACATCGGCGAAGGCTTCTGGCGCCAGTGCGACGGACGGCACCTCGACCATGATGCCGAGCGGCGGAAGCTTGTGCGCCACGCCCTGCGCGGCAAGCGCGGCTTGCTCCGCGGCAAACAGCGCGGCGGCTTGGCTGTACTCGTCGGGCGTGGCGATCATCGGGAACATCACCTTCAGATTGCCGTGGATGGCGGCGCGCAGCAATGCCCGTATCTGTACGCGGAAGATATCGCGCCGCGCCAGCGACAGCCTTATGCCGCGCAAGCCGAGAAACGGGTTGGTTTCCTCGACCGTGAAACCCGGTATCGGCTTGTCGCCGCCGGCATCGACGGTGCGGATGGTCACCGGCTTGTCGCCGGCCCAGTCCAGCACCTTGCGGTAGGCACGGTATTGCATCTCCTCGTCCGGCAATGTCTTTCCGAACAGGAATTCGGTCCGCATCAGGCCGACGCCGTCGCAGCTTGCGATATCGATGCCGTCGACGTCGGACGGGTAAGCGATGTTGACCTGGACACGCACGGTGGTGCCGGCCTTGGTCACCGCCGGCTCCGTCAGGAATGTCCGCGCCGCGCCCTGCCGGTCGGCGAAGGCGGAGGCGGATTGCCGGAAGGCTTCGATCTCGGCCGGCGACGGCGAGAAAACGATCCCGCCGCGCTCGGCATCGAGCAGCGTCGCGCCGGTGAGCGGTCCATCCGGGATGTCGAGACCGACGACCATCGGCACGCCGCGTGAGCGTGCCAGCATGGCGACATGGCTGGCGGTGCTGCCGCGCTTGAGCGCAATGCCGCCGCCTTTGCTCCAATCGGTTTCGAGAAAACGCGTCGGCGCGATGTCCTCGCCATAGAGGATCGCGCCCGGGGGCGTCGCGGCCTCGCCGTCCTCGCTCAGCGCGCGCAGCACCTGGTCGCGGATGTCGCGCAGGTCCGCCGCGCGGGCGCGGAAATAGTCCTGGTCCGACGCTTCGTAGCCGGCAACCTCGCCGTCCAGCGCCGCGCGCCAGGCGGCGTCCGCCGCCTGCCCGGAACCGATCGCCGCGAAGGCCGGACCGCTCAGCGCGTCGTCCTCCAGCATGGCGATGTGGAATTCGAGGATGCCCGCGGCGTCGGCATCGGCGGTTTCGATCAGCGCCGCCAGCCGGCCGACGGCCTTGCCGATCGCCACTTCCAGCGCAGCCCTCTCTTCCGCCGCGCTCGCCTTGGCTTCGTAGCCGGCCGGAGGCTGGTCGAGATCGAACAGCGGGCCTTCGGCGTAACCGGGGGAGGCGGGGATGCCGTCAATCCGCATGGCTCGCGTTCCTTGCGAGCACATCGACATGCAGATACGTCTCAAGCGGATCTGGCATGATCCGCGTCCTCGTCGAAGTCACGCTGCACCAGATCGACCAGCGCTTTCACCGCCTGGGCCGCGCCGTCACCCGTGGCGCGGATGTGCAGCATGGTCCCTTTCGGCGCCTTGGCCGCCATCACCTTGACGATGCTCTTGGCGTCGAACCAGGGACCGTTTGCAGCCACCGCCACTTCCACCTCGGCCGCGAACGACTTCGCGAGCTTGGTGAACTTCACCGAAGGGCGCGCGTGCAGGCCCACGGCGTGGGTGATCAGGACCGTTGCTTCGGCGGATGCGGACATTCAGTCGGTTCCCGTTCGTTCACGACGGCGACAATTCATGCGCCGTCGCCACCACTTCCTTGAGCGAGGCGCCGCCAGAGGATTCGGTCGCCGCCATCACCGCGCCTTCGACGATCGGCGCGTTGCAGACGACTATTCTGTGGGAGCGCGGCTCGCCGGTCATCTCGACCGCCATCTCCGAATTGGTCTCGGCGCCGCCGAGATCGACAAGTATGGCGACGCCCGCTTCCGACCAGGCTTTGTCGATCGCATCCATGATCGCCTCGACGCTGGTGCCGAGCCCGCCATGGCCGTTTCCACCGCACCATGCAAGCGGCACTTCGTCGCCTACCATCTGGCGCACCATGTCGGCCGTGCCCTCGGCGACCAGGGGGGAATGCGACACGATGACGATCCCGACATTGCTCATCAAATACCCTCTATCGCTTCCGCGACTGCGCGCACCAGCAGCGCGGTCGAGCGCGCTCCGGCGTCCATATGCCCGATCGAGCGCTCTCCCAGGAAGGAAGCGCGTCCGCGCAGGGCCTTCATCGGCACCGTGGCTTCCGCCGCCTTGTCGGCCGCATCGACGATTTCCGTGGCCGTCTTGCCTTGCGTCAGCGCCTCATACACCGGTTGAAGCACGTCGAGCATGGTTTTTTGTCCCGGCTGCGATTTGCCGCGCGCCGCGACCGCCTCGATCGCCTTGCCCAGCGCCGCGGCCAGCCCGTTTCGATCGGGTGCTGCCGGAATGTCCTTGCCGAGCGCCATGAACAACGTGCCGAACAGCGGCCCGGAGGCGCCGCCGACGGTCATCACCAGCTTGGTGCCGACCGCCTTCAGCGCCTCGGGCAGCGGCTTGGCCGAAAAGGCGTCCGCCTCGGCGCGCACGGCCTCGAAGCCGCGCTTCATGTTCAGCCCGTGGTCGCCGTCGCCGATCGCCTGGTCGAGCGCGGTCAGTTCCTCGGCATGCGCCGCGATCGTATCGGCCGCCGCCGCGATCAGTCTGGAGAAATCGGCTGCGGCCATTTTCTGTCCTTCATGCCGGGGCAAACAGCGCCGCCACGGCAGCGAAGACTTCGGCCACCGCGAAGGCGCCGGGATCCGCAACGTCGAGCTGCCTGCCGATATAGGCGGAACGGCCGGCCTTCGCCTTCCGCATCGCGGCGGTTGCCTCGGCGCCTTGCCGCGCCGCTTTTGCCGCCGCTTCCAGTCCGGTCGCGTCGAGAGCCCGCAGCGCCGGCTCCAGCGCATCGACCATGGTGCGGTCGCCGACCTTGGCGCCGCCATAGAAGGTCATCCGGTCGAGTCCGGCGAGCAAGGCTTTGCTGACCGACGCGCCGGCGCCGAGAGACTGCGACGCGGCGGTGAAGAAGATCGACAACAGCACGCCGCTGGAACCGCCCATCGACGTGCCCAGCGTATCGCCGATCGCGGCGGCGGTCGCGGCGCGATCGGCAAGCGGCAGCGTCTCGATGCGCTCGAGGATGCTGCGCGCCCCGGTCGCCACGGTCGAGCCGGTGTCGCCATCACCTGCCTTGGCGTCGAGCGCGTTGAGCGGCTCTTCCAGCGAGATCAGCCTTTGGCAGACGGCTCTGATCAGCCGCTCGGCGGCCGCATCGCGGCTGGAGGCCTTGGTGGTTGCGCCGATAGCAGGTCTTGCCATCGCCACGACGACCGGCGCGCGAACCGGCTTCGCCGGCAGCCAGGCTTGCGGGCCGACGGGCGCCAGCAGCGCCGCCTCGCGCTCGGCGTCCAGCTTGATCAGCGACAGCGAGAAGCCGTTCATGTTGAGCGCCGTCATCAGATGGCCGGGGCCGATCGTCAGCGCCACGGCCTTGGCGAGCGGCGAGGCGAGCACCGCATTGGCGATCAAGGACATTTCGAGCGGCGGCACCGAGCCGAGATTGTTGATCAGCAAGGCATAGCGGCTGCCGGCATCCAGCCGCGCGGCGAGGCGCTCCGCCATGACGGTGACGAATGCGCCGGCGCTCTGCAGGGCGATGCGCTCGACGCCCGGCTCGCCATGGATGCCGAGGCCGAGCTCGCCGTCCTCGGCGCCGAAGCGCTCCTCATGCGCCTGTCCGGGGATCGAGCATGAGGACAGCGAGATGCCGAGCGAAAAAATGTCCTTCGCCGCCGCGCGCGCCGCGGCCGCGACCGACGCCAGGTCACGGCCGCTTTCGGAAAGATGCCCGGCGATCTTGTGCACGAACAGCGTGCCGGCGACCCCGCGCGGCTGCGCGATCTCGGGCAGCGCGATATCGTCGCCGACGATCGCCATCTCGACCGTCAGACCCTCGGCGCGCGCCTTCTCCGCGGCCAGTCCGAAATTGAGCCGGTCGCCGGTGTAGTTCTTGACGATCAGCAGGCAGCCGGCGGGGCCGGTCGTGGCGCGGATCGCCGCCAGCACCGCCTCGACGCTCGGCGAGGCGAAGATCTCGCCGGAGACGGCCGCCGTCAGCATGCCGGCGCCGACGAAGCCGGCATGCGAGGGTTCATGCCCGGCGCCACCACCGGAAACGATCGCCACCTTCGTCTTGTCCCAGTCGGCGCGCAGCACGACCTTAATCTCGGGATAGCCGTCGAGGCGGGCGAGCGCGCCCGATCCCGCCGTGGCGAGGAAGCCGTCGAGCGCTTCGGTGACGATCGTGTCCTTGCGGTTGAAAAAGTGCTTCATGGGTTTCGTCCAGTCCGTATCTGCGGTCGTCGATAGGTGTGCCAATAAGGCGCGAGGCGGCTACATCAGTCCCCGCTACATCAATCTTTGCCCGTCCAAGCCGAAATAGAGCGGCGCCATGTAGCGGATCGTCACCTTGTCCCCCTTTGCGAGCGGCGTGTCGGGATCGGTCAGCGTCACCAGCTTCTTCGCTCCCACGGTCACATGCAGATGGTTCTGGTCGCCGAGATGCTCGACCCAGTCGACCACGCCGTCGGCATGGCCATTCATCGCCTTCTCGATCGCGAGATGCTCGGTGCGGGCGCCGATCGTCGCCGTTCCGGTCGGCGCGCCGCCGTCGGGCAGCAGCCCGGCCGGCAGGAGGTTGATCGCCGGCTGGCCGAGGCGCGCCGCGACATGAAGGTTTGCCGGCTCCGAATAGATCGCGCGCGGCGTGCCGATCTGCACCAGCACGCCGTCGGCGAGGATGCCGATGCGGTCGGCCATGGTCATCGCCTCGATCTGGTCGTGCGTGACATAGAGCATGGTGGCGCCGAGCTCGGACTGGATCCGCTTCAACTCGAGCCTGAGATCGGCGCGCAGCTTGGCATCGAGCGAGGACAGCGGCTCGTCCATCAGGTAGATCGCCGGCTTGCGCACCAGGGCGCGGCCGATGGCGACGCGTTGCATCTCGCCGCCCGACAGTTTCGTCGAGCGGTTGTCGAGCTTGTGGTCGATGCGCACCATGCGCGCCACTTCCTCGACGCGGCGCCGCACCGCCTCCTCCGGAAACCGCCGCGCCGGCGAGCGCAGCGGGAAGGCGAGGTTGTCGAACACCGAAAGATGCGGATAGAGCGAATATTGCTGGAAGACGAAGGCGGTGTCGCGCTCGGCCGGCGACAGCGCGGTCGCGTCATGGCCGCCGATATGGATCGTGCCGCTGTCCGGCCGCTCCAGCCCGGCGACCAGCCTCAGCGTCGTCGTCTTGCCGGCGCCGGTCGGACCGAGCAGCACGACGAATTCGCCGTCCTTGATGGCAAGGTCGAGATCGTTGATCGCGACGGTGTCGCCGAAGCTCTTGGTCACGCCCTTGATGTGGACATCAGCCATGGCGCGCCTCCGCTGCTTGATCATGCATGGCGGTCCTGACCGCACGTCCGGAGCCCTTTTCGAACAGCGACAGCCGGGCGCTGCTCAAGGCCAGTCCGACCTGTTCGCCGGGGCTGAGATGGATGCCGGCCGGCACCCGCGCCTTGATGATGCCGTCGGCCGTCTCGACCGCGACGATCTGCGTGGTGCCGAGATATTCGGTGCCGTAGATGGCGCCGCGCAGCTTCGAGGCATCGTCGAAGCGGATGTGCTCGGGCCGGATACCGAGCGCCATGTCGGCCGGGGCGATATCCTCGCGCACTTCCGGCACCGCCACCTTGGCGCCCTGCACGACGATCTCCTTCGCGCCCCTGGCAAGCCCGCCGCCGAATTTCAGGAAATTCATCGGCGGCGAGCCGATGAAATCGGCGACGAACATCGTCGTCGGCCGGTCGTAGATCTCGCGCGGCGTGCCGAACTGCTCGATGACGCCGTGGTTCATCACCGCGATCTTGTCGGCCATGGACATGGCTTCCATCTGGTCGTGCGTGACATAGACGGTCGTGGCGTGGATGCGGTTGTGCAGCTCGCGCAGCTCATGCACCATCAGGTCGCGGAACTCGGTATCGAGCGTGCCGAGCGGCTCGTCCATCAGGAAGCATTTCGGCCGCCGCACGATGGCGCGGCCGAGCGCGACGCGCTGGCGGTCGCCGCCGGCGAGGCCGGAGACCGACTTGTCCAGCAGATGGTCGATACGCAGCAGCTTGGCGGTCTCCTCGACGCGGCTGCGGATCTCGGCCGACGCCATGCCCTGCGCCAGCAACGGAAAGCCGATATTCCGGCGCACGTTCATATGCGGGTAGAGCGCGAAGAGCTGGAAGACGAAGGCGATGTCGCGCTCGCGCGCCCGGCGCATACTGACGTCCTCGCCGCCGAGCAGGATCTTGCCGCCGGTCGGCAGCTCGAGGCCGGCGATCATGCGCAGCGTCGTCGTCTTGCCGCAGCCGGACGGGCCGAGCATGACGAAGAACTCGCCGTCCTCGACCACGAAATTGGAATCCTGCACGGCGACGAATGCGCCGAAGGCTTTCCTCAGGTTTTGAACACGGATCTCGGCCATCGTTATTCCGGGAATTTCGAGACGATGATGAACATGACCGTACCGGCAAGCATGGTGATGAAGGAATAGGTGTAGAGCGACAGCGCGAAGGGCTGGAACAGCATCAGGAAGCCGATCGCGATGATCGCTGTCGCGATGTTTTCCATCAGGCCGCGCCTTGCCCAGCGGGGCCAAGAGGAGCGCTTGGAGACAACGGTGCGGCTCATGCGTTCCTCCCTTTCTTCTCGTTCAAGGGGAGAGATGGTTGCCAGGTGATTCCCCCACTCCGTCGCTGCTTCGCAGCGCCACCTCTCCCCCTCCGGAGGGAGAGGAAGGGAGCCTGGCTGAATGAAGTTCGCGCCCTTCCTCTACCCCGTCGATCGGGCGAGAGGTGTCGGGCGAAGCTCGACGGAGTGGGGGTCGACTTATTCCCACACCGCTCATTTGCGCACCGCGCCGAAGGTGATGCCGCGCAGGAGCTGCTTGCGCAGCAGAATGGTGAAGACGAGGATCGGCACCAGGAAGATGGTCGTGCCCGCCGCCACCGCCGGCCAGTCCTGGCCGCCCTCGCCGATGATGGTCGGGATGAAGGGCGGCGCTGTCTGCGCCGTGCCGGAGGTCAAGAGCGCTGCGAATGCATATTCGTTCCAGGCAAAGATCAGGCAGAAGATGGCGGTCGCGGCGATGCCGGTGGTCGCCTGCGGCAGCACGGTGCGCCAGAAGGCTTGCAGCCGCGTATAGCCGTCGATCATCGCGGCCTCCTCGTATTCGCGCGGGATCTCGTCGATGAAGCCCTTGAGCAGCCAGACCGCCAAAGAGACGTTGACCGCGGTGTAGAGCAGGATCATGCCGAGCGCGGTGTCGGAGAGGCCGAGTTCGCGATACATCAAGTAGATCGGGATCGCCACCGCGATCGGCGGCATGAAGCGCGTCGACAGGATGAAGAACAGAAGGTCGTCGGCCAAAGGCACCTTGAAGCGTGAGAAGCCATAGGCCGAGAGCGTGCCGAGGAACACCGCGCAGAAGGTCGAGCCGAAGGCGATGATCAGCGAGTTGACGAAGCGCGGCAGGAAGTTCGACGGCCCGGCGATCACCATGTTGCGCTTGCGCACCGTCTCGTCGCAGAAGCCGGTCGCCGGCCCGAGCGAGTTGATGTATTCCGGCGTCTGCCGGGTGCGGGTCGTGAACAGGTTGCAATAGCCCTCGATGCTCGGCTGGAAGACAATCTTCGGCGGGTAGGCGATCGAATCCGGCGGCGTCTTGAAGCTGGTGGCGAAGATCCACAACAGCGGCACGATCGAGATCAGCGCATAGGCTATGATGATCGTGCCGGCGATCAGCTTCGCGTTCGACGAGGGTGCTACGACGGAATGGGCGGTGGTCAGGCTCATCTCTGCTTCACCTTGTTGAGCGCCTTGACGTAGATGTTGGCCAGCCCGAACACGGCGACGAACAGGATGATGGCGAAGGCCGAGGAATAGCCGGTGCGCCAGCTCTCGAAGGCCTGCCGCTTCAGCGTGATCGAGGCGACTTCCGTGGTCGAGCCCGGTCCGCCGCCGGTCAGCAGGTTGACCATGTCGAACATCTTGAAGTTCTCGATGCCGCGGAACAACACGGCCAGCATGATGAAGGGCAGCGCCATCGGCAGGGTGATCGACCAGAACTGGCGCCAGTTGGAGGCGCGGTCGACCTCGGCCGCTTCATAGATGTATTCGGGAATGGAGCGCAGGCCGGCGAGGCAGATCAGCATGACGTAAGGCGTCCACATCCACGTGTCGACGATGATGATTGCCCACGGCGCCAGTTCGACATTGGACAGCATCTGGACATTCGTCGGCGGAATACCGGTGACGAAGGAGATGACATAGGAGAACAGCCCGATCTGCGGCTCGTAGAGGAAGCGCCAGAAATTGCCGACCACAGCCGGCGACAACATCATCGGCACCAGGATGATGGTGGTCCAGAAGGCGTGGCCACGGAACTTGCGGTCGATCAGCCAGGCCAGCGTGAAGCCGATGACGGTCTGCAAGAGGATCGTCCAGAACACGAAATGCGCCGTCGTCTGCATGGCGATCCAGATGTCCTGGTCGCCAAGGATGCGCTGGTAATTTGCGAGCCCGAGGTTCTTCACCACCTCGTTGGGGCGGTTGGCGCGATAATTGGTGAAGGAGAGATAGATCGCCCAGAACAGCGGGAAGATGTTGATGGCCAACAGCAAAAGGATCGTCGGCGAGATGAACAGCCAGGCGAGGCCCTTGTCGCTGATGCCCCGGATCTTCTTGGCCAACGGCTCAGGCGTCGCCCGGGCAACGTTGTCCGCAGTCCGATTGAGCATGGTAAGTCCTGCTTCGGTCACGGGTAAGTCTCGGCTATGGAATTTATCTGAACTGCGTCCCGTGCCAAGGGCGGCACGGGACGCGTCGATGTTGCTCGGGAGGAGCGGTTACATCTTGCCGTCGTCCTGGAACACCTGCGTCCAGTCCTTGACCAGACCGTCAAGCGCGTCCTTGGCCGAGCCCTGGCCGGCCACGACATAGTCATGGAAGCGCTTCTGCGAGGCCTGCAGCAACGGCGCGTAGCTGGGTTCGGCCCAGAAATCCTTCACGATGGCCATCGAGTCGAGGAAGGCCTGCGCATAGGGCTGGCTGGACGGGAATTTCGGGTCCTTGACCACCGAGTTCAGGCAGGAATAGCCGCCGAGCGACCACCACTTGGCCTGCACGTCCTTGTTGGCGAACCACTTGATGTATTTCAGCGCCGATTCCTGCTTGTCGGAGTAGGAAACCACCGAGATACCCTGGCCGCCGAGTTGCGCGAACTGGTCGCCGTCGGGACCCTTCGGATTGACGAAATAGCCGATCTTGTCGCCGCCGACATTCTCGTCCTTCTGCAGGCCGGGCCAGGTGAAGGCGAAGTTCATATGCATCGCCACCTGTCCGGATTTGAAGGCGTCGACGCCTTCGCCCATGTAGCTGTTGGAGGCGCCGGGCGGCGTGCAGCAATCATACAGCGCCTTGTAGAATTCCAGTCCCTTCACCGATTTCTCGGAATTGACGAAGCCTTCCATCTCGTAGGGCTTCTTCGGGTTCTCATACTGGAAGCCGTAGCTGTAGAGCACGTCCATGGCGCCCATGGTGATGCCTTCCGAGCCGCGCTCTGTGTAGATAGAGGCGCCATAGACGGTCTTGCCGTCGATCTGCCGCTTCTGGAAAAATTCGGCGATCTGCTTCAGCTGGTCGAAGGTGGTCGGCGGGGCGAGGTCCCAGCCATACTTTTCCTTGAATTCCTTCTGCAGCTCGGGCTTGGAGAACCAGTCCTTGCGATAGGTCCAGCCGACGACGTCGCCCATGGCCGGCAGCGCCCAGTAGTTCGGCGTGTTCTTCGGCCATTCGGAATAGCCGACCACGGTTGCCGGCACGAAATCGTCCATGCTGATCTTCTCCTTGTCGAAGAAGTCGTTCAGCTTGACGTAATGGCCGTTCTCGGCGGCGCCGCCGATCCACTGGCTGTCGCCAATGATCAGATCGCAGAGCTTGCCATGCGAGTTGAGCTCGTTGAGGAAGCGGTCGGCGTAATTGGTCCACGGCACGAACTCGAACTTCATGCCGATGCCGGTTTCCTTGGTGAAGTCCTTGGACAGTTCCACGAGCGCGTTGGCCGGATCCCAGGCCGCCCAGCACAGCGTCAGGTCTTCCGCATGCGCGACGTTCGAGACGGCTGTCGACGCAAAGATCGCCGAGGCCAGTCCCAACGCCAGTTTCAAGGTCGATTTCATGCCTTACCTCCCATTTGCGAAACGCGTCCGGATGACGGTTTCAAGAGCCCCTCAACCCTCGCTCCTCCGAGGGCCTGAACACGGCGCGCTATGCGTCGCTATGGTGCGCGATGCGCCGCCGATGTTTAGTAATTTGTTTAGTGATGCCATTTTTACTAAACAACGCAAGCGAATTCGTTGCTGCGCCGCAGCATGGCGAAACGGGTGATTGAAATCGTTGGGAAATGGTCGCCGGACGCTGCACCCGCCGCGGTCAGCCGGCCCGGTCGGCGGGGCCAGGGCTTGCCGTTATCGGCCGGATCGGCGGCGCCGGCGGTAAGAGCGCGCGTATGTCGGCGAAGGGGAAGGTCGGCTCGAAGCGGAAGGCCTCGGCCCGTGCGCCGGCGGCGCCGTTGCACTGGCCGGCGCGAAACTCGTTCTGGAGGCGTGCCCTGTGCACATAGTGCTCCGGACCTTGCGACTGGTGCGCGCGGATCGCCTTCGCCTTGATCTCCCAGTGATGCGAGATCTCGACATAATGCGTCGGCGAAAAGCCGGTGCCGCCGAGAGTATCGGCATGCAGCACAGGGACGGCGAAGGATGCGGCCATGCGCACGCCATCGGACAGGGCGCGATGGTCGCCGTGATAGTCGTAGGGCGCATGGGTGATCGCGAGGTCGGGTTTCACCTCGCCGATCAGCGTCTTCAGCACCGAAATCAACGCTGCATCGGCAATGAGCGCGCCGTCGGGAAAGTCGAGGAAACGCGGTTCGACGCCGAACAGGCCCGCCGCCTTGGCCGCTTCCTCGCGCCGCAGGCGGGCAAGCGCCTTCGGGTCGCCCTTGCCGCCCTTGGCCCCATCGGTGGCTATCGCAAAAGCCAGCTCTGCGCCTTGCGCCGCATAGGCGGCCAGCGTACCGAACATGAATATCTCGATGTCGTCGGGATGTGCCCCCAGCGCCAGTATCTTCACGTCTTCTCTCCCGGAAATGGTATGCCGAACGGAATCCTGCTCGCCCTGATCGCCTATGCAAGCTATTCGTTCAGCGACGGGGTCATCAAGAGCCTGGGCGGGCAGTTCACCGTCTTCGAGATCGGCTTCTTCTCGACCTTGTTTGCCGGCTGCTTTCTGTTCTTCACCAAGCCCAATGACGAACGCTGGCGCGATTTCTGGCGCACCAAAAGGCCGTGGGCGGTGCAGGCGCGCGCCTTGGCGGGCATCGCGTCGGGTGTGCTCAGCGTTTATTCCTTCACCACCATTCCGCTGGCGGAAGTCTACGCGCTGATCTTCCTGGCGCCGCTGCTGGTCACCATCCTGTCGACGGTCATCCTGAAGGAAAAGGTCGGTCCCTGGCGGTGGCTGGCCGTGGTCGCCGGCTTCGCCGGCGTCATGCTGGTGGTGCGGCCGGGCTTTCGTGAATTGCATCTCGGCCATCTCGCCGCCTTCGCCAACGCCTTCCTCGCCGCTACCAGCGTCATCCTGATGCGCTCGCTCGCCCAGCAGGAAAAGCGCACGACCATCCTCGGCGCGCTGGTCGGCTATGGCCTTGTCTTCAACGGCGTCGGCGCGGCCGCGACGTCGTTCTCGCTCCCCAATCTCGGGCAATTGGTCTGGCTGATGCTGGCCGGTGTCTTCACCGCCGGCGGACAACTGCTGCAACTGCTTGCGGTCAAATACGCGCCCGCGAACCGCATCGCGCCGACGCATTACTCGCAGATCGTCTGGGCGGTCATCCTCGGCGCGCTGTTCTTCCAGGAATATCCCGACTGGCTGTCATTGGTCGGCCTGGCGGTGGTCGGCGCCTCCGGCCTTCTGACGATGGTGCGCGAAGAGGTGAGGCTCGGCACCGTGCGCTGGAACCCGTTTTCGCGCACCAGGCTTTGACCGCGCACCGGTCTGGCAAGTTGCATGGCCACCGCGACCGCTGATATGCGGGCCAGATGACGACGAAACCCCTGCCGGAGCTTCCGGTCACTGCCGTGCTGCCGGCGCTCGGCGAAGCGCTCTCGCAGCGCAGCAGCGCCGTGCTGGTGGCGCCGCCCGGCGCCGGCAAGACGACGCTGGTGCCGCTGGCGCTGCTCGACGCGCCCTGGCTGGGCAAAGGCCGGATCGTGCTGCTCGAACCGCGCCGGCTGGCCGCCCGCGCCGCTGCCCGCCGCATGGCCGAGCTGCTCGGCGAGGAACCCGGCGGCACGGTCGGCTATGCCATGCGCATGGAGAACCGCACGTCGGCGCGGACAAAAATCCTGGTCGTCACCGAAGGCGTGCTCTCCCGCATGATTCTCGACGACCCGGAACTGCCCGGCGTTTCGGCGGTAATCTTCGACGAATTCCATGAGCGCTCGCTCGACGGCGATTTCGGCCTGGCGCTGGCGCTCGACGTGCAGGGCGCGCTGCGGCCTGACCTGCGTCTGCTGGTCATGTCGGCGACGCTCGACGGCGCCCGCGTCGCGAGGCTTCTGGCGCAGGCACCGGTGATCGAAAGCGAGGGCCGCGCATATCCGGTCGAGGTCCGCTACGACGAACGGCCGGCCGGCCTGGCGATCGAGGACGCCATGGCCAAGGCCGTGCGCGCGGCCCTGGCCGGCGAGCAGGGCAGCGTGCTCGCCTTCCTGCCCGGACAGCGCGAGATCGAGCGCACCGCCGAGCGGCTTCAGGGCAATGTCGCCGCCGACACCGACATCGTTCCGCTCTACGGCCAGCTCGACAACCGGGCGCAGGATCAGGCGATCAGACCGGCGCCGGCCGGCCGCCGCAAGGTGGTGCTGGCGACCTCGATCGCCGAGACCTCGATCACCATCGACGGCGTGCGTGTCGTCATCGATTCCGGCCTGTCGCGCCTGCCGCGCTACGAGCCGGCGAGCGGCCTGACCAGGCTTGAGACGGTGCGCGTCAGCAAGGCTTCGGCCGACCAGCGCGCCGGCCGCGCCGGCCGCACTCAAGCCGGCGTGGCGGTTCGCCTGTGGCGGGCCGAGCAGACCGCGTCGCTTCCCGCCTTCTCGCCGCCGGAAATCCTCGAGGCCGATCTGTCCGGACTGCTGCTCGACTGCGCCGCCTTCGGCGTCGCCGATCCGTCCAGCCTTTCGTTCCTCGATCCGCCGCCGGCCCCGGCGCTCAGCGAGGCGAGGGTGCTGCTGAAGGCGCTTCATGCCATCGACGATGCCGGCCGGCTGACGAAGGCGGGTGCTGCCATGCGCAAGCTGGCATTGCCGGTGCGGTTGGCGCATATGGTGGCCGAAGCGGTGAGAGGCGGTCATGCGCAGGAAGCGGCGACACTTGCCGTATTGCTGACCGAGCGCGGATTGGGCGGCGACAGCGCCGATCTCGAACGCCGCCTGATCCGCTTTCGTGGCGAGAAATCGCCGCGCGCCAACGCCGCCAGGCAGCTCGCCGAGCGTTTGGCCAGACAGGCCGGCGGCGGGCAGGGTGGCGAGGCGGGCTCCGCCGGCTCGCTCCTGATCCATGCCTGGCCGGATCGGGTGGCGAGGGCGCGCGGCGAGCGCGGCCGCTTCGTGCTCGCCAACGGCTCGGGCGCCATGGTCGAAGCCGCCGATCCGCTCGCCAATGAGACCTGGCTGGTGGTCGCCGACCTGCAGGGCAAGGCGCAGAACGCCCGCATCACCGCCGCCGCGCCGGTCGTCGAAGCCGATATCCGCGCCGCTCTTGCCGATCGCATCGAGACGAAGCGCGAGACGACCTTCGACCGCGAGCGCCGCGCCGTGCGTGTGCGCGAGACCGCGCGGCTCGGCGCCATCACCTTGTCCGAGCGTATGCTGCCGGCGCCGTCGGGCGCCGCTGCCGATCAGGCTATCCTCGACGCTTTACGGGAGCACGGTCTGGCTCTGCTCGATTGGGGCAAGGATGCCGAGACGTTGCGGCAGCGGCTCGGCTGGCTGCATCGCGGCCTTGGAGCGCCCTGGCCCGACATTTCGGATGAAGCGCTGGTCGAGGGCCTCGACGATTGGCTCCTGCCGTTTCTCGCCGGCGACGCCTCTTTCGCGGCCATCAAGCCGGCGACTTTGTCGTCGGCACTCATGGCCTTGGTCCCGCACGACCTGCAGCGCAAGGTCGACGCGCTGGCGCCGACCCATTTCGAGGCGCCGTCCGGCAGCCACGTGCCGATCCGCTATGACGGCGAGTGGCCGGTGCTTTCGATCCGCGTGCAGGAACTGTTCGGCCTCGATCGTCATCCGGCGATCGCAAACGGAACCGTTCCGCTGACGCTCGAATTGCTGTCGCCGGCACACCGCCCGATGCAGACGACGCGCGATCTCCTCGGCTTCTGGCGCGGCTCCTGGGCGGATGTGCGCGCCGATATGCGCGGTCGCTATCCAAAGCATGTCTGGCCGGAAAACCCGCTGCTGGCCGCCGCCACCAGCCGTGCCAAGCCCCGCGGAACGTAGGCTGCCCAGAAGTTTTGGCGAGCCTCGCGTTAGCGGACGGCATATGTTGGCGATTGGCGCAAACGCCCATCACTTCGTCATCCACGGGCGGAGCAAGGAGCGAAGCGACGCGCGCAGACCCGAGGATCCATTCCGCGACGTCGACGCGTTGCCACGGTTCAGAATTCCCTCCGCTGCTCTCTACGATCGAGGTAACGGAATGGATCTTCGGGTCTGCGCTCCGCTTCGCGTCGCTCCGCCCGTGGATGACGAAGTCGCGACGGCCCCGGCCAACCACCAAGCGCTCATGATGGTGAACCGAAACACCGGCTGCCAATCGCTCAAGTCGCCTTTACAGCGCTACTAGCGCTTACCCTCCCGCGGTTATAATCGTAAGTCGATGATCAACATCCTGCGCGCGCCCGATTCCCAGCAAAGCCAGCGGCTGCGGCTCAACACGCTCATCCGCCTGCGCTGGCTGGCCATCGTCGGCCAGAGCCTGACCGTGCTGGTCGTCGCCTATGGCCTAAAATTCCCGCTGCCGGTGTCGATGTGCTTCGCGCTGATCGCCTGTTCGGCCTGGATGAATCTGTGGCTCACCTTCCGCTATCCGGCGGCGCACCGCCTGACCCCGCTTTCGGCCTTCGCGATTCTCACCTTCGACGGCATCCAGCTCACCGGCCTGCTCTACATGACCGGCGGCCTGACCAACCCGTTTTGCGTGCTGCTTTCGGTCCCGGTCGTCATCTCGGCCGCTTCGCTGCCGCTGCCCATGACCGCGGTGCTGGGCGCGCTGGTCATGATAGCCGCCACGTTGCTGGTGTTCTTCCACCTGCCACTGCCCTGGTATGAGGACGCGCCGTTGCCGATGCCGTTCATCTATGTCGCCGGCATGTGGATGGCGGTGTTCGCCTCGATCGCCTTCACCGCCATCTATGCCTTCCGCGTCGCGGCGGAGGCGCGCCTCCTCGCCAACGCGCTGGCCGCCACCGAACTGGTGCTGCAGCGCGAGCAGCATCTGTCGGCGCTGGACGGGCTGGCGGCGGCGGCCGCGCACGAACTCGGCACGCCCTTGGCGACCATCACCGTCGTCGCCAAGGAGATGGAAAAGGCGCTCGGCAAGGACCCGAAATACGGCGAGGACGTGAAGCTCCTGCGCTCCCAGAGCGAGCGTTGCCGCGAGATCCTGAAGCGGCTGACCAGCCTTTCGTCGGAAGGCGAAGCGCATCTGTCGCGCATGCCGCTCACCTCGCTGGTCGAGGAGGTGACGGCGCCGCATCGCGATTTCGGCATCTCGATCCGGCTGCGGCCCGGCGAGTGTATCGGCCCCGAGCCCGTCGGCCAGCGCAGCCCCGGCGTCATCTACGGGCTCGGCAACCTGGTCGAGAATGCCGTCGATTTCGCCCGCAAGTCGGTCACTGTCGGCTGGAGTTGGGACAATGACAAGGTCATCTTCTCGATCACCGATGACGGGCCGGGCTTTCCGGCCGAGATCATCGACCGCATCGGCGAGCCCTATATGTCGACGCGCCAGGGCACGGAGGCCGGCGGCGGCCTGGGGCTAGGGCTGTTCATCGCCAAGACCTTGCTGGAACGATCGGGCGCCACCATCGATTTCCGCAATTCGAGCGGGCTCGGCGAAGGCGCGGTGGTGCAGATCGCATGGCCGCGCGGCGTCTTCCTCAACCAGGACCAGGCGTCGGCCACCATGTTCGACAATGCCTAAAGCAATTCCAGGAAAAGTGCGCAGCGGTTGGGCTCGGCGACTTCGCCGTAGTTTTCCGTCCGGAATTGCGAAACGGTGAAAAGCCCTGCAATTACTGCATGGCAGCTCTGTTGCCGGCTGTAAAAATTGGACATTGCCCTTGCGGGACTGTATCTGCGTAAAAGTAAGGCATGCCGCCCAAAACCGTGCAGCTTTTTTGGCAAACGGCGTGCCTGGAAACAAGGACTTAAGGCGCATTGGCTAGAATTCGTTCCGGGGCGAGGTGGTTCAAGTCAGTAGGATGCCGATAAGATGAGCGGAGACGAAACGACTGTTGCAATGGTGGAGGGCGAGGACACCTCGCTGCTCATCGTCGAGGACGACAAGCCGTTCCTCACTCGGCTCGCCCGGGCGATGGAGACCCGGGGCTTCGTGGTCGAGACGGCGGAGAGCGTGGAGGAGGCGGTCGCCAAGGCGCGCGCCCATCCGCCGGCCTATGCGGTGGTCGACATGCGGCTCGGCGACGGCAATGGCCTCGATGTCGTTGCCGCCATTCGCGAGAGACGCGACGACGCCCGCGCGATCATCCTGACCGGCTACGGCAACATCGCCACCGCGGTGACAGCGGTGAAGCTCGGCGCCATCGACTACCTCTCCAAGCCCGCCGATGCCGACGACGTCTTCGCCGCGCTTACCCGTACCTCAGGCGAGCGCGCGGCGCCGCCGGAAAACCCGATGTCGGCCGACCGCGTGCGCTGGGAGCACATCCAGCGCGTCTACGAAATGTGCGACCGCAACGTGTCCGAGACGGCGCGCCGGCTGAACATGCATCGGCGCACCCTGCAGCGTATCCTCGCGAAGCGGGCTCCGCGCTAGGCAAGCGTCGTCATGCACGGGCGGAGCGGGAGCGAAGCGGACGCGGAGACCCGAGGATCCATGCCGTGACCTTGGCCGGAGGATGCAGTGGAGCAGAATTCTGCGCCGTCGGCACCGCTCCTCAGGTCTGCGCTGCGTCGCTTCGCTCCTTGCTTCGCCCGTGGATGACGAAGAGACGTACGTTCGGCCAATTTTCGAAGCATCGGCTGCGGTGTCGCCCGTAAGCCTTGCATCGCCACTGACGTTGCGCATCATTGGACCACAGATTCCCGGCCAACAGGCTAGGTTAGCGAGGCACCATGCAAGACGAACGGCCGAAATCGATCCTGCGTGAATTCCTCGACGGCGAGGCCGCTGGCGGCATCATCCTGATGGTGGCGGCAGCCCTTGCGCTGATCGTCGCCAACTCGCCTTTGGCCACAACCTATTTCGCCGTCCTGCACGCCTATCTCGGACCGCTCAGCGTCTCGCACTGGATCAATGACGGGCTGATGGCGGTGTTCTTCCTGCTGGTCGGGCTGGAGATCAAGCGCGAGATGCTGGATGGTCAGCTCTCGACCTGGCCGCGCCGGGTGCTGCCCGGCATCGCCGCCGCCGGCGGCATGCTGGTTCCGGCGCTGGTCTACGTCGCCGTCAATCGCGACAACGCGGCCGCGCTTTCCGGCTGGGCGATCCCCACCGCCACCGACATCGCCTTCGCGCTCGGCGTGCTTTCGCTGCTCGGCAGCCGGGTGCCCGCCTCGCTGAAGGTCTTCCTCACCGCTCTCGCCATCATCGACGATCTCGGCGCCGTCATCATCATCGCGCTGTTCTACACCAGCGGCCTGTCGCTCGCCTATCTGGCGGCCGCCTTCGTCGTCATCGCCTTGCTGGTCATGCTCAACCGCATGCGGGCCATGAAGCTCTGGCCGTATCTGCTGCTCGGCGCGCTGCTGTGGGTGCTGGTGCTGAAGTCGGGCGTGCACGCCACGCTTGCCGGCGTTGCGCTGGCGCTCACCATCCCGCTTGAGCGTTCTCCGGGCATCAGCCACGATCTCGAGCATTCGCCGCTGCACCGGCTGGAACACGGCCTGCACAAGCTGGTGCCCTTCTTCGTCATCCCGATCTTCGGCTTCGCCAATGCCGGCGTCTCGCTCGGCGGCCTGAGCTTTGCGGCCCTTGTCGAGCCGCTGACGCTCGGCGTCGCCGCCGGCCTGGTTCTCGGCAAGCTGGTCGGCGTCTTCGGCTCCTCGGCGCTCGCGATCCGCTTCGGCCTCGCCGACCTGCCGGTCAATGCCGGCTGGCTGCACATGCTGGGCATTTCGCTGCTTTGCGGCATCGGCTTCACCATGAGCCTGTTTATCGGCCTGCTCGCCTTCGCCAGCGACCCGGCGCTTCAGGATGCGGTGAAGGTCGGCATTCTAGCAGGCTCGCTGCTTGCCGCGCTGCTGGGCGCCGCCGTCCTGCTCATGGCGCCGGCGGCGAGTGGGGTGGACGAGGACGTGGACTAATGCATGTCGCGCAAAAGTGTGCAGCGGTTTTGCGATAACGACATGCATCAAGCAACGACCTAAAGCGCGTCGCCTGAAGCCGCTTCAGCGCGACGCGCTTTAGGTCTAGCCGCGACGCGATTTCCTCGCCCTCGCGCAAGCGGAGGAGAGGTGGCCCGGCGCAGCCGGGACGGAGCGGGGCGCGCCCGTCGCGAACGCCAGAACCGGTGGAAGATCAGCAGCGGGAAGCCTTCGGGAGATCGAGACAACCTCCGAGCGCCGCCAACCCCTCTCCGTCCCGGCTGCGCCGGGTCACCTCTCCCTACTCCCGCCACTCCCGTGCGGCGAGGAACAGGCGCTACTCGCTCTCGCCATCAAGCGCCGGCACCGCGACGCCGGCAAGCTCAGCCGCCAGCAGCCGGGCGGCGCCCGCGCGGGCCATCCGCAGCATCAGCGCCTTGCGGGTCGCAGCCGCCATGCGGTGCTCGGGCGCATCGCGCAGGATCTCCGCGCCGTAGCCGTCGGAAAGGATGAAGCCGCATTCCTCGGGAAAGATGTCCTGTGGAACGCCGGGATGGGTGGCGAAGAAGAAGCGGTCGGAATGCAGACGGTAGTCGGGCCATTTGCGGTCGACCCGGAAATCCTCGATCGAGGATTTGATCTCGATGATCCAGATGTCGCCCTGCCTGGTCAGCGCGACGAGATCGGCGCGGCGGCCTGTCGCCAAGGAAAGCTCCGGCAGCACATGCGTGCCCATTTCGGTCAGCAGCCGCTGCACGCCGCGCCGCACCAGCATGGCGCGCTCCGACTGGCGGCCGTCGATCAAAGGGTTGAGGGGAATCGGGGAAACAATGGGCATGGATGGCACCATGCCAGATTTTGTTCACGGTTTGAACCCATCTCGTAGGGGCGATTATCTGGTTGACAAACCCGGCGACGAATCGGGGGCGCGCTGATATGAATCGCGCATGGATTTTCTTAAGCCGATTCAGGACAATTGGGCCGTAGTGACCGCCGCGCCTTGGGCATTTGTTACCTTCATCTTGCTTGGGCTCTTGCTAGGTCGCTTTTGGCAAAATGGTGTGGTTTCTACGCTGACGGGCCGACTTGCTCTCCGAGATGACCGCATTGCCGAATACGAACGAAAGCTGGGAGCTGCATCGCCCGATGAAGCTCGGGATAAGATGGAAGCCTTGGAGCGGCGTCTGCAAGCTCTTGAGCCTAGAAGTCTGTCTAAGGATCAACTGGACAAGATGGAGAACTTCTTGGCGAGACGCCCGGGTATGGTTGATATAGTCAAGGATATGGGCAGCCCCCAAGCCTCTCGGCTTCATTCGCAGTTGGAGAAAGTTTTCATACAAAGCGGTTGGCAAATCAGATCGCCAGCAGCAATGGGGGTTACCAGACCAGAGAGCGGCATTCTTTTCACAACTCGCACAGGCGACCAGATTTCTGAGGAGGCAAAATGTGCGATGGATGCCTTTGCGGCTGCTGGTTTGCCTTTTGAACGGAGGCGCGATCCTGCCCCTCCTAGCGAACAGCTAGACCCGGCTATGTTTCCGCCTTTGACAATTCTGGTCACGGACCTCTAACCGAATCCGCTCTAAACCAACACGCGACACAGCCCAGCCACCGGACAAATGCTGGCTCCTTACCGTGAGTCCCCCGCTCGAAAATCATCCGCCAGAAGCCTAGCCAAGTGGTCGCGGCTCAGGCTCAATGCCTCTTTCAGGAACCACAGGAAGTTGCGCGGGCCGTCGGTCGGCAAGCCGGTTTCCTCGGCCTGGGTGATAACCGCGCGCTGGCGCTCGATCCGCTGTTCAATCTCGCGGATATGCTGCTCGACCCGTTCGATGTCTTCCTGCATGCCCATGGCCCAGCAATCTCATTGTGCGGTTGTCAAAATAGCACCAAACCGGAAATGGTCGGAGTTCAAAGCCAAGCGGGAGGCTCAAGAAAAGTTTAGTTCTTGCTAATCAAATCCCCTGGCAGCAATCTCACCGTGGAGGAATTCCCATGACCCGCGATCAGATGCTCGCCCACCTCCGGTCCGCTGACGCCGTCGCGCGCGAGGCGGCGGCGCATGGGCATCATCCGTTCGGTTGCGTGCTTGTCGGGCCGGACGATCGTGTCTTGATGCGGCAGGGCAATCTCGACACGGTGCGCCATGCCGAGACGGAGCTCGCCCGCCGCGCCGCGGCGGCCTATGAGCCGGAGTTCCTGTGGCAATGCACGCTGGTCTCGACCGGCGAACCCTGCGCGATGTGCGCCGGCACCATGTATTGGGCGAATATCGGGCGGCTGGTCTACGGCTTCGAGGAGACCGATCTCCTGGTGCTCACCGGCGATCACGCGGAGAATCCGACGATGAACCTCGCTTCGCGCACCGTATTCGCCTCTGGCCAGAAAAAGATCGCGGTCTTCGGCCCCTTTGCCGAAATCGCGGACGAGTTGCTCGCCCCGCACCGCGATTTCTGGAGGCGCTGACAGGCCTCGGACCTCAGGCCGCTCCCGCCATGTCATCCAGGATCGGGCAGTCCGGCCGCTCATCGCCGTGGCAGGCGTGGATCAGTGTCTGCAGCGTCGAGCGCATCGACTGCAATTCGCGCAGCTTCTCCTCGATCGCCCTGACATGGGCGGCGGCGATCTCGCGCACGTCGTGGCTGGCGCGGCCGCGGTCCTGATAGAGCGCCATCAGCTGCCTGCAATCGTCGATTGAGAAGCCGAGATTGCGCGCACGGCGCAGGAAGGCGAGCCGATGGATATCGTCGCCGGAGTAATCGCGATAGCCGTTCTCGGCCCGCGCCGGACGGATCAGGCCGATCTCCTCATAGTAGCGGATGGTCTTGGCCGGCAGGCCGGAACGCTCGGCGGCATCACCGACATTCATGGCGCTCTCCTCGAACCCAGGCGGCTCTATGAGCCGCCTCATTGATTTTGTTTCACAATCCTGTGAGGCCTGTTGCGGAAATGCCGCAGTTCGGCACTTACCCGCCTGCAAGGTCTTGCATATAGGCAGTGCGCGCTTGGCAAGCAAAAGAAATGCCAGCATGAATGATGACAACAAAGCGGCCGACTCGTGCCGCTGGCATCCAGGCGGGGTATCGGACCTTTTCATGCGCTTGAAGTCATTTGCAATCCTTGCCGCTCTTGCGCTGTCGACCGCGATCAGCGGGTGCAGCACCATCGGTGGGCAAATGTTCACCAACAACTATGGCGCGATGACCGATGCCGGCTATCAGCTGCCGCGCATCCCGATCGAGAAGGTCCCCGCCAGGTACCACCGCCAGGAAGTGCGGTACGACTCGCCGGAGAAGCCGGGCACCATCATCGTCGATACGCAGAACAAGTTCCTCTATTTCATCGAGGGCGACGGCATGGCGATGCGCTATGGCATCGGCGTCGGCCGCGAGGGTTTTGAATGGCACGGCACAGCCCATATCGCGCTGAAGCGCGAATGGCCGACCTGGACGCCGCCCTCGCAGATGATCAAGCGCCAGCCCGAGCTCGCCAAATTCGCCGGCGGCATGGAGCCGGGCCTGAAGAACCCGCTCGGCGCGCGCGCCATGTATCTCTTCAACAAGGGCGGCGACATGGGCTACCGCCTGCATGGCAGCCCGGAATGGTTCTCGATCGGCAAGGCGATGTCGTCGGGCTGCATCCGGCTGATGAACCAGGACATTATCGACCTCTACGACCGCACGTCGGTCGGCGCCAAGGTCATCGTGATGTGATCACGAAGGCCGAGGCCAAAAGCTTTCGCAAGCGGACCGTCTAGGCAACAACAAGACGTCCAAAAACAGAAAACCGGGCTGTTGGGGCCCGGTTTTTTGTTTTTGCGTCTTGGGTCGGAAGTCGCCTCGCCGCACTACGCGGCCGGCGAATTGGATTCTCAGGCGACCTGCTCGACCTGCTGGACTTCCGGAACAAAGTGGCGAAGCAGGTTCTGGATGCCGTGCTTCAGCGTTGCCGTCGACGACGGGCAGCCGGCGCAGGCGCCCTTCATGTGCAGGAACACGGTGCCGTTCTCGAAGCCGCGGAAGGTGATGTCGCCGCCGTCCTGGGCAACGGCCGGGCGCACGCGCGTGTCGAGCAGTTCCTTGATGGTCAGCACCAACTCTTCGTCGGCCTTGTCGTAGAACTCGCCGGTCTCGCCGGCTTGGCTCGCCGGAGCGGTCGTGACCATGACCGGCGCACCGGACATGAAATGCTCCATGATGGCACCGAGGATCGCCGGCTTCAGGTGCTGCCAGTCCGGACCGTCCTTGGTCACGGTGATGAAATCATAGCCGAAGAAGACGCCGGTGACGCCCGGGATCTCGAACAGACGGCCGGCCAGCGGCGAGGCCTCCGCCGCCGCTTCGGCGTTGCGGAAATCGGCTGTGCCTTCGCCCAGCACTTCCTTGCCCGGCAGGAATTTCAGCGTCGCCGGGTTCGGCGTCGATTCGGTCTGGATGAACATGGGTATCTCCAGGCCCTTCCCGGGCCGATAGTTTGGAATAATTCTAAATAGGCTCTATCGGCTGGACATTCAAGCGAAACGCGTCGCCCGAACAGCTGGCTGGCGGAATGTTTTTACCGGGTCCGTCACGGCTTTTGAAGTGGTTGCAGTGATCAGGTCGGCGGAGGCCTGGGATTGAGGTGGCTTAAGCTAAGCTGTCGATCTCTTCGTCGGACAGATTCTGCGGCACCACCGTGACTGGAATGGGGAAGGCCGCTCCCCGGCCGGCAACCGCGCTGACCAGCGGTCCAGGGCCTTCCTTGCCGGCGCCGGCTGCCAGCACCAGGATGGCGATGTCCTGGTCTTCCTCGATCAGCTTGTGGATTTCTTCCGTGGGCTTGCCTTCGCGCACGACCAGCTCCGGTTCGATGCCGAGCTTCTGGCGCACCTTGTTCGCATAGCCGTCGAGCGCCGCGCGCGCCGTCGCATTCGCTTCCTCGCGCATGATCTTCTCGACCCCCAGCCAATGCTGAAAATCGTCCGGCACAATGACATAGAGCAGCACCAGCACGCCGCTGGTGCTTTGCGCCCGCTTCGAGGCATAGGCGACTGCGCGCTCGCATTCCGGCGTATCGTCGATGATCGTCAGGAATTTCCTGCGATGGCCGGCTTCGCGGCTGAGGCGTTTGGAGACCATGTCTATCTGCTCGGTATGGTTCGGCCGCAATCTGCCACTGCGGCCGACCGGCGGCAAGCCGCCGGCTGGCGCGGCAATGGTCCTAAGGGACCAACTCGTCGGTCAGTCCTGCAACAGGCCGATAATGTCACGCACCGTCTTCATCGTGCCCTCGGCGATGGCGCGGGCGCGGTCGCCGCCATCCTTGAGCACCGCGTCGACATAGACGCGGTCGCCCTCGATGCGGCGCATCTCGGAAGCGATCGGCGCCAGCTTCTCCACGGCAAGGTCGGCCAGAGCCGGCTTGAACACGGAGAATTGCTGACCGCCATATTCCTTCAGCACGTCTTCCTTCGAGATCTCCGCGAGACCGGCATAGATGCCGACGAGGTTTTCGGCCTCGGGCCGGCTTTCCAGCCCGTCGATCTCGCTCGGCAAGGCCTCCGGGTCGGTCTTGGCCTTGCGGATCTTCTTCGAGATGGTGTCGGCATCGTCGGTCAAATTGATGCGCGAGAGATCCGACGGATCCGACTTCGACATCTTCTTCGAGCCGTCGCGCAGGCTCATGATGCGCGCCGCCGGACCACCGATCACCGGCTCGGTGATCGGGAAGTAACCGTTCACCGTCTCTTCGCCGACCTGCATTTCGACGCCGACGCCGAGCGCGGCGATCTTCTCGGAGAAGTCGTTGTTGAATTTCTGCGCGATATCGCGGGTGAGCTCCAGATGCTGCTTCTGGTCCTCGCCCACCGGCACATGGGTGGCGCGATAGAGCAGGATGTCGGCAGCCATCAGGCTCGGATAGGCGAGCAGGCCGAGCGAGGCGTTCTCGCGGTCCTTGCCGGCCTTGTCCTTGAACTGCGTCATCCGGTACATCCAGCCGATGCGCGCCACGCAGTTGAAGATCCAGGCAAGCTCGGCGTGTTGCATGACCCGCGACTGGTTGAAGACGATGTGCTTCTTCGGGTCGATGCCGGAGGCCAGGAACGCCGCGGTGATCGACCGCGTCTGGTCGCCCAGGTCCTGATGCACCAGCTGCGCCGTCAGCGAATGCAGGTCGACGACGCAGTAGATGCAGTCGGACTGTTCCTGGAGAGCGACGAATTTCTTGATGGCGCCGAGATAGTTGCCGAGATGCAGGTTGCCGGTCGGCTGGACGCCCGAAAAGACGAGTGGCTTGAAGGCGGACATGAATTCCTCATGGCTTGTGGAGGGCCGTATAAGCGTGATTCCAAAAAGTTGCAGACGTTTTGGAGCCAATCACATGGCTGGAAACCGCGCGCGGCGAAAGTCTTGCGACGGCGCGCTTATGGACGAAGCCGGCCGCGCGATCAAGAGGCGCGGACCGAGCTGGCATGGCTCATCGGTACGTTGACATTGCCACGCATAAGCTACATCTTTCTAACTACATAAAGGAATGTAGCGATGACTATCAACATCAACAACAAGGAAGCCGACAGGCTGACGCGCGCTTTCGCCAAAGCTGAAGGGGTAGGCATCACCGAGGCAATCGTGATTGCCATGCGCGAGGCCCTGGAGCGGCGGCGCAATCGCGAGACGCCACTGGAAACGGCGGCGCGACTGCGAGCCGAGTTTGGAATCAAGCTTAGCGAACAAGCGCGCAAACCGTTGCCGCAGTCCGTTTATGATGAACTTTCCGGCGACGACTGATGTTTGTCGACGCAGCAGCCATCGTCGCGATCCTGAGCAACGAGACGGAAGCCGAGCGATGCGCGCAGGCCGTCATGGAGGCATCGGCACCGTTCACGTCGGCGATAGCCGTTTGGGAGGCCGCGATGGCGCTCGCGCGACCAGAAAAGCTGGCGATTCCGGTCGCAAGAAGCGCGGAGATTGTAGATCGCTTTCTAGAAGAGCGGGCCATTGCCTTGCGCGAGCTTCCGCCTGCGCCCGAGGCGACATCTCTATCCATCGAGGCCGCTTCGCGGTTTCGCAACAATGCTGTCCGCCTAAACATGGCGGACTGCTTCCACTACGCTTGCGCGCGATACTACGGCGTTCCGATGCTTTCCACGGCCAATGAATTCCGGCTCACGGATCTGGAGACTGTTCCCTGACGGGTGGTGGCGCCTTGGGTGAACGACGTTTCACATTGCGCCGGACCATGCCGAAATCGGCGCCGCCGGTGCCGAAGGCGGCGATGAAGTAGAGCGCGGCGCCCCCGGCGACCAGGCCAAGCACCGTCGTCGCCTTCACCACGAGCGGCGAGCCAGGCCCAATCTGTGTGGCAAAGTGGCGCTCCGCGAAGTAAAGCGCCACGGCCATGATTACGGCGGAGAGCACCAGCCGGGGAATACGTCTCAAGAGCGGCACGTCGCGGCCCCAATGGCCGCGCTTGATCAGCATGCCGAGCAGCATCAGCGCGTTGACCCAGCCGGCAACGGCCGAGGCCACCGCGATGCCAGGCGCGCCCATCGACGGGAACAAGCTCAGCGCCGTGGCGACATTCACGCCGACCGAGATGGCGGCAAAAATCATCGGTGTCCGGGTGTCCTCGCGCGCGAAATAGCCGGGCGTGAACGCCTTGATCAAAACGAAGGCGGGCAGGCCGAGGCCGAAGATCGCCAGGATCGAGGCGACGATCGGCGTCGAGTGGTTGGCGGCGAAGGCGCCGCGCTCATAGACCAGCCGCACGATCGGTTCCGACATCACCCAGAGCGCCGCTGCCGCCGGCAAGGTCATGAACAAGGTGAACTCGACCGAGCGGTTCTGCAGATTGGCGGCCTCGATCAGATTGCCCGATTTCAGCGCCCGCGACAGTTCCGGCAACAGCACGATGGCGACGGCCACGCCGACGACGCCGAGCGGCAGCTGGTAGATGCGATCGGCATAGGCGAGCGACGACACCGCGCTGTTCTGCGCCGAGGCGATCGCCGTGCCGATCAGCTGGTTGATCTGGGTGATGCCGCCGGTGATCGCCGCCGGCAGCGCCAGGATCAGCAACCTCTTGACGTTGGGCGTCATCTTCGGCCAGCGGAAGCCGATCGAGATGCCGGCATTGCGCACCGCTATCCAGACGATGGCAAGCTGCACAATGCCTGCCGCCAGCACGCCCCAGGACAAGCCGAAACCGACATCATGCGCGTCCAGCCCGTGATACCAGGCATAGGCGAGCACGCCGATCAGGATGATGTTGAGGAAGGCGGGCGCGATCGCCGCCGCGAAATAGCGGCGCAGCGAGTTCAGCATGCCGGCCATCATGGCGCCGAGCGACATGCAGATCAGGTACGGGAACATGATCGTCGCAAGCCGGACGGTCGTCTCGAACTTGCCTGGAATGTCGGCAAAGCCCGGCGCCACCAGATAGCGCACGATCAGCGGCATCGCCAGTTCCATCGCGATTGTCAGTGCCAAAAGCGCCGAAAACAGCACACCGAACACTTCCTCCGAAAAGCGCTTGGCGCCTTCGGTGCCATGCTGCTCGATCTCCTTGGCGAACAGCGGCACGAAAGCGGCGTTGAAGGCGCCCTCGGCAAACAGCCGGCGGAAGGTGTTGGGGAACTGGAAGGCGGCGTTGAAGGCGTCGGCGACCGGTCCGGTGCCGAGTGCCGCCGCCATCAGCATCTCACGGCCGAAACCCAGCGCGCGGCTCATCAGCGTGCCGGAAGCGACGGTGGCGAATTTCTTGACTAGGCTCATGCTGGGGACGACTGCCAGAAAAATTGCGTCAAATGGATGGTCACTCGGCCGCTGCCTTGGCCTTGCCGTTGCGTTCGGACGAATTGCCTTCGAGCGTATCGATCAGCCGCTTGTGGATGGTGGCGGTGCGCGTCGGGCTGTCGATCTTCAGTCCGGTCAGGTCGGTGACGTAAAACGTGTCGATGACCTTCTCGCCGAAGGTGGTGATATGCGCCGAGGCGATGTCGAGCGACAGGTCCGACAGCGTCCCGGTGATCTCGGACAGCAGGCCCGGCCGGTCCAGCCCCTCGACCTCGACCACCGAAAAGCGGTTCGACAGCGTGTTTCGGATCTCGGCGCGGGGCGGAATCCTGAAAGCCTTGGCGCCGCGCTTCGGCTTGGTGCGCTTCTCGATCATCTCGGGCAGCCAGCTCTTGCCGGACAGCACGTCCTCGATCAGCCGGCCGACCCGCTCGGCGCGCCGGCGCTCGTCCTCGTCGAGGTCGAACTCCCTCGAGATCAGGATCGAGTCCAGCGCCCGCCCGTCCGAGGTGGTGAAGATCTGCGCGTCGACGATGTTGCCGCCGGCCGCGGCACATGCCCCGGCGATGATCGAAAGCAGGCGCGGATGGTCCGGCGCCAGCACGGTGATCTCGGTCACCGCTTCGAACTCATGCGTCTTGACCATGGTGGCGAGCTTCTTGCCTGCCGCATCCGCCTCGCGGACGAACTCGGCGTGCCGCAACTGGTCGGGCAGATCGACGGTAAGCAGATAGTTCTCGTAGTGCAGGGCGACGTAGCGTTTGCGCTCCTTCGCCGGCCATGCCGCCAGCGCCTCGGCCAGCCGCTCGCGCGCCGCCGTCGTGCGCTCGGCGCGCGATACCTCGGAAAAGCCGCCGGTCAAAAGCAGCTCCGTCTCGAAATAGAGTGTGCGCAGCAGCTGGCCTTTCCAGCCATTCCACACGCCCGGCCCGACGCCCCTGATGTCGCAGACGGTGAGGATCAAAAGCAGCTTCAGCCGCTCGACCGACTGTACGATGGAGGCGAAATCCTCGATCGTCTTGCGGTCGTTGAGGTCGCGCGTCTGCGCCGTCATCGACATCACCAGATGGTTCTCTACCAGCCAGGCGACGGTCTCGGTGTCGGCCGCCGACAATCCCATATGCGGACAAATGCGCCGCGCGATCCTGGCCCCGGCTTCCGAATGGTCCTCCGGCCGGCCCTTGGCGATGTCGTGCAAAAGCACGGCGACATAGAGCGCCTCACGGCTCTTCTTCAGTCCCGGCATCAGCGTATGCGACAGCGGATGCACCTTCGCGCCGTCGCCGCGCTCGATCTCGGCCAGCACGCCGATGCAGCGGATCAGATGCTCGTCCACCGTATAGTGGTGGTACATCGAGAACTGCATCATGGCGACGATCTTGCCGAAGTCCGGGATCAGCCTGCCGAGCAGCCCGGCCTCGTTCATGCGCCTGAGATTGAGCTCGGCATTGCGGTCCGACGTCAGTATGTCGAGGAACAGCCGGTTGGCTTCCTCGTCGCGCCGGAGCGACTTGTTGACGAGCCCGAGCGAGCGGGTGAGCAGCTTCAGCGCGTCGGGGTGGAACTCCAGCCCGTGCTTGTCTGCGAACCAGAACAGCCTGAGCAGGTTGACCGGATCGCGCTCGAACACGCTGTCGTCGGCGATGTTGATGCGGTGGTTGTCGACGATGAAGTCGGAGGTGCCGGCAAGCTTGCGCTTGCGCCGCGAGAAGGTGAGGAAGATGCGGTTGAAGCCCGGCACGTGCTTGGCCTGCTCTTCCTCGAGCGCCGCGCAGAAGATGCGGGTCAGGTCACCGACATCCTTGGCGACGAGGAAATAGTGCTTCATGAAGCGCTCGACCGCCGACAGGCCGGGATGCGTCGTATAGCCCAGACGCTCGGCGATCTCGCGCTGGATGTCGAAATGCAGCCGCTCCTCCGCCTTGCCGGTGAGGAAATGCATGTGGCAGCGCACCGCCCACAAGAAATCCTCGGCCTTCTGGAATTCGCGATATTCGGCCTCGGTGAAGACGCCCTTTTCGACCAGCTCCTCGCCGGTGCGCACGCGATAGAAATATTTGCCGATCCAAAACAGCGTCTGTAGGTCGCGCAGGCCGCCCTTGCCGTCCTTGACATTGGGTTCGACCAGGTAGCGGCTTTCGCCGGCCTTGGCGTGGCGCTCGTCGCGCTCGGCAAGCTTGGCCTGCACATATTCCGGCCCAGTGGTGCGCACCACTTCGTGGTCGAAGCGGGTGAGCAGCTCGTCATAGAGCTTGTGTTCGCCCCACAGGAATCGCGCTTCCAGGATCGAGGTGCGGATGGTGATGTCGCTGCGCGAGAGCCTGAGGCACTCGTCGATGTTGCGGGTGGCGTGGCCGACCTTCAGCCCCATGTCCCACAGCATGTAGAGCATGTATTCGACGATCTGCTCGCCCCATGGGGTCTGCTTGTAGGGCAGCAGGAAAAGCAGGTCTATGTCGGATCCCGGCGCCAGCGTGCCGCGGCCGTAGCCGCCGACGGCAACGACCGCCATGCGCTCGGCCGCGGACCGGTTCTTGACCCGGTAGACATGGGTGGCGGCGAAATCATAGAGCGCCCGGATCAGTTCATCCATCAGATGCGAGAGCCGCTCGGCGCAGGCATTGCCGCCGCCATCCTGCTTGAGCATGGCTTCGGCGATCTTTCGCCCTTCCGCCATCCTGGCCTTGAGTAGCTGGAGGACGGCCGTGCGAACAGCCGGTCCTGGACCGTCGCCGGCGCTCGCCGCCGTCAGCGCGGTCAAGTCGCGGCGCAGCGCGTCGCCATCGATGATTTCGTCGAGTTTCAGGGAGATCTTTGCCATTCGGCGGCGTCTATAGCCTGTTTTCGCGGCGCTGTGTATGGGGCCGGCCGCCGCGTTTTCAGCGGTGAGCAATAGCCAGGATACGCGGCTGCAAGACCAAAGCCGCAAAAATCCAAACCGGCCCTTGACCTTCCAGTTACTGGAAGCACTACCTCCGCCTCAAGTTCGAGATTCAGAGGCCTGGCCATGACCCATTCCGACCATCACCGCCATCATGCGCATGGCGGCTGCTGTTGCTCCGCGAAGGATGCCGCGCCCGGCGCCGAAGCGGTGGTTCGCGATCCTGTCTGCGGCATGACGGTCGACCCGGCGGCCGGCAAGCCGACGGCCGAGCATGGCGGCCGGACGTTTCATTTCTGCGGCGAACGCTGCCGCACGAAATTCCAGGCCGAGCCGGAAGCATATCTTTCCGCCACCGACCCCGTCTGCGGCATGAATGTCGACCGCGCGAGCGCGAAGCACTTCGTTCGCCACGAAGGGCAGGGCTTCTATTTCTGCTCCGCCAGCTGCAAGGGCAAGTTCGAAGCCGAGCCGGCAAAATACCTCGCCGGCCGGCCCGAGCCCCAGCCGATGCCGAAGGGCACGCAGTACACCTGCCCGATGCATCCCGAGATCGTCCGCGACAAGCCCGGCTCCTGCCCGATCTGCGGCATGGCGCTGGAGCCGATGGGCGTGCCGACCGGCGAGGAAGGCCCGAATCCCGAGCTCGTCGACTTCACCCGCCGGTTCTGGCTCAGCGCGGCGCTCTCCGTGCCCCTCCTGACCATCGCCATGGCGCCGATGCTGGGCTTCAGCTTCGAAAACCTCGTCGACGGCCGCGCCAAGACCTGGGTCGAGCTGGCGCTGGCGAGCCCGGTGGTGTTGTGGGCGGCGTTTCCGTTCTTCCATCGCGGCTGGGAGTCGATCCTGAACCGCAGCCCCAATATGTGGACGCTGATTTCGCTGGGCGTCGGTGCTGCCTATCTCTTCAGCCTGGTCGCTACGCTGTTCCCGGATGTCTTCCCGCATCAGTTCCGCGGCCATGACGGCGCCGTGCCGGTCTATTTCGAGGCCGCCGCCGTGATTGTCGCGCTGGTGTTTTTGGGGCAGGTGCTGGAACTCAGGGCCCGCGAGCGCACCGGCTCGGCCATTCGCGCGCTGCTCGACCTCGCGCCGAAGACCGCGCGGCTGATCGGCGCCGACGGCTCCGAGACGGACGTGCCGCTCGACAGCGTCAAGGCCGGAGACAAGCTGCGCATCCGCCCCGGCGACGCCGTGCCGGTCGACGGCACGGTGCTGGAGGGACGCTCGGCCATCGACGAATCCATGATTACGGGCGAACCGCTACCGGTCGAAAAAACGGAAGGCGACGCGCTCACCGGCGGCACGCTGAACAAGAACGGTTCGCTGGTCATGCGCGCCGAGAAGGTCGGCGCCGAGACCACGCTGTCGCGCATTGTCGAGCTGGTCGCCAAGGCGCAGCGCTCGCGCGCGCCGATCCAGGGTCTCGCCGACCGCGTGTCCTTCTATTTCGTCCCGGCCGTCGTGCTGGTGGCGGTCCTTGCCTTCATCGCTTGGGCGATCCTCGGTCCCGAACCGAGCTTGATCTTCGCCATCGTCTCGGCGGTGTCGGTGCTGATCATCGCCTGTCCCTGCGCGCTCGGCCTTGCGACACCGATGTCGATCATGACCGCGACCGGGCGCGGCGCGCATGCCGGCGTGCTGATCAAGGAAGCGGCGGCGTTGGAGCGTTTTGCCTCGGTCGATACGCTGATCGTCGACAAGACCGGCACGCTGACCGAGGGCAAGCCGCGGCTTACCGATGTCGTTGCGGCCGACGGCATCGACGAGAACGAGCTGCTGGGCCTCGCCGCCGCGCTCGAAAAGGGCTCCGAGCATCCGCTGGCCGACGCGATCGTCGAGGGCGCCGCGGCGCGCGGCCTGAAGCTGGCCGACGCGGTCGATTTCGAAGCCATCACCGGCAAGGGCGTTTCGGGCACGGTTTCGGGCAGGAAGGTCGCGCTCGGAAATGCGGCAATGATGGCGGACCTCGGCGTCGAAACGCCGGCGGCCAATACCGAAGCGATGCAGGCCGAAGGCAAAACGGCGATGTTCGTCGCCGTCGACGGCAGGTTCGCCGGCATCGTCGCCGTCGCCGATCCCGTAAAGGCGACGACGGCCGAGGCGATCAAGGCGCTGCATGACAAGGGCCTGCGCATCATCATGGCCACTGGCGACAACGAGCGCACGGCAAAAGCGATCGCCGGCAGGCTCGGCATCGACGAGGTCCGCGCCGGGCTGCTGCCGGACGAGAAGGGCGCGCTGGTCGAGGAATTGCGTGCCAAGGGTGCCGCCGTCGCCATGGCCGGCGACGGCGTCAATGACGCGCCGGCGCTGGCCAGCGCCGATGTCGGTATCGCCATGGGCACCGGCGCCGATGTCGCGGTCGAAAGCGCCGGCATCACGCTGGTCAAGGGCGACCTCAACGGCATTGTGAGGGCACGTACGCTGGCTCAGGCGACGATCGGCAATATCCGCCAGAACCTGTTTTTCGCCTTCCTCTACAACGTGCTTGGCGTGCCGGTGGCGGCCGGCGTCCTTTACCCGCTCACCGGCATGCTGCTGTCGCCGATGCTCGCGGCGGCGGCGATGAGCCTGTCGTCGGTGTCGGTCATCGCCAATGCCTTGCGGCTGAGAACATTGAAACTGTGAGCAAAGCCCCCAGATACGCTATCCAACAGAAGGAGACCTGAATGACCTTGGCCAAGAAAATCGTGCTGCTGCTGATGGCCGCAGGAATGCTGCTTGCCGTCTTCCTCGAGAGCGTGCCGGCTTCGTCGGAAGAGATGAAGCATGACATGTCCAAGATGGCGATGGGTGCCCAGAGCCCGGCCACCGTCGGCTACGAGGCGGCGATGAAGAAGATGCACAAGGACATGATGATCAAATACACCGGCAATGCCGATGTCGATTTCGTCCGCGGCATGATCCCGCATCATCAGGGCGCCATCGACATGGCCAAGGTCGTGATCGCCAACGGCAAGGATCCGGAAATCCGCAAGCTCGCCGAAGGCGTAGTCACGGCGCAGGAAGCCGAGATCAAGGAGATGCAGGACTGGCTCGCCAAGCATCCGGCGAAGTAGCCGCTGCGGGAAATCCGGGCAGCCAGGTATCCAGGCGGCCACAAGCCTTCGGTCTGGATTTCCGGCCACGGCTGTGCTGCGATCCGGCTTCACGCGGAGAAAGCCATGCCCCCATCAATCAACCGCTCGTCGATCAGAACCCTGAAGCTGCCGTCCGGCGAAGCCGTTCCGGTGCTCGGCCAAGGCACATGGAAAATGGGCGAGGATCGACGGCGCCGCGCCGATGAGGTGGCGGCGTTGAAGCTTGGGCTCGATCTCGGCATCACGCTGATCGACACCGCCGAAATGTATGCCAGCGGCGGCGCCGAGGAAGTGGTGGCTGAGGCCATCGTCGGGCGCCGCGACGAGACCTTCCTGGTCTCCAAGGTGCTGCCCTCCAACGCCTCGCGCGCCGGCGTGAAGCGCGCCTGCGAGAACAGCCTGAAGCGGCTCGCCACCGACCGCATCGATCTCTATCTGCTGCATTGGCCGGGCAGCGTGCCGCTTTCGGAAACCGTGGAGGCGTTCGAGGCGCTGAAAACGGAAGGCAAGATCCGCCACTGGGGCGTCAGCAATTTCGACACCGACGAGATGGAGGAACTGGTCGGCTTGGATCATGGCGGCGACGTCCAGACCAATCAGGTGCTCTACAATCTGTCGCGGCGCGGCCCCGAATTCGATCTGGCCCCCTGGTGCGCGGAGCGCGGCATACCGCTGATGGCCTATTCGCCGGTCGAGCAGGGCGCGCTGGCTCACAATACCCGGCTGGAAGCCGTCGCTGCCCGCCACAACGCCACCGCCGCGCAGATCGCGCTTGCCTGGGTGATGGTGCAGGACGGCGTCATCGCCATCCCGAAGGCCGGTCGCCAGGAGCACGTGCGCCAGAACGCCGCCGCGCTCGACATCAAGCTGACGCCGCAGGATTTCGCCGATTTCGACCGCGCCTTCCCGCCGCCGACGCGTAAGCGTGGGCTGGAAATGATCTAGTTCCCTTGAACAGGCATTTTGATCGGTCACCTCTGTTTGCGTTCGCAGACGGCATACCTTGGAGATTGGCCGAAACGCCCATCGCGATCGTCATTCTAGGGCGGAGCAGGAGCGAGGCTCCGTCGCGGAAGACCCTAGAATCCATGCCGGTACCTCAGCCGAAGAATGCAGCGGAGTAGAAGTTCTGCACGGTGAGCGGCGCTCTCACGTCACGGAATGGATTCTATGGTCTGCGCCGCGTCGCTTCGCTCCTTGCTCCGCCATAGAATGACGAGGCTGGGACGGTGTCAACCAAACCCCGGCGTTTGCTGATTTCACGCAAATCAACGGAAAATCTTGCACCAGGGCAAACGGCAACCCTTCAAAATCCCTGGGAGGATCCGCCCTAGACCTTGGCCGGCATCCCAAGCCGCGTGCGCAGCCGCCGCAATGCCCTTGAAAACACATCGAGGTCATTGGCGGCGCGGGCCAGCGTGAGCGCGCCCTGAATGGCGGCGACGGCTTCCTCGGCCAACTCGCTGGCCTCGCCCGGCCGGTGCCCGGATCGCGCCAGTGCATCGGCGAGATGCGTGACCCATCGGCCGAAATAGTCTCTTATCTGGCCGGCGAACAGGTCGCGCGATTCATCCAGCGCGAAGGCGCCGATGAGACAAACCCGGCGCCCCGAGCGGAAATAGCTGTCCGTCGCCGCGAGCATCCGTTCGACCCCGGCCAGCGGGTCGGCGCTGTCGCGCAACGGCGCGAAGACATTGTCCTCGAACCAGCCGTCGATATGGGCAATGACAGCCCTCGCCATCTCCTCCTTGCCGCCGGGGAAGAAGTGGTAGAGGCTTCCCTTGCCGAGCCCCGTCGCCTCGCCGATCAAGGACAGGCTGGTGCCCTCGTAGCCATGCTCGCGGAAAACTTCCGCAACGACCCCCAGCAGATGATCGTGGTCTGGCGTGATGCGCCGCATCCACTCGCCCCCTAGAGCCGGATGATTTCAGGTCGAATCAACCTGGAATCATCCGGCTCTACATCAAAGAGATAGAGCATGATGTCGCCCGAAAACCGCTTCACACTTTTCGGCATCATGCTCTAGAGCCCGAGTTCCGAAAGGCCGGGATGCTCATCCGGCCGGCGGCCGAGCGGCCAATGATACTTCCGCTCGCTTTCGGTGATCGGCAGATCGTTGATGCTCGCCACGCGCCGGCGCATCAGCCCGGCTTCGTCGAACTCCCAATTCTCGTTGCCGTAGGAGCGGAACCAATGCCCGCTGTCGTCGCGCCATTCATAGGCGAAGCGCACCGCGATGCGGTTTTCGTTCCAGGTCCAGACCTCCTTGATCAGGCGATAGTCCAGCTCGCGCGACCATTTGCGCTTGAGGAAATCGACGATTTCGCCGCGGCCGGAGACGAACTCGGCCCGGTTCCGCCAGATGCTGTCCTCGGTGTAGGCGAGCGAGACCCGCTCAGGATCGTGGCTGTTCCAGGCGTCCTCGGCAAGGCGCGCCTTTTGCGCCGCTGTCTCGGCCGTGAATGGCGGCAATGGCGGACGGCTCATGAGATCTCCTGTCGGTTTCGATCGTCGATAACCGACATTGTACCGATCGGTACAATGAGTCAATGGCCAGAGTGACGAGCGGGACAGGTGCTATTGCTTTCCCACCAGCCCCTTCAGCCGGTAGAGCGCCTCCAGCGCCTCGCGCGGCGTCATCTCGTCGGGATTGATGGCGCCGAGCGCGTCGTCGAGCGCATCGCTTTTCGCCGGTTTCGGGGCTTCGCGCTTCACCGCCACAGAAAACAGCGGCAGGTCGTCGACGAGCCGATTTGTCTTGCCCGAGACTTCGCCCTCTTCGAGTTGGTGCAGCACTTCCTTGGCGCGGGCGACGACCGCTTCCGGCAGGCCGGCCAGCCGTGCCACCTGCACGCCGTAGGAACGGTCGGCCGCGCCCTTGCCGACCTCGTGCAGGAAGACGACATCGCCTTCCCATTCCTTGACCCGCATGGTGACGTTGTGAAGCCGGAGCAATTTGCCGGCCAGCGCCGTCATCTCGTGGAAATGCGTGGCGAAGATCGCCCGGCAGCGGTTCTTCTCATGCAGATATTCCACCGCCGCCCAGGCGATCGACAGTCCGTCGAAGGTCGCGGTGCCGCGACCGATCTCGTCGAGGATAACCAGCGCCCGCTCGCCCGCCTGGTTGAGGATCGCCGCCGTCTCGACCATCTCGACCATGAAGGTCGAACGTCCCCGCGCCAGATCGTCCGAGGCGCCGACGCGCGAGAACAGCCGGTCGACGACGCCGATATGGGCGCTTTGCGCCGGTACGAAGGAGCCGGTCTGGGCGAGGATGGCGATCAGCGCATTCTGCCTGAGGAACGTCGATTTGCCGCCCATATTGGGGCCGGTAAGCAGCCAGATCGCGCCGGCCTTGGCGCCGCCCTCGGGCGAGAGGTCGCAATCGTTGGCGACGAATGGCCCGTCGCCCGAGCGCCTGAGCGCCTGTTCGACCACCGGATGTCGCCCGCCGGCAATGTCGAAGGCGAGGCTGGCATCGACCGTGGGCCTGCACCAGTCTTCGCTTTCGGAGAGCAGCGCCAGCGCCGCCGACACGTCGAGCACGGCCAGCGCCTCGGCGCCGGCGCGGATCTTGTCAGCCTCGCTCACCACCTCGGCCGTCAGCCGGTCGAATGTCGCGAGCTCGATGCTCAGCGCCTTGTCGGCGGCATTGGCGATCTTCGATTCCAGCTCCGCCAGTTCGGTCGTGGTGAAGCGCATGGCGTTGGCCATGGTCTGGCGATGGATGAAGCGCGACTTGGCGGCGTCGCTGCCGGTCATGATCGCGTGATGGTTGGCGGTGACCTCGATGTAGTAGCCGAGCACATTGTTGTGCCGGATCTTCAGCGAGCGGATGCCGGTCTCCTCGATCAGCGACCGCTCCAACCCGGCGATCACTTTTCGCGATTCGTCGCGCAACGCCCGCATCTCGTCGAGCTCGGCATTGTAGCTCGACCGCACGAAGCCGCCGTCGCGCTTGATCAGCGGCAGCTCGTCGTCGAGCGCTTCGCTGAGGTGACGGGCGAGCGCCTCGGGCAAGGCGTGGATCGAGGCAAGCGCGGCGGTGAGCTCGGCGGGCAGGGCGGCTGCCGCGAACAATTCGGCGATCGCGCCAGCCGCCTCGAAGCCGGCGCGCAGGGCGCCGAGATCGCGCGGGCCGCCGCGGTTGAGCGCCAGGCGGGAGAGCGCTCGCGGCATGTCGGCGACGCTTTTCAGGCTCGCCCGCAAACCCTGGCAAAGCCGCGTCTCGGAGCGGAAAAAGGAGACCGAATCCAGTCGCGCCGCGATCGTCGCCGGATCGGTCAGCGGCGCCATCAGCCGGTCGGCCAGCAATCGCGCGCCGCCGCCGGTCACGGTGCGGTCGATCGCCTTGAAAAGCGAGCCGTCGCGGCTGCCCGACAGCGTGCGCAGCAATTCCAGATTGGCGCGCGTCGCCGGATCGATGAACAGCGTCGAGCCCTGCTCCTCGCGCTCGGGTCGCGACAGCGGCGGCCGCTCGGCCTTCTGCGTTTTTTCGACATAGGCTATGGCGCCCGAGATCGCCGACAGCTCGGCGCGCGAAAACGTGCCGAAACTGTCCGGCGTCGCGACCTCGAAGAAGCGCGCGATGCGGCTTGTGGCCGAAGCCGAATCGAACAGCGAAGGCGGCTGCGGGCTGGCGACCCGGCCCAGCACGTCGAACACCGGCCTGAGCTCCGGATCGTGGAAAACCGGCTCGGCGACGATCAGCTCGCGCGGGTCGACGCGGAAGATGTCGGCAAGCAGTCGCTCGGCGCTCGTCTCGGCGACGCGGAAGGCGCCGGTCGAAATGTCGATCCAGGCCAGCGCGAAACTCGCCTGACTGGCCGCGCCGCCCCCCTTGACGCGGCCGAGCGCCATCAGGAAGCTCGATTCCGAGGGCGCCAGCAGCTTGTCCTCGGTGATGGTGCCGGGCGTGACCAGCCGCACCACGTCGCGGCGCACCACCGATTTGGAGCCGCGTTTCTTGGCTTCGGCCGGGTCCTCGATCTGCTCGCAGACGGCAACGCGAAAACCTTGTGCTATCAGCTTCTGCAGATAGTCGTCCGCCGCATGCACCGGCACGCCGCACATCGGGATGTCGTGGCCCTGGTGCTTGCCGCGCTTGGTCAAAACGATGCCCAGCGCCTGGCTCGCCTTCTCCGCGTCGTCGAAGAACAGCTCGTAGAAATCGCCCATGCGGTAGAACAGCAGCGAATCCGGGTTCGCAGCCTTGATCTCGATGAATTGCTCCATCATCGGCGTGACGCCGCTCGTGGCGGGCGCAGGCGTCGTCGTCTCCTGGGCGTCGGTATCAGCGGGCATGTGCATATTCATGCGGCAACGCTAGCAGAAGTGGCAGCCCGGTTTAATGCCGGCGACGCGAAAAGCAGGGGAAGACTGGCGGCGGTCTGCTGTGACGCGCCTGGTTGCGCCGGGCCGGCCTGGCACTCTATGGTTCCCTTGGGGAAAGGGCGGCGGGGGACTCGTGGATCAGGACAAGCAGGAGACTTTCGACGAGATGGTCGGCCCGGTCGGCTCGGCCGCCGAGCGCCTCTGGCTGCTGGCGACGCGGCGCGCCCATCGAACCGCGAACAAGCTCAGGGTTTCGGCGCGCAAGCGCTTTCCCTATATTCTGCCGGCGCGCGGTCCCTTGTCCGATCTCGACGGCGGCATCGAGATGTCGGCTCACATATTCAGCCGCGACCCGCTGGTGCTCTATATCCCGATCGGCGGACCCCGTCCCCTGCATCCGCTGGCAGCCATCGGCCGGCGCCTTGCCGCGCGGCGCGCCACCTTTCTGCTGATGCCGATGTGGACGATGGAGAGGCCTGCCGTCGTCGCCCAGATGGGCCGTGATCTTGCCTGGTATGCGGCGCGTTTTCGTCTTCATGAGGTGATCTTCCTCTGCAACAACGAGGAAGAGCGCCGCCTCATCGCCGCGGTCGGCGGCAAAGCCATGTTCTCCAATCACAATCTGATGATATCGGAAGATGTCTTCAGGCCGCTGCCGGATGTGCCGGTCGAGTTCGATGCCGTCTACAATGGCCGCATCTCGCCGATGAAACGCCACTATCTTGCCTTCGAGGTCGATCGGCTGGTCCACGTCACCTATTCGATCGGCGAATTGACGCCGCCCGCCGCCCGCGCCTTCATTCGCCGCCTCCAGGCGCAATCGCCGCGCCATCGCATCGCCAACCCGATTGTGGATGGTCTGCCCGGCCGGCTGACCTCCGCCGAGGTCAACCGGGTCTACAACCAGGCCGCCGTCGGGCTGTGCCTGTCCGCCGTGGAAGGGGCGATGTATTCCAGCATGGAATATCTGATGGCCGGGTTGCCGATCGTCAGCACGCCGAGCCTGGGCGGGCGCGACGTCTATTTCGATCCGGACTATTGCCTGATCGTCGATCCGGAGCCGACGGCCGTTCGCCGCGCCGTCGAGCGGCTTCGGGATCGCGCCATGCCGCGCGAGGAAATCCGCGGCAGGACGCTGGAAAAGGTTCGCGCCCAGCGGCAGGAACTCACCGCGTTCCTGTCGGCGCTTCTGCGGCGCAAGGGCAGCAGCGCTCCCCCGCTGGAGACGTGGCCGTTCTCAGGCACCGAGGGCTTGATGCGCTGGGCCACCGTGCGGGAAATTGCCGCGCTCGTCGGCGAACCGGACCGCGCCTGACCGCTTGGCCGTTTACAGCGCTGCCGTGTAGCCTTAATCCCAAGACACATAAACACGCACCTGCCTCAAGGGTGCGCGAAGGCGAGGAAATCAAAAGCATCATGGCCAGGAAAACCGAAAGCAGCGGCCCCTCCGTCAGTCCAGAGGAGGCGCTGGAATTCCACGCCATGGGACGGCCCGGCAAGCTGGAGATCGTCGCCACCAAGCCGATGGCCACGCAACGCGATCTGAGCCTCGCCTATTCGCCTGGCGTCGCCGTTCCCGTGCGTGCCATCGCCGAGGATCCGAGCCGCGCCTTCGATTATACGACGCGCGGCAATATGGTCGCCGTCATCTCGAACGGCACCGCCATTCTCGGTCTCGGCAATCTCGGCGCGCTGGCCTCGAAGCCGGTCATGGAAGGCAAGGCGGTGCTGTTCAAGCGTTTCGCCGATGTCGATTCCATCGATCTTGAAGTGGCGACCGAGGATGCCGACGAGTTCATCAACTGCGTGCGCTTCCTCGGCCCTTCTTTCGGCGGCATCAACCTCGAGGACATCAAGGCGCCGGAATGCTTCATCATCGAGCAGCGGCTGCGCGAGCTGATGGATATCCCCGTCTTCCATGACGACCAGCACGGCACTGCCATCATCTCGGCCGCCGGGCTGATCAACGCGCTGGAGATCACCGGCCGCGACATGAAGACCACGAAGATGGTCTGCAACGGCGCGGGTGCCGCCGGCATCGCCTGTATCGAACTGATGAAGGCGATGGGTTTTGCGCCGGAAAACATCATCCTGTGCGACACCAAGGGCGTGGTCTTCCAGGGCCGCACCGAAGGCATGAACCAGTGGAAGTCGGCGCACGCGGTCAAGACCGAGGCGCGCAGCCTGGCCGAGGCGCTGGACGGCGCCGACGTCTTCCTCGGCCTGTCCGCCAAGGGAGCGCTCACCACCGCCATGGTGCAGTCGATGGCCAAGAACCCGATCATCTTCGCCATGGCCAATCCCGACCCGGAGATCACGCCGGAGGAAGTGGCCGAGATCCGCACCGATGCCATCATGGCCACCGGCCGTTCGGACTACCCCAACCAGGTCAACAATGTGCTGGGCTTCCCCTATATCTTCCGGGGAGCGCTCGATGTGCGCGCCACCACCATCAACGACGAGATGAAGATCGCGGCCGCCAGGGCGCTTGCCGAGTTGGCGCGCCAGGACGTGCCGGACGATGTCGCCGCCGCCTATCAGGGCAACCGTCCGAAATTCGGCCCCAACTACATCATCCCGGTGCCGTTCGATCCGCGCCTGATCTCGGCGATCCCGCTGGCGGTGGCGAAGGCGGCAATGGAATCCGGCGTCGCCCGCAAGCCGATCCTCGATCTCGACCGCTATGCGCAGGAACTGTCCGCCCGCCGCGATCCGATTGCATCCACCTTGCAGCGCATCTACGACCGCGTGCGCCGCCAGCCCAAGCGCATCGTCTTCGCCGAGGGCGAGGAGGAGCAGGTGATGCGCGCCGCCGTCTCCTATGTGAACCAGAGGCTCGGCACGGCGATCCTGCTCGGCCGCGACGACGTCATCAAGGACAATGCCCGCAATGCCGGCATCGACCTGAACAAGCCGGGCCTGGAGATCATCAATGCCAGGCTGTCGCGCCGCAACGGCATCTACACCGACTATCTCTACGAGCGCATGCAGCGGAAGGGCTTTCTGTTCCGCGACTGCCAGCGGCTGATCAACAACGACCGCAACCATTTCGCCGCCTGCATGGTGGCGTTGGGCGATGCCGACGGCATCGTCACCGGCGTCACCCGCAACTATTCGACCGCGCTCGACGACGTGCGCCGCATCATCGACGCCAAGCCCGGCCACCGCGTCATCGGCGTGTCGATCGTGCTGGCGCGGGGCAGGACGGTGCTGGTCGCCGACACCGCCGTGCACGACATGCCGAACGCCGAACAGATCGCCGACATCGCCGAGGAGGCGGCCGGCTTCGCCCGCCGCATGGGCTACGAGCCGAGGCTCGCCATGCTTGCCTATTCCACCTTCGGCCATCCGCAGGGAGAACGTTCCGAGCGCGTGCAGGAGGCGGTGCGCATCCTCGACAAGCGCCGCGTCGATTTCGAATATGACGGCGAGATGGCAGCGGACGTCGCGCTGAACCCGCGCGCCATGGCGCAATATCCGTTCATCCGGCTGACCGGCCCGGCCAATGTGCTGATCATGCCGGCATTCCACTCGGCCTCGATCTCGACCAAGATGCTGCAGGAACTCGGCGGCTCGACCGTCATCGGCCCGCTGCTGGTGGGCTTGAACAAGCCGGTCCAGATCGTGTCGTTGAACGCCAAGGACTCGGACATCGTCAACATGGCGGCGATCGCCGCCTATACGGCGGGGAACTGACACGGCAGCAGCTCGACCGTTTCTTTATCTGAGCCAAAGCAAAAGGCCCGCGGCGATGCCGCGGGCCTTTCCTTTGTGATCTTTGCGTTCGATCAGAAGTTGCGCTGGAAACGGACGATACCGCCCCAGCTGTTTTCCTTGTCGGCTTTGGTGAAGTTGTAGTCGTCGGCCTGACCGAACTTGCCGTCGTGGTAGTAGTTGACTTCGGTCGTGACCGTGAAGCCCGGAACGAGCGTGTAGGCCACGTTTGCCGCGACGGCGAAGTTCTTGGCGTCGTCGGCCGAGACCTGGAGGTTGAAGGCGGTCTTCGGGTTGAACTTGTAAGTGCCGCCGCCCCAGACGGCCCAGTTGCCGCCCCAGGGCTTGTAGAAGCCGCGCCCGCTACCGTGCTCGACCAGATTGTCGTCGGTGCCGTAGCCGCCCATGACGAACAGCGACAGCTCCTTGGTGACGTTGACGTCCAGGCGAACCTTGCCGGCCACTTCCTCGTAGTTGCTGTCATAGGCGACGACGCCGGTGATCGCACCCCAGTCGCCCTTGTACTTCAGGCCGCCGACGACATGCGGGACATAGCTGTCGATCAAGCCGAGGATGCCGCCAGTGTCCGCACCCTCTTCGAGCGAGACCACGCCCGAGAAGCCGCTGCCGGCGTCGAAATAGTAGCTGACGACGTTGGTGACCTTGATGCCGTATGGGATGATCGTGTCCTGCACGACGTTGCCGGCATAGCCGATGAACTGGTCGTAAGGCGTCTCATCCACGCCGACGCGCAGGCCGCCGAGCTGGACCCAACCGAATTCCAGGTTCACCGCCGACGCGCCGTTCTTGAAGTTGAAGCGGGTCTCGGTATAGGTCTTCAACGTGCCGAGCTCGGTTTCCTGGCCGGTCCAGGTCCTCAGCGCGAAACGGGCGTTCTTGTTCCAGCTGTTCTGCGAGTCGCCGTCCATGACGTCGGTCGTCTTGCGGCCGTCGAGGGTGCCGGGATCGCCGAAGCCGGCGTCATAGCGGATGTAGCCGCCGACGCGCAGGCAGGTCTCGGTGCCGGGGATGTAGAAGTAGCCGGCGCCATAGACGTCGCAGATCTTGACGTATTCGGCCGGTTCCGGCTCGGCAACGGTCACCGTGTCGGCGGCGCGCGCGCCCGAAACTGCGATCAGCGCCGCAGCGGAGCCGAGAAGAAGGCTCTTGATGTTCATTTTCTTGAATCTCCAGTCAAAGGTTCAAGACAGGCCTGACATGCCGTTCGGCTTTTGCCACCCCCGTCCCCATCGTTGAAAAAGTCGCGCACCGGCGCCGCTTCTTCACCTTGGACATGGCTTAATCGGTCGTCACGTACAACAGAGATTGTGTCTGAAAGGCGGCTTTTTGAATCTTGTGAAGGTCTTGTTGCCCAAATATCACGTCATATATTTGTAAAAATGGAACATATTGCACAATCTATACAATCGAAACGCGAAGAAGGACGCGGAAACGTGCCAAATGTGCCAATATTACATTTTTGTGACGAAAGATTTGCCGGCTAAAAGGAGCAGGCGAACGCGGAAAAAAGACTCCGGGTCAGGACAGTCCGCGGGCTGCGCGTACCACGTCCTCGACCATGTCATCCCTCAACATCTCGATGGGAACGCGGCCATTCAACTCCGGCGACGGCCGGCTCAGCCAAAACCAGGCAAGCCTCGGATTGGCGATCGCCGAAAGCACCTCGCTGATCCCCGGGACCGGCCTGCCGTCGATGAACTGGGCCAAGGGGAAGACATGCTTGCGGCCGCCCTTGCGCAAGGCAACGACCTCACCGCGTCTTTGCCAGCGATGCAGCGTGGAGCGCGGGATACGGAGCCTCTCTTCCAGATAGGTCGAGCCGGCGACCTCGCCGGCCCAATCCTCGATCAGCATGGATTGGAGGTCCGCGGCTCGCTTGGCGATCGGCTGGGGCGTCGGCCTCCCTGTCTCCGGCTTCGGCGGCGAGCGCTCGAAGGCGCGGTCGGATATGGCCGCGCCGTCGCTCGTTTCCTTCCCCGTCATCACACGGAGAAAGTCGGAGGCAAGGTCGGTCCACTCGCCGTTGAAGGAGCCGATGGCAAGGCGCTGCGCCGGCGGCAGGAAGGGGAGGGCGGCAGCCACATGGCCCGCGATCTTGCTTGCCGAAGTCAGCGCCTCGGCGTCCAGCATGACGCCATGCTGCATCAGCGCCTGTCGCACGGCTTCGGCCATAAGGCCTGCCAATGCCTCTTGTGAAATCCCGTCGGACGGGTTCTGGAATCTGGTCATGAATCTATCTTGCGGCCCGCGCTCCTCCCCAGGCGCCGGCGGTTGCTGAAAATTCTATCGCGGACAATAAAATATGCGACGGCAACGGGCCTCGCGGCCCGGCAACTTGCTGGTTTGCATCTTCACACCCCTGGTTTGGCGTGCCGAAATGTCAGTCGCGGAACGCCTATTTTGCATCTTAGAAGTCCAACGTGACAGGTCCGCGACAGGCGGCCCTGTTTGGAGGCAGCCGGCGATGACGCAACGGCATCTCTTCCCACGCAATTGCGGGACCGAAAGCCGCCACTGCTTTGTCAGGGTGTTCACAAGCGGATCATCGTTTCGCGGGAGCGATGATCTGCTCTATCTCTTTGTTTCGGCACGATTTTCGACGGAAGGCTACAGCGAACACCAAGCCCGTCTGCAGGCCGATTAGAGAAGCCCGGCTTGCTCGGCCTCGCGGCGCAGGTTCTGGCGCGGGCGCGGGCCGATCTGCTGGATCACCAGCCCGGCCGCCAGCGAGCCGAGGTCGCCGCAGTCCTTGAGGCTGCGGCCGGTCGTGTAGCCGTAGAGGAAGCCCGCGGCATAGAGGTCGCCAGCTCCGGTCGTGTCGACCAGTTCCTTGATCTTCGTCGCCTGGATGGTGACGGTCTCGTCGCCGCGCACGATCACCGAGCCTTTTTCCGAACGGGTGACGGCGGCTATTCTGCAATCCTTGCGGATGGCGGCGAGCGCCTCCTCGAAGGAGGCGGTCTGGTAGAGCGACTTGATCTCATGGCTGTTGGCAAAGACGATGTCGACGGTGCCCGAACGCATCAGCTCGAGGAATTCGTCGCGGTAGCGGTCGACGCAGAAGGAATCCGACAATGTCATCGACACTTCGCGGCCGGCCGCATGCGCCAGCTTCGCCGTCTGGCGGATAGCCTCCTTGGCGCGCGGCGGATCCCACAGATAGCCTTCGAAATAGGTCACCTTGGAGCCGGAGGCCTTGTCGGCCTCGACATCCTCGGGGCCAAGTTCGACGCACGCGCCGAGATAGGTGTTCATCGAACGCTCGCCGTCGGGCGTGACGAAGATCATCGAGCGCGCCGTCGGCGGTTCGCCCTTGAGCGGCCCGGTATCGAAAGCCACGCCCTGGGCATGGATGTCGTGCGTGTAGATTTCGCCCAGCGCGTCGTTCGACACCTTGCCGAAGAAGGCTGCCCGTCCGCCGAGGCTGGCGACGCCGGCCGCCGTGTTGCCGGCGCTGCCGCCGGAAGCTTCGATCGCTGGTCCCATGCGGCTGTAAAGCAATTCGGCGCGCCTAGCGTCGATGAGGTTCATCGCGCCCTTGATGATGCCGTTGGTCTCGAGAAAAGCCTCGTCGCATTGCGCGATGATGTCGACAATGGCATTGCCGATGCAAAGCACGTCATATTCCGGCATCAAAATCTCCGCCAAGGACTGCCCGGCTATCTGGCATGCCGGCCGGGCGCGGGTCTAGCGAGTTGGCGCCGCTTTGCCTACCCTGAAAATCGCCATTGCTTTCCGTGACGCCGCCCCCGGAGCCGATTGTTCGCCGGCTGCGGCAGCGTTCGTATCGAACTGGCCCACAACAGTCACGACCCTGACAGCTATGGTTTCACCGCGATGTAAACATTTCCGCGGCGTCGCGGGTTAGAAGCGGATCGTTCCGGCGACAGGCTGAAGGGCGCGAACCACGAATGTCCGAGAAGACCGAAATGTCCACCGACCTGGCGCTGCTCGGCGTCTTGGCGGTGCTGTGGGGCGCTTCGTATACCTTCATCAAGATCGGCGTCGAGACGATCCCGCCCGTGACCTTCATCGCCGCCCGGACGCTGATCGCCGGGGCTATTCTCTTCGCCATCATCCGCTGGCGCGGCCTCGCCATGCCCGCTGGCGCGCCGACATGGCGCCGGTTCGCCTTCCAGGCCTGCCTCAACAGCGTCGTGCCGTTCACGCTGATCGCCGCCGCCGAGCGCTCGGTCGATGCCGGCCTTGCCACCATCCTCAATTCGACGTCGCCGATCTTCACCTTCCTGCTGACGGCATTGGTCACGCGCCATGAGCCCGTCACGGCGCGCAAGCTGGTCGGTGTCGGCGCCGGCATCGTCGGCATCTGTCTCATCATCGGCACGGAGGCGCTTGGCGGACTTGGCCATGAGCTGTGGGCTCAGCTTGCGATCGTCATTGCGACGATCTCCTATGCCGGGGCGGCGATTTTCGGCCGCGGCTTCAAGGGCCTCGATCCGATGATACCCGCCGCGGGTTCGATGCTTTGCGGCGCCGTGATGCTCGTGCCGCTCAGCCTGATCGTCGACCGGCCCTGGACGCTCGCGCCTTCGGCCGCGTCGATCCTGGCCCTGCTTGGACTGTCGGTCTTTTCGACGGCGCTGGCCTTCGTCATCTATTTCCGGCTGATCCACACGCTGGGCTCGGTCGGCACCACCTCCCAGGCCTATCTGCGCGTGCCGATCGGCGTCGGCATCGGCGCCATCGTCCTCGGCGAAAGCCTCGGGCCGGCGGCCTGGGTCGGCATGGCCTTCGTCGTTGCAGGCGTCGCGGCAATGACGATTCCGGCCAGGCAGGCCAGGCTCGCGCGATAATGCATGTCGCCCAAAAGTGTGAAGCGGTTTTGGGCCAAGCGACATGCTTCGAGACAAAAACCCAAAGCGCGTCGACGCGACGCACTTTGGTTGCGCCAGGGATCGAGCCGGCCTATCTGCGAAGCGTCGTTTCTCGATGAGGCCTGGACCTGCCGTGATCCTAGACGCCGCCCGCGCCGCCGCCAGCCGGCTGTTCTCGCCTGAATTCCGCTCCGTCTTCCTGAAGACGCTGGGGCTGACGCTGCTCGCTTTGGTGGCTCTCTGGCTCGGCCTCGACAGCCTGCTCGAATGGCTGGCCTGGCCCTGGCTGCAAGCGCTGCTGCCAGGTCTGCCGTCCTGGGCCGGATGGCTGGGCGACATCATCGCCGGCATCGTTCTGGCTGTGGGCTTGGCCTTGCTCATCGCGCCGATCACGGCGATCGTCGCCGGCCTCTTCCTCGACGATGTCGCCGAAGTGGTCGAGCGTGCCGACTATCCCAACGATCCGCCCGGCAGGCCCGTGCCCGCGCTGCATTCGCTCGTGCTGGCGATCAAATTCTTCGGCGTGGTGGTCCTCGGCAACATCGTCGCGCTGCTCTTGCTTCTGGTGCCGGGCATCAACATTGCCGCCTTCTTCATCGTCAACGGCTATCTGCTCGGCCGGGAATTCTTCGAGTTCGCCGCCATGCGTTTTCGTGCCGAACCCGAGGCCAAGGCGCTGCGCCGCAAATATGCCGGCACTGTGTTCCTCGCCGGACTGGTCATCGCCCTGTTCCTGGCAGTGCCGCTGCTCAACCTTCTGACGCCGCTTTTCGCGGCCGCCATGATGGTGCATCTGCACAAGACGGTTTCGGCGCGGGAGCCGGTCTAGCCCTGCTCCTTGCCCTCCCGGAACAGCGCCTGCAGCTTGCCGAACGGCATCGCCGCCCGGGTGAAGCCGAAGGTGCCGTCCTGCTGGATCTCGCGGGCCGCCGTCTCCAGCATGCCATAGGCGAAATTGGTCAGCCATGGTCCGAGCGAGATGCGCTTGACGCCGCCCATGGCAAGGTCGGCGATGGTGAAGCCTGGCCGGGCCATCACATTGACCGGCCGGCTCACCGACGAGCAGATCGTGCGCACCATCCCGACGTCGCTAATGCCCGGCGCGTAGAGCACGTCGGCGCCGGCTTTCTCGAAAGCCTGCAGCCGCTTGATGGTATCGTCGAGATCGCTCTTGCCCCACAGGAAATTCTCGGCCCGCGCGGTGAAGACGAAATCGTGCTTGAGCGCGCGGGCAGCCTCGACAGCCGCCGCGACGCGTTCGGTCGCCAGCGCGAAATCGTAGATCGGATTGGCGGCGTCGCCGGTGTGGTCCTCGATCGAGCAGCCGGCGAGGCCCGCGGCTTCGGCCGCGAAGATGGTTTCGGCCGCCTGCTCGGGGCTGTCGCCCTTGCCGCGCTCCAGATCGGCCGAAACCGGCAGGTCTGTCGCCGCAGTCACCTCGCGGCAATGGTGGATCATGGCGTCGAACGTCACCGCGCCGTCCGGCAGGCCGCGCGAGAAGGCAAAGCCGGCGCTGGTCGTCGCCAGCGCCTTGAAACCGAACGAAGCGAGAAGCTTGGTCGTGCCGATATCCCAGGGGTTGGGTATGACGAAGGTGGAGGCATGCAGATCGCGAAAAATCTTGCCCTTGTCCATAGCGGGTCCTCGATTGGGGGTCGTAGGGGGAATTTATCGCGGTCGCTCGAACCGGGCAAATGAATGCGTCTGGCTCAGAAGCGCTCGGCGTTTTCTGCTGACAATTTCTCGAAGGCGCCAGAATCCTTGACGTAGCGCGACGCCTTGGCATCCCAGCGATAAGTGACGGAAATATCGTACGAGACGGCCTTGGGCGCGGGTTCCTCGCAGCTTTCGCCGCTCGGCTTGGTGGCGTCGGTCACCGTCACCTTGATCGCCGAATAGGGTTTGTCGCCAGCATGCGTCTGGAAGGACAGGTCCTGCGTGCGCTTATAGGCGCAGACATTTTCGTCGAACGTGTTGATCTGGTCGATAGGCTCGAAGCGGCCGTCGCGGACCAGGATCAGGATCGTGCCGACATAGCCCTGGTTCGAATTGAAATGCGTGCTCATGGTTATGAGCGCGTCGTCATCCGGGCTGATCGCGAGCTTGCCCGGATCACGAAAATAGGTGCCTTGGTCGGTTCCGACGTTGACGGCGTCGAGCAGCTTCGGCTTGCCCGTGATGTCGTAAAGCGCCAGCACGGCAAACCCTTCGGCGCTGTCCTGCGTCTGGCCGAGGTCGAAAAGCATCGCCAGCCGGTCCTTGCCGCCTGCCTTGACGGCGAGCACGGCGGCATTGGAAAGGCTGATGGTCTCGGGCGGCGAGCCGCCCTCGTCGCCACCGAGGATGTCGCGCACCTCGATCGGCGCGCTGCCCTTGTAGAAACCGTCGTCGCCGGCCTCGAGATCGGGCACGATCATTTCGGCGAGGTCGAAATAGGTAACGTCCCGATGTCCGGGAACGGCGCTGCTCAGTTCCGGAAAGCTGACGGCCTGGGCCGCCGCGGCCGTCCACAGGCACGGCAGCAGCAGGCATGCAAGCATGAAACGGCATAGTTTGGAAATCATGGACCGCGCCCCCTCGGATGCGCTCACGCTAGCACGGCGTTTTGCGGTGCGCAGCCGGGTCCGATCAGCGTATAGGCACGAGTCCGGCCAACTCCCGCATGTCATCGAACAATATGCCGCCGGCCGCCGCCAGGCCGTCGCGATCGGAGAACGGATCGGCGTGGTAGGAGAACACCCGCATGCCGGCGGCGATGCCGGCCTGGGTACCGGCGACGCTGTCCTCGATGACGATGCTGTCGGCCGGCGCGAAGCCCATCGTCTTTGCGGCATGCAGGAAGAGGTCCGGGAACGGCTTGCCGCGCCCGACCATGGTCGAGGAGAACATGGCATGCTCGAACAGCGGCAAAAGCCCGGTCTGCCCAAGCGTGATGTGCATCTTGAAGACCCGCGCCGAGGAGGCGACGCAATAGGCAATGCCGGCCTTGCGCACCGTCTCGATGAAGTCGCGCACATAGGGGATCGCCTCGACGCCATGCGTGAAAAGGTCCGGCAGGCCGGCATTCCAGCGATCGACGAAGTCGGAGCCGAGCCTGACCTCGGTCGTCTCTTCGATCTCCTTCTGCACCGAGGCCATGCTGCGGCCGGAGAAGTTCTTGCGGCAATATTCGAATGTCGTCGTAAAACCGGCGGCGGTCAGCCATTCGGCAAGGCGCCTGTTGGCAAGGTTCTCGGTGTCGACCAAGACCCCGTCGCAGTCGAAAATAACGAGTTTAGGGATTGCCATTCAAGCGGTGCCGGTCGACCCGAAACCGCCAGCGCCCCGCGTCGTGCCGCCGGCCAGCGCGCGCTCCTCGACCGCAACCTGGGTCACGGCGGCGAAGACGATCTGGGCGATGCGCAGGCCGCGCGTCACTGAAAAATCCTCGTCGCCGAGATTGACCAGCAGCACCTTCACCTCACCGCGATAGTCGCTGTCGACGGTGCCGGGCGAGTTGAGGACGGTGAGCCCATGCTTGAAGGCAAGGCCGGAACGTGGCCGCACCTGGCCTTCCATGCCCTCGGGGATTTCCAGGATCAGCCCGGTCGGCACCAGGGCTCGCTTTCCAGGCAGGATGAGCAGCGGCCGGTCTTCCGGCACCGCCGCGCGCAAATCCATGCCGGCGGCGCCCGCGCTCTCATAGGCCGGCAGAGGCAAGCCTTCACCATGCGGAAGCCTGACGAAACCGACGGTGGGGCCGATGACGGAGGAAGAATGGACAGCCGTGCGCATGAGCACACTCCTATCGGCGCGAAAGCCGATTCGGTCAACTCTGACGTAGGGCCTATCAACGGCTTTCTTTCGCGTCTGGTTCCAGGGCCCGTCAGCGCAGTTCCACCGGCACCACGGTCGTCTCCTTGATCTCCTCCATGACGAAGGAGGCCGAGACGTCCGACAGCGCCACCTTGGCGATCAGCCGCTGGTAGAGACGGTCATAGGCTTTCACGTCGGCGACACGGGCGCGCACCACATAGTCGAGATCGCCCGACATGCGGTAGACGCCGGTTATCTCCGGAAAGCCGGTCACCGCCGCGCGGAATTTCTGCAGCCAGTCCGGATCGTGGTTGGAAGTGCGGATCAGGATGAACACAGACAGGCCGAGGCCTAGCTTGTCGGCATCGACCAGCGCGACGCGACCGGTGATGACGCCATCTTCCTCCAGGCGCTTGACGCGCCGCCAGCAGGCATTGCGCGACAGCGCCACCCGCTCTGACAGCTGATCGACCGACAGCGTGCCGTCGCGTTGCAGCTCGGCCAGCAATCTTCGATCGATCTCATCAATTTCCACCGACATGTTGGGATGAATGTCCCATGAAGCCGGCAAAAGCAAGGACAATTTGGGACCGATGAACCAAACCCATGTGGCACGATACTCAGCATTCGGGGCTCATCCCGGCAGGAGGGATCACCATGACGACCAGGCTTGCGGCGCTCTTCACCTCTCACCCGGAGAAGGTCGGCGAGACCTATTTCGGCCACATGGCCTTCGCCGCCTGGTTCTGTTCGCGGCTGTCGATGGCGGCGGGCGCCGCGCTCGTTCACGCTTTCTTGCCATTTCTGTTCGAAACTACGGCGAGCCGAATCGTTCGCGAGCTCTATGAGCGCACGCACAACAGAGGCTCGCATGCGGTCAAGGAGCCGGCGGCTCTGATGGATCTCGCCTGATAGATGGTGGAAAGCGATGTGCCGGTGGGCGGCCTATCTTGGTGAAGCGGTCTTCCTCGAAGACATCATCACCGCGCCCTGCCACTCGCTGATTGCCCAGAGCCACTGCGCCCAGGAAGCCAAGTCGCCGACCAATGGCGACGGCTTTGGACTCGCCTGGTATGGCGACCGGCCCGAGCCCGGCCTTTATCGCGACATCCTGCCGGCCTGGTCCGACCCCAATCTGAAGAGCCTTTGCCGGCAGATAAAATCCGGCCTGTTTCTGGCCCATGTCCGCGCCTCGACCGGCGGCGCCACCAGCCGCATGAACTGCCACCCCTTCATCTCCGGCCGCTGGTCATTCATGCATAACGGCCAGATCGGCGGCTTCGAAAAGATCCGCCGCGCGCTGGAGAATTCGCTTTCCGACGCGGTCTTCGACCAGCGCGAGGGCACTACCGATTCCGAGCTCTTTTTCCTGCTGATGATCGATGAAGGATTGTCCGGCGATCCGCAGGGCGCGGTCTCGCGGGCGACCAGCCGCGTGCTCGAGACGTCGCGCCGGGCCGGCATCGAGCCCTCCCTGAAACTGACGGCGGCCCTTTCCGATGGCCAGGCGCTGTACGCGGTTCGCTATGCCACCGACGACCATGCGCCGACGCTCTATACCGGCGCCTTCGCCAAGCGCGACGGCCACTGCATCGTCTCGGAGCCCTTCGACCGCGACGGTGGCGAGTGGCAGGCGATACCCCCGGCCAGCTTCGTCACCATGACGAGGGACGGTACCGGGATCCGTCCGTTTGCGCCGGAGGCGAATAAGCTGGCGCTGGTCGGCTGACGCAAATCCCAGGCTGCCGCGTTCAGGCAGAGATCAGCAAAACGTAAGCACGGCGTAAGGACGCCAAAGCTCCCTCCTGTCATCTGTGGCGCCCGACGAGCCGCGAATTCATTCGCACGCTCAAAAACGCATCGATAAGAGGATCTCAGGACAATGTGCCGGTGGGCAGCCTATCTCGGCGACGCGATCTTCCTGGAAGACGTCATCGCCGCACCCTCCCATTCCCTGATCGCTCAGAGCCGCCAGGCGCGGGAGGCGAAATCGCCGACCAATGCCGACGGCTTCGGCGTGGCCTGGTATGGCGATCGGCCAGAACCCGGCCTTTACCGCGATGTCCTGCCGGCCTGGTCCGATACCAATCTCAGCAGTCTCGGACGCCAGATAAAATCCGGCCTGTTCCTGGCCCATGTGCGCGCCTCGACGGGCGGCGGCACCGGCCGCGCGAACTGCCACCCCTTCGTCTCGGGCCACTGGTCGTTCATGCACAACGGCCAGATCGGCGGCTTTGAGCGGGTCTGTCGGGTGCTGGAGAATTCGCTCTCGGATGCGCTGTTCGACCAGCTCGAAGGGACCACGGATTCCGAACTCTTTTTCCGCGTGATGCTCGACGAAGGCCTCGCGCAGGATCCGCAAGGCGCGGTGTCCCGCGCCACCAGCCGCGTGCTCGAGGCTGCGCGCCGCGCCGGCATCGAGCCGGTCCTGAAACTGACCGCCGCCTTCAGTGACGGAAGGGCGCTTCACGCCGTTCGCTACGCCACCGACGGCCAGGCTCCGACGCTCTACACCGCCGCCTTCGCCAAGGGCGTTGGTCGTTGCATCGCCTCGGAACCGTTCGATCGCGATGGCCGGACCTGGCACGAGATTCCGCAATCGAGCTTCGTGACGATGACCCGCGACCGCACCAGCATCCGGCCGTTCGCGCCAGCTGCCGCCGCGCTGGCGCTGGCAAGCTGAGGTCTCGGCATACTCTCTGCCGGCGGCTTCCGCCGCCAGCCGGCTACTGATCGAAGCGCGACAGAGCGTAAGGCGCGAGCAACGCATCGCGCTCGTCGTCGAGGATTTCGCGGGCAACGAACAGCCCCACGGCCGGCGCCAGCGTGATGCCGGAATGGGTGACGGCGATGTAGAGGCCGCCGACACCGTCGGCGCGGCTGACGATCGGGAAACCATCGGCCGGCGTCGGACGGTAGCCGATCGTGTGGAAGTCGAGTTCCAGCCCGTCGGCGCCGCGCAGCATCGCTTTCATCGCCTCGAAAAGCGCGTGCGCGTCGGCATGCGGATTCTCGCCCGGCTCGCCGCCGCCGAAGTCAGAGCCGGCGACGATGCGTCCCTCGGCCGTCTGGCGCATATGCAGTTTCTCGGCCAGCACCAGCCCGTTGAGCAGCTTCTTGTAGGGGCGAGAGTGCACGATCAGGCCGGGCGGGGTCCCGATCGGCAGCTTCACGCCCGCCGTCGAGGCGATCGCCGGAGCACCGGCGCCCGCTGCAATCACCACCTCGTCGGCGGCGATGCTCTCGCCCGATACGACGACGCCCGTGACCTTGCCGTTGGACAGCGCCAGCGCATCGACAGTCCCCGTGACGATCCGCGCGCCGCGCCCCTCGACGTCCGCCAGCAGCGCTTTTGTGGTCGCCACAGGCTCGGCCACGCCTTCCTCTGCGACGTAGAGCGCAAACGCCGGAAGCGGCGCCAGGCTGGGCTCGATGCGCGCCGCTTGTTCGCGCCCGACCCGCGCGATGCCATAGCCCCAGGACGAATGCTCGGTCGCGTACGTCTCGAGCTCGTCCGCGGGCAGGTCCCAGCACAGGCCGCCGCACCAGGCGAGCGGCAGGCCGGACAGGTCGTTCGCCAGCCGTTTCCATTCGGCCATGGCGCGGATGCGCAGCCGAAAATAGATTTCCGGATTGCCCCAGCTTGCATTGATCCAGGCAAAGGAATTCGGAGTGGCGACGCCGCCGGCGCCGCTTGTCGAGACGACCGTAACGCGCGCGCCGGCTTTCGTCAGATGCCAGGCGATCGAGGCGCCGATGATACCGGCGCCGACGACGATGACTTGTTTTGCGCTGCTCATGCCGGACCTTTTGAGGAGAATTTCCCGTCATGCCACCATGCCGGCTCGACCTCAAGTGGGAGGCGGCTAGGCACCGCCCACCGCTACCGCCTGCGCGCCGGCAATTAGGTCCTTCAGCTCTTCGCAGCGCCGCATGAGCCGGGAAGAGTCGACTTTCTTCGCGACCGCCAGCGCGGTGCCGAGCTCCAGCTCAGCGCCGGAACGATCGCCGATCTTGATGAGCAGCGCCGCGAGCGACAGCCTGGCGTCGGCGACATTGATCGGCGAGCCGATCTCGTTCCAGCGCCAGCATGCGATCTGCAGCTCCCGGGCAGCTTCGGCGAGGCGCTCTTCCTGCATGAAAAGCTCCGCCTTGGCTTCCGCGGTCAGCGCCTGGATGGAGGCCATCGGCCAGCGTTGCGGCTGGGTCTCCAATTCGGCGATTACCTCTTTCGCCCGCTCGCGCCGATTGATGCGCGCCGCCACTTTGGCCAGCGTGGCAAGGACCATGCCTCGCCGCTGCAACGTCGGCCAGCCATTGCCCACCAAGGACCGTTCGAGAGCGCTGAAAGCGGCCTCCGCCTGTCCTTGCTCGAGTTGCAGCAGCGCAAATCCGGGCTGCGGATCCCAGCCCGCGGCGTGCGACGCGCGGTAGGCGGTTTCGGCTTCCGTGAATTCTCCGGCCGCGAGGTGAATATCGCCCAGCACGCGCAAGGCATCGCCCATCGCCCAGGGCGCGTCGAGGGCGAGCTGGTCGAGCGCCGCGCGCACCAACGCCTCCGCCTCCTTCAGCGTGCCATGAACGCCGAGCACTTCGGCGCGGTGCAGCCGGCACGAGCCCGAAAGGTCTTCCAGCCCATGTCCCCTGCACCAGTCCTCATAGCCGAGCGTCCATTGGTTGGCGCGTGACCAGTCGCCGAAATTCCGGCAGGCCCACAGGATGTTGCAGTAGAGGATGCCGCCGACAACCGGGTCGACGTCGCTGGACAGGCCGAGCGCCGCGGCAAAATCCTGATCCTCCTGCCCGGATTTGGTTTCGCCGAGGCAAAGCTTGAAGAAGCCGCGATAGATCAGTCCGAGGGACTCCACGACCGGATCGTCGAGATGCCTGCCGACCGCGAAGGCTTGCTCGGCGAGCGCAAGCGCCTGCTCCGGCTCGGCTTCCGCGCCCATGATGCGCGCGCCCATCCAGCACCAGAGGCCGTGCTCCCTGCTGTCGTTGGCGGCATCGATCAATTGCGCGGCACGCTTGTGCCAGCCCTTGGCGACGGCAAGTTCGCCTCTCTCGAGATGGATTCTGGCCAGGGTTATTGCCGGCGAAGCCGCGCGCAGGCGCTCGCCGGCGACGCCAAAGGCCGTCACCGCGCGCGCCAGAAGCGGGATCGCTTCGGCCGGCCGCCCCATGCATTCCAATGCCAGCGCCCATTCCTCGAGGTCGGGCGTGAGCAACTCGTCGGCGGCATCCGCTTTTGCGAAGGAAGCCGCGGCCTCGTGCCATTTTCTGACTGCAACGGCCGCTCGTGCCGACAGGATTGATGAACCGGGGCTCGAAGGCCCGTTGCCCGCATCGGCCCGCGCCGGTCCGTTTTCCGAAGCGGTCGCCGGGTCGAGGCAAATCCGGTAGCCGAAGCGGGGCAGGTTGCGCAGTGACGTCTCCATACCGCCCTGGCGAAGGATGCCGCGGGCAAGGCTCGCGACGCGCTGCAGCGAAGCCTCGGTCACCGTCACGCCGGGCCACAGCGTCTCAAGCAATTCGTCCTTGCTCATGGCACGGTCCTGGTGCCGCAGCAAAATGGCGATGAAATCGAAGACGAGGGGCTGCGCCTCGATCTCGTTTCCAGCGAGACGAAGGGCACGGGAGTCTTCATTGAGTTCGAAGTCTCCGAAGCAATAAATTCCCATCGGCAGCAATCCCTGTAACGGCAATAGGCAAAAGATCAGAAGAAGATAAGGGCGGCGTAAGGACTGTTGGCCGCCTGTTCCATAATTCTCCGTCTGTCTGGCGGGCCAAACCGCAGTTTAGCGCAGCGGCCCCCGGCATGTCACCGGCACCGACCTGATCGGGTGCCCGGGGCATTTGAACCCAGATCAAGGAGATTGCAAAATGCAGAAATACATCATCGAACGGGAGATTCCCAAGGTCGGCACCTTCGAGCGCCAGCAGCTTCGCGACGCCTCCAAGGCCTCGAACGCCGTTCTGGCCGAGCTCGGTCCGGACATCCAGTGGGTCGAATCCTTCGTGGCCGACGACAAGACCTTTTGCGTCTATCTCGCCAAGGACGAAGCGATCATCCAGCGCCACGCCAAGATGAGCGGCTTCCCGGCGACGAAGATCACCGAGGTCAAGCGCCTGTTCGATCCGACGACGGCTTACGCCACCGCCTGACCGGGAGGGATCGATCGTGAAGCGCTTTGTGGAAATCGTCCTTGCGGTCGGCGCCTCGGCGCTGTTTTACAGCACTGCGGTCGCCCATGACATGCCCGATCCCGTGCTCAACCGGTCCCGGGAAATGGCGGCCAAGTATCTCGACATCAAGGTCGCCAAGGCGGACGGCTACCAGCAGCTGTTCGAATGCACGACGCATGACGAGCACGGCACGATGGGCGTCCATTTCATCCATCCCGCCCGCGCCGGCGACGGCAAGCTGGTGCTCGGCGAGCCGGACGTGCTGACCTACGAGCCGGAGGCCGATGGCTCGATGCAGCTCGTCGGCATGGAATACATCGTCTTCGAAAAGGACTGGAAGGGGAAAAGCGTACCTGAATTCCTCGGCCGCACCCTGCAACGCAAGACGACGGTGGGCGTCCACCCGGTGGACCCCTACTACGAACTCCACGTCTGGCACTGGCGACACAATCCGGCCGGCATGTTCGCCGACTGGAACCCGTATGTGAGCTGCGAGCACGACCGGTCCTGACCTTTTGTCGGCAAAAGGCCTTTGGGAGGGCCACCGGTGGCCCTCCCTTCACCGTTTTATCGAAAGGAGATATGATCATGACTATCCTTGTGCAGGAGCGTGCGGCCAGTCGCTCCGTACTCCGGCGCGCCTTCGCCGTGGCCATCGATATCTGCCATGCCGGCGGAAGTTTCCTTGCGCGCATCATCCGCATCCGCAGGGATCGCGCCCTGCTGGACGAGCTGCCGGACTACCTGCTGCGCGACATCGGCATCGACCGCTCGGAAATCTCGTCGGTCACCTGGTTCGGCAGCAAGGCCGGTAGCGACGGTCCGTGGATTTGAAGGGCCAGCCTCTTTTTCCCGTGGCGCTTCCCGGGTCGCGACCAGCACTCTGCCCAAAACCGTCGACAGGCCGGGAAAGCGCTGCTAGAAGCCCGCGCCACAGACAGGATTCCACGACTTGGCAGAAGACATCGAACAGGCCGTATCGCGCCGCCGCACCTTCGCGATCATCGCCCACCCCGACGCGGGCAAGACGACGCTCACCGAAAAGCTGCTGCTGTTCGGCGGCGCCATCCAGCTTGCCGGCGAGGTCAAGGCCAAGAAGGATCGCATCCAGACGCGGTCCGACTGGATGAAGATCGAGCGCGAGCGCGGCATCTCCGTCGTCACCTCGGTGATGACCTTCGAATATGAAGGCAATGTCTTCAACCTGCTCGACACGCCCGGCCACGAGGATTTTGCCGACGACACCTACCGCACGCTGTCGGCGGTGGATTCGGCCGTCATGGTCATCGACGCCGCCAAGGGCATCGAGCCGCGCACGCTGAAGCTGTTCGAGGTCTGCCGGCTGCGCGACATCCCGATCATCACCTTCGTCAACAAGATGGACCGCGAAAGCCGTGATCCGTTCGAGATTCTCGACGAGATCGAGCAGAAGCTGGCGCTCGACACGGCGCCCATCACCTGGCCGATCGGCCGCGGCAGGACGTTTTCCGGCACCTATCACCTGGCGCTCAATGCCGTGCGCAGGGGTGATGAGGAAAAGGAGCGCATGCCCGTCAACGGCCCTGATTCCAACCGCGTCGCCGGGCTCTTGCCGGACAATGAGCGCGAAGCCTTCATCGAGGAACTGGAGCTGGCGCGGGAAGCCTGCCGCCCGCTCGACGTGGAAGCCTTCCGCGAAGGTCATCTGACGCCGGTCTATTTCGGCTCGGCGCTGCGCAATTACGGTGTGCGCGATCTGATCGAGGCGCTGGGCGCCTACGGCCCGCCGCCCCGCGCGCAGGAGGCCGATACCCGCACGGTCGAGGCGACGGAGGAGAAGATGACCTCCTTCGTCTTCAAGATCCAGGCCAACATGGACCCCAACCACCGCGACCGCATCGCCTTCGTGCGCGTCTGCTCGGGCACGCTGGAGCGTGGCATGAAGGCCAAGCTTGTGCGCACCGGCAAGCCGATGTCGCTCTCGGCGCCGCAATTCTTCTTCGCCCGCACCCGCGTCACCGCCGACGAGGCTTACGCCGGCGACGTCGTCGGCATTCCCAACCACGGCACGCTGCGCATCGGCGACACGCTGACCGAAGGCGAGGAGATCCTGTTCCGCGGCGTGCCCAATTTCGCGCCGGAAATTTTGCGCCGCGTGCGGCTCGGCGACGCCATGAAGGCGAAAAAGCTCAAGGAAGCGCTGCACCAGATGGCCGAGGAGGGCGTCGTCCAGCTGTTCTCGCCCGAGGACGGCTCGCCGGCCATCGTCGGCGTCGTCGGCGCGCTGCAGCTCGACGTGCTCAAGGAACGGCTCAACATCGAATACACGCTTCCCGTGGATTTCGAGATGTCGCGTTTCTCGATCTGCCGCTGGATTTCGGCCGACGACAAGGCGGAAGTGCAGCGCTTCATCGAGGCGCATCGCGGCGACATCGCCCGCGATCTCGACAACGATCCGGTGTTTCTGGCCCAGCACGCCTTCTCACTGAATTACGAGGCCGAGCGCTGGAAGGCGATCCGCTTCGCCACCGTCAAGGACTATCAGGTCCGCGACAAGGCGGCGTGATTCTAGTGAGTAGTGAAGTAGTTGATTGGTAATTGGAAAGAGCTGGCATCGCTACTCACTACTCACTACTCACTAATTCTCATCCCCTTGCCGCCGCTTCGATCTTGTCGATCTCGATCTTGCCCATCTTCATCATGGCGTCCATGACGCGGCCGGCCTTGGCACGGTCGGGGTCCATAAGCAGGCGCGGCAGCTGTTCCGGCACCACCTGCCAGGAAACGCCGAACTTGTCCTTCAGCCAGCCGCAAGGTCCGGGCTCGCCACCTTCGCTGAGCCTGGTCCAGAAATGGTCGACCTCTTCCTGCGTCTTGCAGTCGATCGATTGCGATATGGCTTCGGTGAAATTGAATTCCGGTCCACCATTGAGTGCCTGGAACGGCACCCCGTCGAGCTCGAACGTGGTCACCAGCACCTTGCCCTCGTCACGATGGCCCTTGGGCCAGCGCATGATGCTCAGCACCTTCGAGTTCTTGAAGATGGAAATGTAATGGTTCATCGCCTCTTCGGCCTGGCCGTCGAACCACAGGCAGGTGGTGATCTTTTGCATGTGCTTGTCCTCCGAATGCTTCTTTTGCGGTTACCGTCAAACGGCTGGCCGCGAGAAATGGTGCCATGCCGTCTGCCAAGGACGGCCGGGCAGGCCGCGATCCGACACAGGCTTGCTGTTTTTCCGCAAGAATCTGGCGCAGTGCAAAATGGTGGTCATGCCGGGTCGTGATCGCTATAACCGCTGCCGACTAAAGTTTGAGCGCCGCCCGCCGCGCATCGGCGCGGCCAGCCAGCAAGGACAGTTCGATGCCTGCCTATCGTTCCCGCACCACCACCCATGGCCGCAACATGGCCGGCGCCCGCGGCCTGTGGCGCGCAACCGGCATGAAGGACAGTGATTTCGGCAAGCCGATCATCGCCGTGGTCAATTCCTTCACCCAGTTCGTGCCGGGCCACGTGCATCTGAAGGACCTCGGCCAGCTTGTCGCGCGCGAGATCGAGAAGGCCGGCGGCGTCGCCAAGGAGTTCAACACCATCGCCGTCGATGACGGCATCGCCATGGGTCACGACGGCATGCTCTATTCGCTGCCGTCGCGCGAGCTGATCGCCGACTCGGTCGAATACATGGTCAACGCGCATTGCGCCGATGCCATGGTCTGCATCTCCAACTGCGACAAGATCACCCCCGGCATGCTGATGGCTTCGCTGCGCCTCAATATCCCGACCGTCTTCGTCTCCGGCGGACCGATGGAGGCCGGCAAGGTGGTGCTGGCCGGCAAGGCGCAGGCGCTCGACCTGGTCGACGCCATGGTCGCGGCCGCCGACGACAAGATCTCCGACGAGGACGTCAAGGTCATCGAACGCTCGGCCTGCCCGACCTGCGGTTCCTGCTCCGGCATGTTCACCGCCAATTCGATGAACTGCCTGACCGAGGCGCTGGGCCTGTCTCTGCCCGGCAACGGTTCGACCTTGGCCACCCATGCCGACCGCAAGCGTCTGTTCGTCGAGGCCGGCCATCTCGTCGTCGATCTCGCCCAGCGCTATTACGAGCAGGACGACGAAACGGCACTGCCGCGCAGCATCGCCTCCAAGGGCGCCTTCGAGAACGCCATGGCGCTCGATATCGCCATGGGTGGTTCGACCAACACGGTTCTGCACATCCTCGCCGCCGCCCATGAGGGCGAGGTCGATTTCACCATGGAGGACATCGATCGGCTGTCGCGCAAGGTGCCTGTGCTTTGCAAGGTCGCGCCAGCCAAGTCCGACGTCCACATGGAGGACGTCCACCGCGCCGGCGGCATCATGGCCATTCTCGGCCAGCTCGACGAGGCCGGTCTGATCAATCGCGACCTGCCGACTGTGCATACGGCGACCCTTGGCGAGGCCCTCGACCATTGGGATATTTCGCGCACCTCTGCCGAAAATGTCCGCGACTTCTTCCTGGCCGCTCCCGGCGGCGTGCCGACCCAGGTCGCCTTCAGCCAGGATCGCCGCTGGGACGAGCTCGACACCGACCGGAAGAAAGGCGTCATCCGCTCGGCCAAGACGCCGTTCTCGAAAGACGGTGGCCTTGCCGTGCTGAAGGGCAATCTGGCGCTCGACGGCTGCATCGTGAAGACCGCCGGCGTCGACGAATCGATCCTGAAGTTCACCGGCCCGGCCCGCGTCTTCGAAAGCCAGGACGCCTCCGTCAAGGCGATCCTCGGCAACGAGATCAAGGCCGGCGACATCGTCGTCATCCGCTATGAGGGACCGCGCGGCGGCCCCGGCATGCAGGAGATGCTCTACCCGACCAGCTACCTGAAGTCGAAGGGCCTCGGCAAAGCCTGCGCCCTGATCACCGACGGCCGCTTCTCCGGTGGCACGTCCGGCCTGTCGATCGGCCACGTTTCGCCGGAAGCCGCCGAAGGCGGCGCGATCGGGCTGGTCCAGGAAGGCGACACGATCGAGATCGACATCCCCAACCGCACGATCCGGCTCGCCATCAGCGACGCCGAGCTTGAAGCGCGCCGCACGGCGATGAATGCGAAAGGCCCGGATGGCTGGAAGCCGGCCGAAAAGCGCAAGCGCAAGGTGACGACCGCGCTGCGCGCCTACGCCGCCTTCGCCACCAGCGCCGACAAGGGCGCTGTGCGGAAAGTGCCGGAGTAATGAACGCCTCTCCTTCTCCCGCAAGGGGAGAAGGAGAGCGCCGCGCTACGGCATCAGCTGATATTCATAAAGTTTCTGGTAGAGCCCGCCTTGCTTGAGCAGGGCCTTGTGCGGGCCGCTTTCCACCACCCTGCCCTTTTCCAGCACCACGATCGTGTCGGCTTGGTGCACGGTGGAAAGCCGATGCGCGATCACGATGGTCGTGCGGCCGACGGTGAGCTGCTGCAGCGCGTCGCGGAACAGCGCTTCCGACTCGGCGTCGAGCGCGCTGGTCGCCTCGTCGAGCAGCAGGATCTCGGCGTTGCGCAGCATGGCGCGCGCGATCGAGATGCGCTGGCGCTGGCCGCCAGACAAAAGCGAACCGTTCTCGCCGACCTCCGTGTCGTAGCCCTTGGTCATGGCGCTGATGAACTCATGCGCGTTGGCGGCCTTGGCGGCGGCGATCACCTCTTCGTCGGTTGCGCCCTCGCGGCCGAGACGGATATTGTGCATGACCGTGCCGGCAAACAGGAACGTGTCCTGGCTGACATAGGCGATCTTTTGCCTGAGCGAATCGAGCGTCGCGAACGAGATATCCTGGCCGTCGAACATCACCTTGCCGGTCTGCGGGTCGTACATGCGCATGATCAGGTTGAGGATCGTCGACTTGCCGCTGCCGGACGGCCCGACCAGCGCCGTCATCTTGCCGGCCTCGAGCGTCAGGTCAAAACCTTCGAACACCGGCGGGCTTTCCGGATAGGCGAAGCTCACATTGTCGAACCGGATTTCGCCCGGGCCGGGTTGCAGCGGAGTGGCGCCGGGTTTCTCGGCCAGCGTCAGCGGCCGGTCGGCGAGCTGGAACATCATGCGCACGCCGACGATGCCGGTCTCAAGCGAGATGCGAACGCGGGCCAGGCGCTTTGCCGGCTCATAGGCCAAGAGCAGCGACGCGATGAAGGCCATGATGTTGCCCGGCATCTGCCCGCCCTGCAGCACCAGGAAGCCGCTGACAAAGACCGCCCCGGCGATCGCCAGGCCGGCAAGCGTTTCCATCACCGGACTGGTGGCGGCCTCTAGCGTCGCGATGTTGTTGGCGCGGTTCTCGACATCGGAGACGGCCTTGTACATGCGTTTGCGCATCGCGCCTTCGAGGTTGAAGGATTTGACGACGCGCACGCCGATCGCCGTCTCCTGCATCACATGCACGATCTGGCCAAGCGACATGAATTCCATGGACGCGATCTTGCGCACGCGTTTCAGGATGCGGTTGACGCCATAGATCGCCACTGGCCCGACGGCAAAGCAGATCAGCGACAGCCATGGCTGTTGCCAAACCATGACCGCGACCAGCACGATCAATGTCACCAGGTCGCGCACATAGGAGGTGACGACGAGATCCAGCACGCTGCGCGCGGCCTGAGCGTTGTTGGTCATGCGGGCGATCAGGTCGGCCGACGAGGTCGAATGGTAGAATTCGATGCCCTGCGCCAGGATGCGATCGTAGATTTTGCGCTGCCGGTCGGCGATGATGGCGTTGCCGACACGGCTCATGCAATAGGCCTGCACGAACGTTGCGAAGCCCTTGAGCAGGAAGATCCCCGCGACGCTCGCCGCTATCATGTTGACACGGTCGAGCCTCTTGAAGACGACGAATTCGTTGGTGATCTCGCGCAGGATCCAGGCGCTGGCGCCAGTCATGGCGGCCACCACCAGCATCGAGACTATGGCTGCGCCATAGCCGAATCTATGCTCGTGGAAGGATTCCCTCACCAGCCTTGCGATGAGGCGCTGGTTTTCCGTGGAACGGAAGAAGCGAAACAACGGCCGATCCTGAGTCTGGCTGCGAGAATTTCGGATTCGCCACGAGGGCGAGAGGCGGCTTATAGAGCGAGTTGCGGCGCGATGGAACCTTTCGGCTGCCGGGGAAAGAAAAGGCTGCGCCAGGCTGTCTTTTCGGCCACGATGATTGCCGATACTTGAAAAGGGTGACGACAGATGGATTTCGACCTCATCGTGCGCGGCGGCACGCTGCCGGACGGCAGGATTGCCGATATCGGCATTGCCGGCGAAACCATCCGGGCGGTCGAGCAGAAACTGCCGGGCTCCGCGCCGACCGAGATCGACGCTCGCGGCAATCTGGTCTCGCCGCCCTTCGTCGATCCGCATTTCCATATGGATGCAACGCTGTCCTACGGCATCCCGCGCATCAACGCTTCCGGAACGCTGCTCGAAGGCATTGCGCTGTGGGGCGAGCTGAAGCCGCTTCTGACGCATGAAGCGGTGCGCGAGCGCGCGCTCGCCTATTGCGACTGGGCGGTGTCGATGGGCCTGCTCGCCATCCGCAGCCATGTCGACGTCTGCGACGACCGGTTGCTCGCGGTGGAAGCGCTGCTCGACGTCAAGAAAACCGTCGCGCCCTATATCGACCTGCAATTGGTCGCCTTTCCGCAGGACGGCCTCTATCGCTCTCCGACGGCGCTGAAGAACACCATCCGCGCGCTCGACAAGGGCGTCGATATCGTCGGCGGCATCCCGCATTTCGAGCGCACCATGGCCGACGGCATGCGCTCGGTCATGGAGCTTTGCGAGATCGCGGCCAAACGCGGCCTGATGGTCGACATGCATTGCGACGAGACCGACGATCCGCTGTCGCGCCATATCGAGCAACTGGCCTATGAAACGCAGCGCCTCGGGTTGCAGGGCAGGGTGGCCGGCTCGCACCTCACCTCCATGCATTCGATGGACAATTACTACGTCTCGAAGCTTTTGCCGCTCATCGCCGAGGCCGGCGTGTCGGCAATCCCCAATCCCCTGATCAACATCATGCTGCAGGGGCGCCACGACACCTTCCCGAAGCGGCGCGGCCTGACCCGGGTCAAGGAGATGCAGGCGCTCGGGATCCGCGTCGGCTGGGGCCAGGATTGCGTGCTCGACCCCTGGTATTCGCTAGGCACGGCCGACATGCTCGACGTCGCCTTCATGGGCCTGCATGTCGCGCAGATGTCGAGCCCGGCCGACATGGCGCGCTGCTTCGACATGGTGACCAACGTCAACGCCGCCATCATGGGACTGGACCATCTGGGCCTCGCGGTCGGCAAGCGGGCGAGCCTTGTCGTGCTCGATGCCGGCAACGCGATCGAAGCCGTTCGCCTGCGCCCCGAGCGCCTCTGCGTCATTGCCAGGGGCAAGGTTGTGGCCGAGCGGACCAGGCAGGAAACGCGGCTGTCGATCGCCGGCCGGCCGGCGCAAGTGAACAGGCGGCACAATGCCGGCTAGCCGATTTCCGCCGCTGGTCTTACCGATTTCCCCGAATTTCCCTCGTCAAACCAGCTGCTTGCGGTTAGGGAGCCGGCATGGCCCTGTCCCTTGCGCGCAATTTCACGATCAGGAACATGTTGCTCGCCGGCATCCTCTTGATGCTGGCCGGCGACTTCATGTTCGCGCTGAACGACGCAATGGGCAAATGGCTGGTCGCGAGCTTCTCCGTCGGACAGGTGGTGCTCATCCGCTCGATCGGCGCCTTCATCGTGCTGGGTCCGATGATCGCCAACCAGGGCACGGCCAGGCTGTTTCACATGGACCGGCCGGTTTTGCAGTTCCTGCGTGTCGTGGCCACCACAACCGATACCGGACTGTTCTATGCCGCGGTCGTCTACCTGCCGCTGGCCGACGTGATGAGCTTCTACATGGCCGGGCCGATCTACGTCGCGGCGCTGTCGCATCTGTTGCTCGGCGAAAAGGTCGGCTGGCGCCGCTGGCTGGCGATCCTGGTCGGCTTCTGCGGCGTGCTGATCATCCTGAAGCCGTCCTCGGCGGCCTTTTCGCTGTCTTCGGCCTTCGCGCTCGTGGGCAGCATCGCCTTCGGCTTCGCCATCATCCTCGGCCGTCTCCTGCGCGGCACCAGCGACACGAGTTTGGTTACCTGGCAGACCATCGGCACGCTGATTGTCGGCGGCCTGCTCACCATCGGCGCCTGGCGCACGCCGTCGGCGCTCGATTTCGGGGCCATGCTTTTGCTCGGCGTCGTCTCTTGCGCCGCGCATCTGATGATCACAAGGGCGCTGAAGCTGGCGCCGGCCTCGACGCTGGCGCCACTGCACTACACGCTGCTCCTGTGGGCGGTGGTCTTCGGCCTCGTGTTCTTCGGCGATGTCCCGGGGCCGCGTATATTGATCGGCGCGGCGATCGTCGTGCTTGCCGGCATGTTCATCTTCCATCGCCAGAAGGTGGTGGAGACCGAGGTGCCGCCCGAGAACGTGCCGAAGGGCGTGAACTAACCCGCGCGTATCGCGGCCAGATGCCTGGAGAATTCCGTTGTCTCCATCAGCGCCTTGCAGCGGGCGAAGCGGCCGTCGGCATAGGCTCGGAAATCGTCGGCCGGATTGTCGTTGGCGAGCTGGATCAGTCCCCAGAGCGTCCAGAGCAGATCGCACATCGCCTTGTAGATGACGATACGTCCGCGCTCCGCCGGCCTCGCTTCGCCACCGAAATAGGCGTGCATCAGTTCCTCGTCCTGACCGACATCGAATTTGCCCTCGACCGAAAGGTCGCCGAGGTCCCACAGCGGATCGTTCATGCCGGAATATTCCCAGTCGACGATCCACATCCGATCGCCCGTATCGAGGAAATTCTCGCACAGCGGGTCGCAATGGCAGGCGGCGAGCGGGATTGCGTGCGCGGCAAGGGCCGCGCGCACAGCTTCCGCCTCGCGCACCACGTCGTGATAGCCGGCGGGCAGCGCCACGTCCTTGGTCGACAAAACCTTGAGATAGTCGTCGATCATCGCGAACAGTTCGAAGCGGAAGGGAAAGACCGCGCCGGAAGAGTGAAGTTTGTGGAAGGCCTGGCCGGCCCGCGCCGGGCTGCCCGGCCGCGCCTTGAATTTTTCGGGCGACATCGTCTCGGCGCCAGCAATGAAACGCGTCGCCATCAGGCCGGACGCCGGATCGGCATGGAGCACTTCGGGACTGACGCCGGCCCTGGCCGCCTCGCGCGCCGCCACCGCCTCGTTGGCGCGGTTGATATATTCTTGCGTGCCCTTGCCGGGAATGCGCAGACACGCTTCGCCGGCCCTGTAGACCATGTTGGTCAGTCCGCCCAAACGCTGCAGCGGCCCGTCATAGCCCGCCAGCGCCGGAATGGCGGCCAACGCGGCGCGCGCCTCGTCCATCGTCATCCCCTTTACCATCACACGATGTTTTATAGCGGAACGGTTCCACAGTTTTTGCCGCTTGGCTACCATTGCGGATACGAATCGGCGGCGGGAGCAGAAATGGCGGACGGCAAGCACAGCGGCTCGCTAAGCGCGGCCTACGCCGCGAAGCGGCCTGAGGAAGTGGCGGCGATCTATGACAGCTGGTCCGAGACCTATGACGCCGACATGTCGGCTGCCGGCTACCGTCACCCGACGATATGCCTGGCGCTGCTTGCCCGGCACCTGCCGCGCGGCGCAGAACCCTTGCTCGACGCCGGCGCCGGCACCGGCCTGATCGGCGAATGGCTGGCCATCACCGGCTATCCGAGGGTCGAGGCGCTCAACATCTCGCAAGGCATGCTGGACAAGGCAGGCGTCAAGGGCGTCTACACGGCGCTGCATCGCCTGGCGATGGGCGACGCTTTGCCCTTCGCCGACGGCGCCTATGCCGGCATTGTTTCGGCGGGCGTCTTCACCTCGGGCCATGTCGGGGTCGAGGGACTGGACGAGCTGATCCGCATCTGCCGCCCAGGCGGCGTCATCGTGCTGACCGTCAAGAACACGCTGTGGCAGGCCGGCTTCGCCGAGCGCATCGCCGGGCTTGAGGCTCAAGGCAGGTTGAAGCGCGTCGAGGAAACGGCGCCCTATGCCTCGATGCCGGGCGAAACCGATACCGTGCCGAGCAGGGGGCTTGTGCTGCGCGTCAGCTGACCCGCTCTGCGTGGATCAGGCCCTTATCCTTGCTCCGGCCGGATCGTACATCGGCTCGAGATGGATTTTTGCCGGCGTGCGTTCCATCGCCACCACCAACTCGTAGTCGCCAGAGGTAAGGAACTCGTCGCCGACGCCGTCGGCATTGCGCACATAGCCGTAGCCGATGTTCTTGCCCACCGTGTAGCCGTGGCCGCCGCTGGTGAGGTAGCCCACCGGTTCGCCATTGCGCAGGATCGTCTCGCGCCCGACCAGCACGATCTCGGGATCGTCCACGGTGAAGCCGGCAAAACGTTTCGTCGGCGCTTTGCCGGCTGCTTTCCCCAGCGCCCTGCGTCCGACGAAGTCGGTGTTCTTGCGAAGCTTCACCGCCCAGCCGAGCCCCGCCTCCAGCGGCGTGTCGTTCGGCGTGATGTCGGAACCCCAGGCGCGGTAGCCTTTCTCCAGTCTGAGCGACTCCAGCGCGCGGTAGCCGACCGGGCGAATGCCATGCGCCTTGCCCGCCGCCATCAGCGCGTCGAAAACCTCGCCGGTGGCGGCGATCGGCGCATGCAGCTCCCAGCCGAGCTCGCCGACATAAGTGACGCGCAGCGCCTTCACGCTATGGCCGGCTATTGCGATCTCGCGCGCATGGCCGAAGGGGAAGGCGGCGTTCGAGACATCGGCCTCCGTCACCGCCGACAGCACGTCGCGGGCGCGCGGCCCCATCAGCGACAGCGTGCCGAAATCTTCCGTGACGTCCTTCAACCTGGCGTCGAGGTCCGAGCCGATATGGTCGCTTATCCAGGACAGATCATGCGTGCGGAAGCCGGTGCCGGTGACGATGTAGAACCGGTCCTCGCCGAGCCGCGACACGGTGAGGTCGGCCTCGATGCCGCCGCGCGTGTTGAGGAGCTGCGTGTAGGTCAGCCGTCCGACCGGCTTGTTGACGTCGTTGGCGCAGATCCAGTCGAGCGCCTTCAGCGCGTCCGCGCCGGTCAGCTCGTATTTGGCGAAGGAGGACTGGTCGAAGATGCCGACCTTCTCGCGCACATGACGGTGTTCGTCGCCGACCGGGCCGAACCAGTTCTGGCGGCCCATCGAATAGACGTCCTCGGCGGCCGCGCCGTCCGGCGCGAACCAGTTCGGCCGCTCCCAGCCGAGCTTGGAGCCGAACACGGCGCGGTGCGTCTTCAGCCGCTCATAGAGTGGCGAGACGATGCGCGGCCGTCCTGTTAGATACTCCTCGTGCGGGAAGCCGATCGTGTAGTGCTTGCCATAAGCTTCCAGCGTGCGGTCGCTGACCCAGTCGCGGTCGCGGTGCAGGCCGGAGAAGCGTCTGATGTCGACCACCCAGAGGTCGAGCGGCGCCTCGCCGTCGACCACCCATTGCGCCAGTACCCAGCCGGCGCCGCCGCCCGACGCGATGCCGAAGGCGTTGAAGCCGGCGCCGACGAACATGTTGGCGCATTCGGGCGCGACGCCCAGGATGAAATTGCCATCCGGCGTGAAACTCTCCGATCCGTTGATCATCTGCTTGACGCCGGCGGTTTGCAGAGCCGGAACACGCGCGATCGCCTGGGTCATATGCTGTTCGAAGTGATCGTAGTCGTCGTCGAACAGGCGGAACTCCCAGTCGTTGGGGACGTCACCCCCTGGGAGATTGGTTGTCCAGGCCTGCGGGTTGGGTTCATAGCCGCCCATCACCAGCCCGCCGACCTCTTCCTTGAAATAGGTGCGGCGGTCGGGGTCGCGGATCGTCGGCGCGTCGTTGGCCAGTCCCTCGATCTTCTCGGTGATGATGTACTGGTGCTTTACCGGCTGCAGCGGCACGTTGATGCCGGCCATCGCGCCGACCTGCCTTGCCCACTGCCCGGCGCAGTTCACCACCTTGCCGCAAGCGATGTCGCCTTTTGAAGTCTTCACCGCCGTGATGCGGCCGTCCTTCATCGCAAAGCCGGTGACGCGCACGTCCTCGAACAGTTTCGCGCCATGCATGCGCGCGCCCTTGGCGAGCGACTGGGCGATGTCGGAGGGGCTTGCCTGCCCGTCGGTCGGCAGCCACGAGGCGCCGACCAGATCGCCGGTCTCCATCAGCGGCCACATGCGCTTCACTTCCGCAGGCGACAGAAGCTGCATGTTCATGCCGAAGCTTTTTGCCGTGGTCGCCAGCCGCTTGAATTCGGTCCAACGGTCGGCGTTCGTCGCCAGCCGCAAACAGCCGGTCATCTTCCAGCCGGTCGCCAGGCCCGTCTCGGCCTCCAGTCCCTTGTAGAGATCGACAGAATATTTGAGCACGCGTGTGATCGAGGCCGAGGAGCGCAACTGCCCGACCAGTCCGGCGGCGTGCCAGGTCGAGCCCGAGGTCAGCTTGCCCTGCTCGAGAAGCACCACATCGGCCTTGTGGTCGCGTGCCAGATGATAGGCGGTGGAGCAGCCGATGATGCCGCCGCCGATGACGACGATTTCGGCATGGCTGGGCAAAGTCATGACTTGGTCCCGTATTTCGTCCAGTAATTCTCAAGCGCCGCGTCGAGCCGGACGAGGTTTTCCTCGGTATAGGCGACATAGTCGATGCCGGGCGCGTCGAGATAAAGCTCGGAGACCATGCTCCACATCGCCTCGCGCAGCAGCGAGGCGCATTGCATGGCGGCATGCGAACGGCGGATTTCGCCGTCCGGCTCCTTCATGAAATAGGCGGTCAGGAAGGCGAAGGATTCGTCGTTGCTCATGCCGGCATTGGACGCGACGCCGGCGAGGTCGAACATCGCCGTGTTGAAGCCGGCATACTCGAAGTCGATCAACCACAGCCGCTTGCCGTCGTCGAGAATATTGGCCGGCAAAAGATCGTTGTGGCCGAAGACGATCGGCAAAAGCTTCTGCGCCCGCTCGAGCTCGTCGGCGAGCGAAAGATAGCGCGGCAACTGATCCTTCTTTCGGCTGCCGCCTTCGTCCAGCGTGCGCGCATAGTCGCGGATGACGTGGAACACCCAGAACATGAAGCCGGCGCCGGAGACGTGGTTCGGCATCTCGCGATGGAAGCCGCGCAGCAGAGCCGCCACGCTGCCGAGATTGGCGCGCACATCCTCTCCGAGGAAAGTCTTGGCTCCAAGAAATTCCGTCACCAGTATGCCGGGCTCGGCATAATGCACGGCCGGCGCGAAGCCCGCCGCATGCGCTGCCCGCGCCGTCATCACCTCGCGCTCGCGAAAGACATGGTGGAACGGGAAGTCCTGGCCGAAGCGCACGACATGGCGCCCGGCCGCATCCGTGACGACAAAATTGGCGTTGCTGAGGCCGCCCGGCAGCGGCTCGATCTCGATGCCGTTCCAGCACGGCAGGGCGCGGATGCGGTCTTCGGCGTTCACGGCTTCGTTCCGGCCTCAGCCGGCCCCGCCCAAAACAAGGATGGCAAAAAATGAAAAAGCCTCGTCGGTGCGAGACGCCAGGATCGGTATCCCGCACCGCACCGACGAGCCCCTTGGCCAGGTATGATATCCCGGCATCCGCCCCCGCGGATTCGATAAAAACTCGCGCCTGGCTGGTTCCAGGCGATCTGGTCACTAGGCTGCGGCTCTGCCATCACCCTCCCGCGGCAGTTCCGAGCCTGTCACAAGGTTAATGTCATGCCAGGGTGGCAGAGCTGTCAATCAAAAGCTGTGACTTTTTTTGGGTGTTTTGCCCGAAAATATAAGCGACTCCTTTCAAAGCGTTGCCAAAGCCTTAAATTCGGTCAAAGTGCCGGGACATCCACATGATCCATTCGAAACGGCATGGCGAAATCCTGCGGCTCCTTAACGAGGAGGGCACGATCACCATAGCCAGCCTTGCCGAACGTCTGGGCGTCTCGCTGGAAACGGTGCGGCGCGACGTCAAGCCGCTGGCCGACGACGGGTCGGTGCTGAAGATGCATGGCGCCGTGGGCCTTGCCTCGATGGTGGGCGAGGCGCCGTTCGAGCGGCGCATGCGCGAAAATGCCGAAGCCAAGCGCCTGATCGCCAGGATGGTCGCGGCCACGATCCGCGATGGCGAGGCGATCATGCTCGACACCGGCACGACCACATCCTTCCTCGCGCGAGAGTTGCTCGGCCATCGCCGGCTGACGGTGGTCACCAATTCCTCCGACATCGCCCGCACGCTGGCGACGGTGAACGGCAATAAGGTCTATATGGCCGGCGGCGAGCTGCGCAGCGATTCAGGCGCGGCTTTCGGCATCTCGGCGATCGAGTTCGTCAGCCGCTTTTCGGTCGATCACGCGGTGATTTCGATCGGCGCGGTCGACGCCGCCGCCGGCCTCACCGACTACGAGCTGGAAGAGGCGGAATTCGCCCGCATGGTGCTGTCGCGCGGCCAGCGCTCGCTGGTCATCACCGACCATACCAAGTTCGGCCGCCAAGGACTGGTCCGGGTCTGCGGCTTCGACGGCTTTTCCGAGCTCGTCACCGACCAGCCGCCGCCACGCGACATAGCCGCCGCGCTGAGCCAGGCCGGCGCCCGGCTCAGTATTGCCGCAGCCTGACGCGCCCAGGAATGAGAGGCTAACCGAACACCAGCGACTGGTGCACCGCAACCCCGGCCATCGCGCCGCCCGACACCGCGAAGGCGATGTTGTGCATCAGGCGCGCGGCGTCTCCAGCCGCGAAGACGCCGGGCACCGATGTCTGCTGCTTGTCGTCCACGACGATCGCCCGGCCAAGCGGGCCTTCGTTGAAGGCGCAGCCCAGCTGCTCGGCGAGCGGACTTGCCATTTCGTTGCGCGGCGCGGTGAACAGCGCCCGCACGCTTGCGCTGCGATTACCATCCAGCCTGACGACCAGACCGTCGGCGCCGTTGTTGTGCACTTCCGCCACTTTAGCCGGCTCGAACCTGATGTTGCGCTTCTCCAATGCCCGCGCCTGGTCCGTGTCCGGTTCGAACAAGCCGTCGGCGAACAGCGTGACGTCGCCCCAGTCGGAAATCAGCTCGGCCTGGTGCAGCGACATCGGTCCGGTCGCCAGCACGCCGAGCGGCCCGCCGGCCACTTCGTAGCCGTGGCAATAGGGGCAATGCAGCACCGTCTTGCCCCACTGCGCGGCAAGTCCTGGAACGTCCGGCAGGATGTCGCGGACACCGGTGGCGAGCACCAGCCGTGTCGCGCCGAAGCCCTCGCCATCGTCCATCCGGACCTCGAAGCCGGCGCCGGCAGCGGCGGCCCGCTCGGCGCGGCCGTCCATCACCTTGACGGTGGGATAGGCAAGCAACTGTGCCCTGGCCTCGTCGAGGATGTCCGACGGCGCCCGCCCGTCCTGGCCGAAGAAGCCATGCGAATGCTCGGCAAAGCGGTTCCGCGGCTGCCCGGCATCGATCACCAGCACCTTGCGCCGCCCGCGCGCCGCATACATGGCGGCGGAGAGGCCGGCAAAGCTGCCGCCGACGACGATCACATCATACTGCATGGCTGGATACTCCAATCAGGTCATAACGGCGGCGGAAGTCGGCCGTCAGGTCGGCCAGCGTGATATGGCTGAGCCGCTCAGTGAGCAGCCTTTCCGCCTCCAGGCGAAAATCGTCGAGCACGGCGATCACCGCCTGCTCGACCAGGCACCCGGGACTTTCCGGCTCGGTGCTGAACGGCAGCAGCGTTTCGCCGAGCGCGGCGCTGATCTCGGCCAGCGAGATCTTGTCCGGCGCGCGGCCGAGCTGCCAGCCGCCGCCATGGCCGCGCGACGAGGTGACGACGCCGGCCTCGCGCAAGCCGGCGATGGTGCGGCGCACGACCACCGGATTGGTGTGGATGAAGCCGGCCAGTTGCTCCGAGGTCAGCGCCCGGTCGGGCGCGTCGGCCATGTGGACGAGGATATGCAGGGTCGAGGACAGTCGGCTGTTGCGTTTCATGTAACTTAGATAGTTACGAATACAGCGGCCGTCAAGTTTTGGACCTTGCCCACTTCCCAGCACCGCATTGGCCGGTGTTTAGTCCGGCCATGGCTTTCACCATCCGCCAATTGCAGTTCTTCGTCGCCGTCGCCGAGCAGGGCACCGTCTCGGGCGCCGCGCAGAACCTGTCGATTTCCCAGTCCTCGGTCACCGAGGCGATCAAGGAATTGGAGAGCGATCTCGGCGTCGAGCTGTTCGAGCGCCATCCGCGCGGCCTCAACATCACCCACAAGGGTCACCAGTTCCTGCGCCACGCGACCAAGATCCTGGCCGATGTCTCCGATGCGCGCCGTTCCTTCTCCAGCGAGCAGGCCGCCGGGGGCGGCCGCCTGCAGCTTGGCGTCACCTCGCTGGTCGCCGGCTATGTGCTCTCCGATCTGCTCGCCCGCTACCGCCGCGCCTATCCCGGCGTCGAGGTGTCGGCCATCGAGGACAATGGCGACTATCTCGAGCACCTTCTGGTCGGTGGCAAGCTCGACATCGCCGTCATGGTGACGTCCAACCTGCGCGACCGCACCGCGCTGCAGTCGGAAATCCTGGAAGTTTCGGCCTACCGGCTGTGGGTTCCGCTCAGCCACAGGCTCGCCAGCGCCGACATCATCTCGATCGGCGATATCGCGTCCGAGCCGCTGATCATGCTCACCGTCGACGAGATAGAGGAGAACACTGGCAAGCTGCTGTCGGCGATCGGCGCCCGGCCGCATGTCGCCTTCCGCACCCGCTCGGTCGAGGCGGTGCGCAGCCTTGTCGCCACCGGCGCCGGCGTGGCGCTGCTGCCCGACCTCGTCTACCGGCCCTGGTCGCTGGAAGGCGACCGCATCGAATCGCGCGACGTTTCCGGCGCGCTGCCAGTGGTCCAAGTCGGCACCGTCTGGCGCCGCGGCTCCGGCCTGCCGCAGGCCGCGCGCGACTTCATCGGCCTCGCGCAGTCGCAGCGGATGGTGCGCCAGCGACTGTGATACCTATCGGTAAAACCGATATCGGCTTTCTGATAAATGAATTTGCGAAACCGGATTTTTCACAGCACCTTCCGTTCAGGGAACAAAGCCGCGCCCTGAGAGCGCTGCCCCTAGCAATGGGAGATCGACGATGAATGCATTCCTGAAGTCGTGCACGGCGCTGACAGTCGCGCTGACTTTTTCCAGTCAGGCCATCGCCCAGGTCAAGGAACTCGGCAAGGGCGAGGGTGAGGTCAACATCGTTGCCTGGCCGGGCTATATCGAGCGCGGCGAGACCGACAAGGGCTATGACTGGGTGACGGCTTTCGAGAAGGAAAGCGGCTGCAAGGTCAACGTCAAGACCGCCAACACCTCGGACGAGATGGTCTCGCTGATGAACGAAGGCGGCTTCGACCTCGTCACCGCTTCGGGCGATGCTTCACTGCGCCTCGTCGCCGGCAAGCGTGTCCAGCCGATCAACACCGATCTGATCCCAAGCTGGAAGACCGTCGACGACCGCCTGAAGGATGCGCCCTGGTTCACCGTCGACAAGGTGCATTACGGCGTTCCCTACCAGTGGGGCCCGAACATCCTGATGTACAGCACCGACGTCTTCAAGGAAGCGCCCAAGAGCTGGAATGTCGTCTTCGAGGAAATGAAGTTGCCCGACGGCAAGTCGAACAAGGGCCGCGTCCAGGCCTATGACGGCCCGATCCACATCGCCGACGCCGCCAACTATTTGATGTTCCACAAGCCGGAACTCGGCATCAAGGATCCCTACGAGTTGAACGAAGACCAGTACAAGGCGGCGCTCGATCTGTTGCGCACGCAGCGCACGCTGGTCGGCCGCTACTGGCACGATGCCGCGATCCAGGTCGACGACTTTCAGAACGAAGGCGTGGTCGCCTCCGGCTCATGGCCCTATCAGGTCAACACGCTGGTCGCCGCCAAGAAGCCGGTCGCCTCGACCGTGCCGGAAGAGGGTGTCACCGGTTGGGCCGACACCACCATGATGGAAGCCGACGCCGCTCATCCGAACTGCGCCTATATGTGGCTCGAGCATTCCTTGTCGCCGAAGGTCCAGGGCGACGTCTCGGCCTGGTTCGGCTCGCTGCCGGTCGTGCCCGCCGCCTGCAAGGGCAACGAACTGCTCGGCGGGGAAGGCTGCAAGACCAACGGCTACGAGAATTTCGACAAGATCAAGTTCTGGAAGACGCCGGTGTCGAAATGCGCCAGCCAGAACGACCAGTGCGTGCCTTACTACCGCTGGGTGTCGGACTATATCGGCGTCATCGGCGGCCGGTGATCTCCTAGTCCTCCCTCCGGGGGTAGGTTCGAGATGCAGTGTCGGGGTGGGGGCGATCCCCACCCGAGGCTAAACCGCGACCTCTCGCGGGGAGGTGGTTCGCCGCGCGAATTTCCCAGACCCGGCTATAGACAGTCCGGCTATAGACAGACAGGCCCATGACCTCTGCCGTTTCCTTCAAACAAGTCTCGCGCCATTTTGGCAACGTGCGCGCCGTCGACGCCGTCGATCTCGACATCGTACCGGGCGAGTTCTTCGCCATGCTGGGGCCGTCAGGGTCCGGCAAGACGACCTGCCTGCGTCTCATCGCCGGCTTCGAGCAGCCGACGGCCGGCTCGATCTCCATCTTCGGCGCCCGCGCCGAGGGCGTGCCGCCCTATCGCCGCAACGTCAACACCGTCTTCCAGGACTATGCGCTGTTCCCGCATCTCAACGTGCTCGACAACGTCGCTTACGGCCTGATGGTCAAGGGCGTCGGCAAGGCCGAGCGGCTGAAGGCGGCGGAGGAAGCGCTGTCGCTGGTGCGCCTGCCGGGCTATGGCGCGCGCCGCCCCGGCCAGCTATCCGGCGGCCAGCGCCAACGTGTCGCGCTTGCCCGCGCGCTGGTCAACCAGCCCAAGGTGCTGCTGCTGGACGAGCCGCTCGGCGCGCTCGACCTCAAGCTGCGCGAGAACATGCAGGAGGAATTGAAATCGCTGCAGAAGGTACTCGGCATCACCTTCGTCTTCGTCACCCACGACCAGGGCGAGGCGCTTTCCATGGCCGACCGCGTCGCCGTCTTCAACGATGGCAGGATCATGCAGGTCGGCACTCCGGAAGATATTTACCAGCGCCCGAACACACGCTTCGTCGCCGATTTCGTCGGCTCGTCCAACGTGCTGCCGCCGGATTTCGTCCAGCGCTATTCCGGCCAGCATCGCTGGGGGAGTCTGCGCCCGGAGTCCATCCGCATCTCCAGCGCGGCCAGCGGCGACGGCGTCGCCGCGCGCCTGGTCGGGGCCAACTACCTCGGCGCCACGACAAGGCTGGCGCTCGACGCCGATGGGTTGCGGCTGCACGCGGTCGTGCCGGCGGGCACGGCGCTGCCGCCGGAAGGCGAGGCTGTGATGCTGACCTTCAACCGCGAGAGCCTGCATCTGATGGACGAGCCGGCATGACCGTGCTCGGGATAGTGGCCAGTCAGGCAGGCGAGGCGCTCTACGGCGCCCCCCTCTGGCCTGCCGGCCATCTCCCCCACAAGGGGGGAGATTGGCTGTTTCGGCGCCCCACGCATCCTTCCGACGTTGGTGACTGGCGAAATCGCAGGCGACGGCTGATCTCCCCCCTTGTGGGGGAGATGTCCGGCAGGACAGAGGGGGGCGCGAAGGATCTCGGCTTCCCCCACAATGCCCTTCAGCACGCGGCGGCCCCATGACCGTCGCCGCTGTTCAGTCCAACCCCACCCCGGCCATCCTGCCCGGCAGCGGCGGCATGCGCGGTGCGCTCTCCGACCTGTTCTGGCGCCGGCCGAAGCTTCTGCTGCTGCTCATGCTCCTGCCACCAGTGCTATGGCTAGGCATTGTCTATATCGGCTCGCTGTTCGCGCTGCTGGCGCAGAGCTTCTTCTCGATCGACGAGTTTTCCGGCCTCATCAACCGCGAGTTCACGCTGAAGACCTATGGCGACCTGTTCCAGGCAGCCAATCTCGACATCATCCTGCGCACGGTGACGATGGCGGCGCTCGTCACGCTTGCCTCGGCAATCATTGCTTTCCCCATCGCCTATTACGCGGCGCGCTATGCGCGCGGCCGCTGGAAGGCGCTGTTCTATCTCGGCGTCATGCTGCCGCTGTGGTCGAGCTATCTGGTCAAGATCTACGCCTGGAAGCTGATCCTGGCCAAGGAAGGCATCCTCACTTGGCTGCTCGCCAAGCTGAACCTGCTCTGGCTGCTCGATGCCTGGCTGTCGCTGCCGATCGTCGGCGGCAACTCGCTGTCGGTCTCCTTCACCGGCACTTTCATTGTCTTCGTCTATGTCTGGCTGCCCTTCATGATCCTGCCGGTGCAGGCCGCGCTCGAACGCGTGCCCGGCAATCTGGTCGAGGCCTCGTCCGATCTCGGCGCCTCACCCGGCCAGACCTTCCGCAACGTGCTGTTCCCGCTGGCGCTGCCCGGCATCGTCGCCGGCTCGATCTTCACCTTCTCGCTGACTTTGGGCGACTACATCATCCCGCAGATCATCGGCACCTCGCGCCTGTTCATCGGCCAGGCCGTTTATTCGCAGCAGGGCACCGCCGGCAACATTCCGTTGGCTGCCGCCTTCACCGTGGTGCCCATCGTCATCATGGGCTTCTATCTCTGGGGCGCCAAGCGCATGGGGGCTTTCGATGCGCTCTGACCGTGGCCAATCCGCTCCGCTCGGCCTGAAGATCGCCGCCGCCTGCGGCCTGCTCTTCCTGCATCTGCCGATCCTCCTGATCTTCATCTATGCCTTCACGACGGAAGAGAAGAGCTTCGTCTGGCCGCCGCCGGGGCTCACCACGCAATGGTTCGCCGTCACCTGGAACCGGCCGGACGTCTGGGACGCGCTGTCGCTCTCTGTCCGCGTCGCCGCCATCTCGACGGCGATCGCGCTGGTGCTCGGCACGCTCTGCGCCGCCGCCGTCTCGCGGACGCGCTTCTTCGGCCGCGAGGCCATCTCGCTGCTGGTCATCCTGCCGATTGCGCTGCCCGGCATCATCACCGGCATTGCGCTGCGCTCGGCCTTTGCGCTGGCCGACATCCCGTTCTCGTTCTGGACGATCGTGCTCGGCCACGCCACCTTCTGCGTGGTCGTCGTCTACAACAACGCCGTCGCCCGCTTCCGCCGCACCTCCGGTTCGATGATCGAGGCCTCGATGGACCTCGGGGCTGACGGTTTCCAGACGTTCCGGCATGTCGTGCTGCCCAACATCGCAACCGCATTGCTCGCCGGCGGCATGCTCGCCTTCGCGCTCTCCTTCGACGAGGTCATCGTCACCACCTTCACCGCCGGCCAGCAGCAGACCGTGCCGATCTGGATGCTGGAGGAACTGATCCGCCCGCGCCAGCGCCCGGTCACCAATGTCGTGGCCATGGTCGTCGTGCTGGTGACGCTGCTGCCGATCCTCTTTGCCTATTACCTGACCCGCGACGGCGACCAGATCGCCGGTTCGGGCAAATAACCGAATTGATTAGGGAGTGACGTCCATGGACACCCAGATGCTGATCGGCTCGAAATTCGAGAAGGGCACCGAGACGGAGGAGCCGATCCTCAATCCGAAGACCGGCGCGACGATCCTCAACTTGCCTGAAGCGAGTCCGGCGCAGATCGAGGCTGCCGTCGCTGCGGCCGAACGAGCGTTCGTCAGTTGGTCGCGCACCACGCCGGCGCAGCGCTCGGGCTATCTGCTCAAGATCGCCGACCGCATCGAGGCCGAGGCGAAGGACTTCGCGGCGCTCGAAGCGCTGAATTGCGGCAAGCCGATCAACGCCGTGCTCAATGACGAGATTCCGGCGATCGTCGACTGCTACCGCTTCTTTGCCGGCGCGGTGCGTTCGATGCCCGGCCAGGTTGCCGGCGAATATATTCCGGGCCACACCTCGATGGTGCGGCGCGACCCGGTCGGCATCGTCGCTTCCATCGCGCCCTGGAACTATCCGCTGATGATGATGGCCTGGAAGCTGGCGCCGGCGATCGGCGGCGGCAACACGGTCGTCTTCAAGCCGTCGGAGCAGACGCCGCTGACGGCGCTGAAGCTGGCGAAGATCCTCGCCAAGGTGCTGCCCGAGGGCGTCGTCAATGTCGTGCTCGGCCGCGGCGACAGCGTCGGCAACACGCTGATCAACCACCCCAAGGTGAACATGATCTCGATCACCGGTGACGTCGCCACCGGCAAGAAGGTGCTGCAGGCGGCCGCCAAGTCGGTCAAGCGCACGCATCTGGAGCTTGGTGGCAAGGCGCCGGTCATCGTCTTCGACGACGCCGATCTCGGCGCGGTGGTCAACGGCCTGCGCGCTTTCGGCTATTACAATGCCGGCCAGGACTGCACCGCCGCTTGCCGCATCTATGCCGGCAAGAAGATCTACGACAAGCTCGTCGCCGACCTCTCTTCCGCCGTCTCGACCATCAAATACAACCAGCCGGACGACACCGAGAACGAGATCGGGCCGCTGATCTCGCGCCGCCAGCGCGACCGCGTGTCGAGCTTCGTCGAGCGCGCTTCGGAACTGAAGCACATCGAGATCACCACCGGCGGCAAGCCGGGCGAGGGCTCCGGCTTCTACTACCAGCCGACCGTCGTCGCCGGCGCGCTGCAGGAAGACGAGATCGTGCGCCGCGAGGTGTTCGGTCCGGTCGTCTCGGTCACTCGCTTCTCCGACGTCGATGAAGCGGTGAACTGGGCGAACGACAGCGACTACGGCCTGGCCTCGTCGGTGTGGACGAAAGACGTCTCGCGCGCCATGGCGACGGCCGCCCGCCTGCAATATGGCTGCACCTGGATCAACACGCACTTCATGCTGACCAACGAGATGCCGCATGGCGGGTTGAAGCAGTCCGGCTACGGCAAGGACATGTCGCTCTACGCGCTGGAGGACTACACCGCCGTCCGCCACGTGATGGTGGCCCACGGCTAGGCGCCTTCTGCCTCTTCCCTTGTGGGAGAGGTCGGATTGCACCGAATTGCGAAGAGCAATTCGGAGGCAGTCCGACCTCGGCGCGACGATCCCTGTGTCGGCGGGATCAGCATAAGAATTAAGCGGCTGTCCTGCCTTCCGTCATCGAAGTCGCGGGCTTGATGTTCTGGTTGACCCGGAAGACGTTGAAGGGGTCATAGGTGCGCTTCACCTGGCTCAGCCGCTCGTAATTTGCGCCATAGCTCGCCTGCACGCGCGCTTCTCCTTCGTCGTCCATCATGAAATTCACGTAACCGCCTTCGCCGTTATGGGGGTGGATGCTCGTCCAGTAGGTCTTGGCCCACCTGGTGAGGTCGGCGGCCTTGCCCGGATCGGGATCGATGGCGGCGATGACCATCGACCAGGTTGCGTCGCGCGCGTTCCATGCGGTCTCGTTCTTGCCGACGCGGCGAACGGCGCCGTCGATCGGGTAAAGATGCATGAGCGACAATTCGCTCGGCGCCGCGGCGGCCTGCGCGATATGGGTGGCGATGGCTTCGTCGGGAAGCGACTTCACGAAATCGCCCTTCCAATACCATTGCAGGCCTTTCGGAAGCAGTGGATCGAACAACGCCTGCAAGGCCGGGAATGGCATCATGCCCATCCAGTTGAAAATCGGCGGCGGCAGATTGTCGAGCAGCGGCGCCATGGCCTTGCGCCCGTCCTCCTCGGTGCCGTTGTAGCAGGAGATGATGGCGCAGGCGCGTTTGCCCCAATATTCGCGCGGGAAGGGATCGGTCGAGGGAACGGTTTTCAGGCCGACAAAGGCGCCAAGATCTTCCGGCGCCTCCGGCAGGTAGTCGCGATAGGTCTGCATGACGGCCAACGCATCCTTGGCCTCCCAGAACACCGGGCCGCCGAAGATCATGTTCACGGGATGGGCCTGGAACAGGAAGCTGGTCACGACGCCGAAATTGCCGCCGCCGCCCCGGAGCGCCCAGAACAGGTCGGGATTCTCGGCTTTGCTGGCTGTCACCACGCTGCCGTCGGCCAGCACCAGATCGGCTTCGACCAGATTGTCGATGGTGAGACCGTATCTGCGCGTGAGATAGCCCGTCCCTCCGCCGAGGGTCAGACCGGCAACGCCCGTGGTCGAGACGATGCCGGCCGGAACAGCCAGCCCGAAAGGATGGGTGGCATGGTCCACGTCACCCGACGTGCAGCCTGGCCCGACCCTCACGGTGCGCGTTTTCGGATCGACATGGACCCCTTTCATCATCGACAGGTCGATGACGAGGCCGTTGTCGCAAATCCCCAGCCCGGCGCCGTTGTGCCCGCCGCCGCGCACGGCGATCAGCAGGTCGTTGTCGCGCGCGTATTTCACGGCGGTGATCACGTCGGCGACATCGGCGCAGCGTGCGATCAGCAGCGGGCGCTTTTCGATCATGCCGTTATAGACCTTGCGGGCCTCGTCGTAGCCGGCATCGTCACGCAGGATCACCTCCCCGCGCAGGCTTTCACGCAGTTTTGCATGGGTTTCGTCGGTCATCGGTTTGCTCCCTTGATTGCGCCCACCGCCATGCGGCGTCGGCGCGACGCATTTGTTGCTTCGTTATGCCGCCTCGACGGGCGGGTGCGTTCGACGGTGCAGGAAGAGCACATTGCACCAATCCGGTGCGCGCCGCTTCGCCCGAAAGGGCCAGCGGGGCATGGCCCGGGAGAGCCATGACATGGCAGCCAACCCGGCCGGGGCCGGCCGTGCCGGGATGCTCGGTCCCTGGCCCTGTCGATCTGATGCTGACGAGCGGCCGCCCGCGTCGCGGCCACTCGCGCCTTCGTGCTCGCCGGCGGCCTCTCAGCCCCGGCTCTTCGACGGTGCAGCTATTCCACGATGCGGAAGATCTGCCACTGGCTGGTGCCCGACACCACATAGGGCTCTAATTCCTTGCCCCATTTGGCGTGCGCGTCGATCTTGGCGATCTTGGCAAAGAACGCTTCCAGTTGGGCCAGGCTTTCGACCTCGTGATGGGACTCGATCGTCGCTTCACGTGCGCCGATCGAGCCCGTCATGAGGCGAAAATTCAAGTCAGCGAGCCCGACCTGCGAGCCGATCTCGCGCTCCCATTTCCGCATCAGCTCGAGTGCGGTCTGCTTCTGGCCGAACTTCGCGTCGATCTGCCATCTGGCGCTGAACATGTTTGCTCTCCCTCATGATTGCGGCCAGGCCGCTGTTTGATTTGTCCGCGACTTGTTATTCGTCCCAGGCCTGCACGACGGTCTGCCGCGCGATCAGGCCGTTCTTCAGCTCCACCATCGCCGCGCAGTACACTTTTGTGCCGTCCGGATAGGCGCAGGCTTGCATGAAGGCGAGGTTGTCCCCCTCGGCGATGGTGGTATCCACCTTGTGGGTCATCGCCCGGCTGCAGATATCGTCCCAGAAGGTGCTGATCGCCGCGCGGCCGCGGATCTCGCGCGGCTTGCTCGGCGGATTGTTCCGGTCGATCACCCGCACCAGCGCATCGTCATTGTAGAAGCTCGACAAGAGCTTGCCGTCACGGCCCTCGATCGCCTTCTTGATCGCGGCGCCATCCACTGTCTTTGTCTTGGTCAACATTTCTTGCCTCCATGGCCCGTCTGATCGGGCGTTCCGTTGCTCGGGACGCAGCCCGGCGTGACCGCCGGGCCGAGGGTCTTTCACTGCGACTTCGCCTTGACGGCGGCGAACAGGTCGTCGGTCTGCTTCTTGAATGTGGCGAGGTCGACCTGGCTGCCGTTGAGCATCGTCGACCAGTGGCGCACGATCGCCGCCATGGCGATGGCCTCCTTGATCTCCTCGTCGCTCGCGCCGTTCGCCTTGGCCGCCAGCGTGTGGAAATAGATGCAGTACTGGCAGGGGATCTGCGAAGCGACCGCCAGGCCCATCAGCTCCTTGGTCTTGCCATTGAGGGCGGTGTTCGGATTGAGCTGCACGCCCTTGATCTCGGCCCACGCGCCGGCCACCGCGACATCGGGCAGCGTCTTGAACATGTCGGGCACCGTGCCGAGCGTGGCCTGGATATCTTTGTAGGCCGCGGTTGCCGAGGCGTCCTCGGCCCGCGCCGGAGTGATGGCCAGCAACGCGCCCGCGGCAAATGCCAGCAATCCGATCTTGCGATTCAATTTCAGCATTTCATCCTCCATTCGCAGTGCCTTCGTGGCTGCATCGCCTAGCCTGCATGGGGAGAATTGATACCTCTTAGGGCGCCCCGACCGCTTCGCCCGAAAGCGCCATGGCTCTCATGGCCCGTCCGGGCCAGCATGTCTGGCCGAGAAGGCCGCCGCCGCCGCCCGCGACGGCAGGTCGAGCTTGAGCAATATGTTGGCGACATGGCGCTTGACCGTGTGCTCGCTGAGGCAGAGTTCGGCGGCGATCGCGGCATTGCTCTTGCCGTCGGCGATCAGGTTCACCACCTCGCTCTCGCGCGCCGTCAGCGCGGCCGGCTCGGCGGGCCTTGCCTTGGGCCGGCAGGCCGGCTCCAGATGCTGCTCCGACGTCGCCAGAACTGCCGGCATGGGCTCGTCCACCTCATCGAGGCTGACGCGGCCGGCATCGACGAAATGCAGGCCGGAACCTATTGCGAGATCGGCGACTAGCCGCGAGGCGAGGATGTCGCCGCGCCCGGCATGCGCGGCGAGCTGCATCGTCACCCGCGCCGTCAGCCCGACCGGCTGGCCGCGCATTTCGATCTCGCCAACATGCACGCCTTGCGCGCTGGCCACGCCGATCTGCTGGGCCGCCTCGCGCAGCGCCGCGGCGCAGCGCACGGCGCGCGCCGGCCCATCGAAGCGCGACATCATCAATTCGCCATGCGTGCCGGCCGTGCGGCCGCCATGGCGGCCGACCAGAAGCCGCCAGGTTTCCTGGAAGCGCTGGCTGCGCTCGCTCCACATGCGGTCGCCGAGCTTGGCCGTGTCGTAGATGCGCGTCCCCAGCAGCGCCGCCAGCACGCGCTCGGTGTCGGCCACCGCCGGTTCTCCGGTCAGGAATTCCTCGATCAGATCGGCCACTCGGTCGACGTCGCCGGTCCAGATCGGGTGGTCGCGCCCAGAGATCTCGACCAGGCGAGCGCCGGGGATCTTCCTGGCCAGGAAGCGGCTGGCATCGGGGTCGACGCGGGCGTCGTTACGGCGATGGATCAGGAATGTCGGCACCCTGATCATCCCGAGTATATCGCGCACGTCGATATCGGCGTTCATGCGGGCAAGCGCTGCGGCCGCCGTCGGACTGGCCGACAGCCGCTCGAACCGGGCCCACCACTGGGTGAAGTGGGTATCGTCCACCCGGCCAGGCGCGAAATTCGGCAAGGTGGCGCCGGTGCCCCACGATGTCTCCGCCGTGTCGATGAAAGCTTCCAGCCGTTCCGGCGGCATCACCCATCTGTGGAAATGCGCATAGGCGCCATAGAGGACGAGCGCGCGCGTCCGCTCCGGATAGGTGGCGGCGAACAGCATCGCCATCGGCGCGCCCTCCGAGGCGCCGAGGATCGCCGCCCGGCCGCTGCCGGCGGCGTCCATCACCGCGCGCACATCGTCCATGCGCGTTTCGAGACTGGGCAGATTGTGGTTGTCGACGCGGTCGGAAAGCCCGGTGCCGCGCTTGTCGAACAGGATCAGGCGCGAGAAGGCCGAGAGCCGTTTCAACAGGCGGCTGTAGCCTTCGTCTTCCCAATGCAGATCGAGATTGGAAATGAAGCCCGGCACGAAGACCAGATCGAACGCGCCCTGGCCGACCACCTGATAGGCGATCCGCACCTCTCCGCTGCGCGCGTATCTGGTCTCGATCGGCCTCACGAGTTCTTCCGCCTGGCCTGACGATTTCCGATCGTCAAACATAGCAGAGCCGACCAGGTAGCGGCAGCTCAAACTTTAGCAAAAAGAAATGTAAGACGGCCGGTCGCTGCGACTATTTCTGGGCAGCGGCGATGTCGGCCGGGAAAGCCTTGAGTCCAAGCTTCGTGTCGGCCTCCGCCGGGCTGATCGGCCGCTTGATCTTGGCCGAGGCGGCGATCACAAGGTCGTCGAAATTCTCCGTGCCGGCGTCCAGCATCTCGAAGAATTGGCGCCGCATCCGAGGCTCCCAGAACTTGTTGATGTGCTCGGCAACGCCGGCAATGCCTTCCTCGCGCGGCTTCGAATGGAAGAAGGTGGCGATCTGGTTGGCCATGCGCACCAGCTTTTCCTTGGTGCTGGCGATGTGGTCTTCGTCATGCGACATGCTTGGCAACTCCGGAAGCCACCCGTTCGGGGTGGGTGAAGATATCGAAATCGTCGCCGCGAACCAGCGCCACCAGCGTCATGCCGGCGGCCTCGGCCGTGCGAATGGCAAGGGCGGTCGGCGCCGAAACCGCCATGATGATCGAAGCGCCGATGGCGGCCGTCTTCTGCACCATCTCCACCGACACGCGCGAGGTCACCACGATGGCGCCGCTCGCGCCGTCGATGCCGGCCTTGGCCAGCGCACCGGCGAGCTTGTCCAGCGCGTTGTGGCGGCCGACATCCTCACGCGCCATCACGATGCCTTTGCCCGGCACATAGAAGCCTGCGGCATGCACAGCGCCGGTTTCGGTGTGCAGCGGCTGCTGCTTCGACAGCAGGCTGACCGAACGGGTAACGTCCTCGGCGTCGAGCGTAAGCTTCGACGAACCGACCGCGTCGACCGAACGCATCGCCTCCTCAATGGATTCGATGCCGCACAAGCCGCAGCCGACCGGCCCGGCCAGCCTGCGCCGCCGCGCCTGGAAGCGCGTGTTGGCCTGATCCTTCAGCCGGATCTGGATATCGATGCCGGCGCCGAGATCCTCGACCTCGATCGCCTCGATCTCTTGGCTGTCGGCAATGATGCCTTCGGTCAGCGAGAAGCCGAGCGCGAAATCCTCGAAATCGGCCGGGCTTGCCATCATCACCGCATGCGTGGTGCCGGCAAAGGAGAACGCCACCGGCGTCTCCTCCGGCACCATGCGGTTCGCGGCCGAGGTGCCGCCGGCGCGATGCGCAAGGCGAGAGATTTGGGAGATAGGAGGGCGGTTCACGAGGCGCCAGCCCCTGGCCTGCCGGCCATTTCGCTCAGGATATGTCGAAGGCCTCTTACGTCAATCGGCAATTGCTCTCCAACGCCTTCCCCCACTCCGTCGCTGCTTCGCAGCGCCACCTCTCCCCCCTCCGGAGGGAGAGGAAAGGAGCCAACTGGGATCGCCGCGCGCCTTTCCTCTCCCCCGTCGATCGGGGGAGAGGTGTCGAGCGAAGCTCGACGGAGTGGGGGTCGATCAGCCGTCAAGATTGAGCTCTGTCCTCGACACACCTACTCCGCCGCCTGCAGCGAGGCGATGCGCCGGCTCTGCTTGGCCTGTTCGTTATAGTCCTTCTGCCAGTCGCTCGGGCCGTTGGACGGCGCCACCTGCACGGCGGTGACCTTGTATTCCGGACAATTGGTCGCCCAGTCCGAGAAGTCGGTGGTGATCACGTTGGCCTGCGTGTCGGGGTGGTGGAAGGTCGTGTAGACGACGCCGGGCGAGACCCGGTCGGTGATCAACGCGCGCAGCGTGGTTTCGCCCGAACGGCTCGCCAGCCGCACCCAGTCGCCTTCGCGCACGCCGCGGACCTCGGCGTCGTGCGGATGGATCTCCAGCCGGTCCTCGGCGTGCCACATCGAATTCTCGGTGCGCCGGGTCTGCGCGCCGACATTGTACTGCGACAGGATACGGCCGGTGGTGAGCAGCAGCGGATAGCGTGGACCTGTGCGCTCGTCGGTCGCCACATATTCGGTGCGGATGAACTTGCCCTTGCCGCGCACGAAGCCGTCGACATGCATGATCGGCGTGCCGAGCGGCGCCTTCTCGTTGCAGGGCCACTGCACCGAGCCGACGCGGTCGAGCAGCTCGAAGGAGACGCCGGCAAAGCTCGGCGTCGTCTTGGCGATCTCGTCCATGATCTGCGACGGATGCGTGTAGTTCCAGTCGAGCCCGATGGCGCGGGCGAGCTCCTGCGTCGCTTCCCAGTCGGCATAGCGCGCCTTCGGCTCGATGACTTTGCGCACCATGTTGATGCGGCGCTCGGCATTGGTGAAGGTGCCGTCCTTCTCGAGGAAGGTCGAGCCCGGCAGGAAGACATGTGCGTAGTTCGCCGTCTCGTTCAGGAAGAGGTCGTGCACGACCACGCATTCCATCGCGGCGAGGCCGCCGGCGACATGCTTGGTGTCCGGATCGGACTGCAGGATGTCCTCGCCCTGGATGTAGATGCCCTTGAACGAACCGTCGACGGCTGCGTCCAGCATGTTGGGGATGCGCAGGCCGGGCTCGTCGTCCAGCTTCACGCCCCACAGGCTTTCATAGATGTCGCGCACCGCCTCGCCGGAGATATGGCGGTAGCCCGGCAATTCATGCGGGAACGAGCCCATGTCGCAGGAGCCCTGTACGTTGTTCTGGCCGCGCAGCGGGTTCACGCCGACGCCTTGCCGGCCGATATTGCCCGTGGCCATGGCGAGGTTGGCGATGGCGATCACCGTGGTGGAGCCCTGGCTGTGCTCCGTCACGCCGAGGCCGTAATAGATCGCGCCATTGCCGCCTTTGGCATACATGCGCGCGGCACCCCGGATCAGTTCCGGATCCACGCCCGATAGCTTGCCGACGGTTTCGGGGCTGTTCTCCGGCAGGGCGACGAAGGATGCCCAGTCCTGGAACTCGGCCCAGTCGCAGCGCTCGCGGATGAAGGCCTCGTCGAACAGGCCTTCGGTGACGACGACATGCGCCAGCGCCGTCAGCACCGCCACGTTGGTGCCGGGCTTCAAAGGCAGGTGGTAGTCGGCCTCGATATGCGCCGACTTGACCATCTCGGTGCGGCGCGGATCGAGCACGATCAGCTTGGCGCCCTGGCGCAGCCGCTTCTTCAGCCGCGAGGCGAACACCGGATGGGCCGAAGCCGGATTGGCACCGATGATGACGGCGACGTCGGTGAATTCGACCGAATCGAAATCCTGCGTGCCGGCGGAGGTGCCGTATGTCTGGCCGAGCCCGTAGCCGGTCGGCGAATGGCAGACGCGGGCGCAGGTGTCGACATTGTTGTTGCGGAAGCCCTGCCGCACCAGCTTCTGGACGAGATAGGTCTCCTCGTTGGTGCAGCGCGACGAGGTGATGCCGCCGATCGCGGTGCGTCCGTACTGATACTGGATGCGGCGGAATTCCTTCGCCGTATGCGCGATCGCCTCTTCCCAGCTCACTTCGCGCCACGGGTCGGAGATCTTCTCGCGGACCATCGGCGACAGGATGCGGTCCTTGTGGGTGGCGTAGCCATAGGCGAAGCGGCCCTTGACGCAGGAATGGCCGTGGTTCGCCTTGCCGTCCTTGTAAGGCATCATGCGGATGACCTCGTCATCCTTCACCTCGGCCTTGAACGAGCAGCCGACGCCGCAATAGGCGCAGGTGGTGACGGCCGAGCGCTCCGGCATGCCCTTTTCGAGCACGGTCTTCTCGCGCAGCGCGTCCGTCGGGCAGGCCTGCACGCAGGCGCCGCAGGAGACGCATTCGGAAGCGATGAAGTCCTCATGCATGCCGGCGACCATGCGCGACTCGAAGCCGCGGCCCTCGATGGTCAGCGCGAAGGTGCCCTGCACCTCTTCGCAGGCGCGCACGCAGCGCGAGCAGACGATGCACTGCGCCGGATCATAGGTGAAATAAGGATTGGATTCGTCGCGGGCGATGTAGTCGACCGCCAGCGAGCCATGGCCAGGCGCAACGCCGTTCTCTTCCTTGACGTGGTTGCGGCCTTCGACGCCGTAGCGGTTCTCGGAGAGCCCAACCGACTTCGCCACCGCGTCGAATTCGCTGGCGCCGGTACCGGCCTTTTCGTTCCAGCCGGTCGGATGGTCGGAGACATAGAGCTCCATGACGCCGCGGCGGATGGCGTCGAGCCGGTCCGACTGCGTGCGCACCACCATGCCTTCGCCGACCGGCGTCGTGCAGGAGGCCGGCGTGCCGCCGCGTCCTTCGATCTCGACCAGGCAGACGCGGCACGAGCCGAAGGAGTCCAGCATGTCGGTGGCGCAGAGCTTCGGGATCTCGACCCCGCCCTCCATCGCCGCGCGCATGATCGACGTGCCTTCCGGCACGGTGATGCTTTGCCCGTCGACGGTCAGCGTGATCTGCTTCGTCGCTTTCGACTCCGGCGTTCCGTAGTCGATCTCTTCGATGAGTGTCGGGAAGTCGGCCTTGATGTTCATCTTCTGCCAGCTCCTATTCAGCCGCCACGCGCGCAGGCGCGGGTTTGAAATCCTCGGGGAAATGCGTGATCGAGCTCATCACCGGGTAGGGCGTGAAGCCGCCCAGCGCGCAGAGCGATCCGAACTTCATCGTGTTGCAGAGGTCGGTGACCAGAGCGAGGTTCTTTTCCGCCTCGATGCCGGCGGCGACCTTGTCGAGAACCTCCACGCCGCGCGTCGAGCCGATGCGGCAGGGCGTGCACTTGCCGCAGCTTTCGATGGCGCAGAATTCCATGGCGAAGCGCGCCTGCTTCAGCATGTCGGCGCTGTCGTCGAACACGGTGATGCCGGCATGGCCGATCAGCCCGTCGCGCTTGGCGAATTCCTCGTAGTCGAAGGGTGTGTCGAACAAGGCGCGCGGGAAATAGGCGCCGAGCGGGCCGCCGACCTGCACCGCCTTGACCGGGCGCCCCGAAGCCGTGCCGCCGCCGATATCGTCGACGATCTCGCCCAGCGTCAGGCCGAAGGCCGTCTCGAACAGGCCGCCATTCTTGACGTTGCCGGCGATCTGGATCGGGATCGTGCCGCGCGAGCGGCCCATGCCGAAATCCTTGTAGTAGGCGGCGCCCTTGTCCATGATTACAGGCACAGAGGCCAGGCTGATCACATTGTTGATCACCGTCGGCTTGCCGAACAGGCCCTGGATGGCCGGCAGCGGCGGCTTGGCGCGCACCACGCCGCGCTTGCCCTCGAGGCTGTTCAAGAGCGAGGTTTCCTCGCCGCAGACATAGGCGCCGGCGCCGACGCGGATCTCCATGTCGAAGGCGTTGGGCGAACCCAGCACGTTGACACCCAGCACGCCCGCCTTGCGGGCGATCGCCACGGCCTTGTTCATCGTCGCCACCGCATGCGGATATTCCGAGCGGATATAGACGAAACCTTTGGTCGCGCCGGTCGCGATGCCGGCGATCGCCATGCCTTCGATCAGCACGAAGGGATCGCCTTCCATGATCATGCGGTCGGCGAAAGTGGCGCTGTCGCCTTCGTCGGCGTTGCAGACGATGTATTTCTGCGCGCCCGCCGTATCCAGCACCGTCTTCCACTTGATGCCGGTCGGGAAGCCCGCGCCGCCGCGGCCGCGCAGGCCGGACTCGGTAACCTGCTTGACGACGTCGGCCGGCGCCATGGCGACCGCGTTCTGCAGCCCGCGCAAGCCGCCCAGCGACTTGTAGGCGTCGAGCGACAGCGGGTCGTTGATGCCGCAGCGTGCGAAGGTCAGCCGCGTCTGCTTGGCGAAGAAGGGGATCTTGTCGGGCGAGCCCAGCCAGCGCTTGTGGTGGCCGCCCTTGAGGAAGCCGCTGTCGAACAGGCTCTTGACGTCGGACGGCTTGACCGGCCCGTAGGCGACGCGGCCCTCGGCCGTGGCCACCTCGACCATCGGCTCCAGGAAATAGGCGCCGCGCGAACCGTTGCGCACGATCTTGGCCTCGACGCCGCGTTCCTTGAGTTCCTTCTCGATCGCTTTGGCGACCTTTTCGGCGCCGAGCGCCAGCGCGCCGGAATCTGCCGGGACATAGATGCGCGGGATCATGAACGCACCTCCGCGACGATCTCTTCGATCTTCTCGTCATCGAGCCGGCCGATGACTTCGCCATCGAGCATCGCCGACGGCGAGCAGGCGCAAAGCCCGAGGCAGTAGACCGGCTCCAGTGTAACCGATCCGTCGCGCGTGGTCTCGTGGAAATCGATCCCGAGCAACTGCTTGACCTTGGCCGCGACGGCATCCGAGCCCATCGACTGGCAGGCTTCCGCCTGGCAAAGCTTCAGCACGTGCCGTCCGGCAGGCTTGGCGCGGAAATCGTGATAGAAGCTGACCACGCCGTGCACCTCGGCCCGGGAGAGGTTCAGCCCGTCGGCGATCACCGGCAGCGCGTCCTTCGGAACGTGCCCGAACTCTTCCTGTATGCTGTGCAGGATCGGCAGCAACGGGCCTTCGAGGCCCTTCATCTCGTCAATGATCGCCGCCGTGCGCGACGCGATCTCGGTACTTGCGGCCTGCATGGTCACGCAGCGCCCTCCCTGGTCGTGGCGGCCGATGTATGTCACCCCAGGATATAGAGCGGTTTCGGGGCAACGACATGCATAGGGCGCAATATCGCTAAGTCCTTACGAAATCAGAGGAAACCTCCGAAATCAATAAAGCGCTCCCGTCGCTTGATAGAAATTTTCTATCAAAATCGGGCAGCTCGCATTGTCTAGCCTAGCGGTGGCGGCGGAAATCGTCCGCCAGCGCCATCGCCTCGTCCAGCAGCGCCTGCACCAGCGGCGTGTGCGGCTCGCGCGGCGCCGCCACCAGCCCGACCGTGTGGCTGGCATCCGGCTCGACGATGGGAATGGCCCGGATGGGCTCGGAAAAGCCGAACGTTTCCGCAAGGTTGAGCGGCATGATCGATGACCATTTGCCTGTACGGATATGCGAGAAGAGCACGATCATCGAATTGGATTCCAGCGTCGGCCGCACCTGCACGCCGGCTTCCGCCAGGTGCTGGTCGATGATGCGCCGGTTCTGCATGTCCGGCGTCAGCAGGCAGAGCGGCAGCTGGCTGATCTCGGCCCACGACACTTTGTCGCGGTCGGAATAGGGGTTCCCGACCGCCGTGATCAGCTGGTAGCGCTCGTCATAGAGCGGCACGCTGGTGACGCGCCCGAGCGGCTCGTTGTCGAGATAGGTGATGCCGGCATCGACGTCGAAATTGCCGAGCAGCGACAGCACTTCGATCGATGTGCGCGACAGGACCGAAAAGGTGACGCCCGGATGCTTTTCGCGGAATGGCGTCGTCAGCCGCGCCACCATGGCCAGCGCCGTCGGGATCGCCGCGATCCGGATGCGCCCGGACAGACCGTGGCGCGCCGCCCGCATCTCCTCGCGCATGGTGCGCGAGTCGCCGACGATGCGGCGCGCCCAGCCCAGCACCTGCTTGCCTTCCGGCGTCAGGCCCTGGAAGCGGGAGCCGCGCAGCACCAGCATCACGCCGAGCTGCCCCTCGAGCTGCTTGATGCCGGCCGACAGCGTCGGCTGCGTGACGCCACACACCTCCGCGGCCCGGCCGAAATGCTCCTCCTTGGCCAAAGCGATGAAGAATTCCAGTTTGTCGATCATCGACGCAAACTATCGAGCGCCGAAAGCCTGCGCCAGATAGGCTGTTGCGATCGGGCACAATCTTGACGTCGACCGACAACCCCGGCGCTTTTATCCAACCAGGTTGAGGATATTGCCGTCGGGGTCCTTGAACCAGGCGACCTTCATGCCGTCGCCGACATGGATGTCGCCTTCAAGCGTCAGGCCCGGCATCTCATAGTGCTCGAAGCTGACGCCTTTCGATTTAAGCGACTTGACGATCGGCTCGATCTGGTCGCCGACCGTCCATGTCACCGCTGTCGCCTTGTTGGTGCCGGCGAACTGCGAATGATAGACGTTGATGAGCGTGTCGCCGCTTTTGTAGACGATCAGTTCGCCGCCCATGTCGTCCACTTGGCTGAGGCCTAGCGTTCCTTCATAGAAAGCCTTGGCCCTTTCCAGGTCCTTCACTGCGAGATTGGCTGTCGCATTGCTGTTTTGGAGCATGACGGTCTCCTTCACAGATTATCGTGATGGCAATCGAGATAGCGCGGATAGTTCGTTTGACCATGGCCGAGGCCCCGGACCTCGACCCCGGTGGCAAATCCGACACCATCCGTCGCTTTCCGGGGCACGCCGGGCGAGCCATTGCGCCACGGCTTGGTTCTGCCGGGAAACTGCACTATCTGGAACGCCAAAGCTCCGAGGAAAGATCATGACCGTTACCAAGGAATCCGTCGTCGAGCGCCTGAAGACGGTGAATGGGCCGGACTTCGCTGGCAACATCGTCGATCTCGGCATGGTCTCGGAAATATTCATCGCCGATTCGAAGGTCTTCTTCTCGATCACCGTTCCCGCCGCCCGCGCCCAGGAGCTGGAGCCGCTGCGCGCCGCCGCCGAACGCGCGGTGAAGGCCATCCCCGGCGTCGCCAGCGCCGTCGTCGCGCTGACGGCGGAGAAGAAGGGCGGCGGCATGGAAGCGCCCGTTCCGCCACGCCCGGCTGCTCCACGGCCCGCCGCTCCGCCGCCAGCGCCGCAGCGACCCGCGCTGCACGCGCCCGCATCGCAGAGCCACGGCAAGCGCGGCGTGCCCGGCATCGACGCCATCATCGCGGTCGCCTCCGGCAAGGGCGGCGTCGGTAAATCGACCACCGCGGTCAATCTGGCGCTCGGCCTTGCCGCCAACGGGCTGAAGGTCGGCGTGCTCGATGCCGACATTTACGGCCCGTCGATGCCCAGGTTGCTCAACATCCACGGCCGGCCGCAGACCGTCGACGGCAAGGTGCTGAAGCCGATGCAGAATTACGGCCTCAAGGTGATGTCGATGGGCTTCCTCGTCGATGAGGAGACGCCGATGATCTGGCGCGGCCCGATGGTGATGTCGGCGTTGACGCAAATGCTGCGCGAGGTCGAGTGGGGCCCGCTCGACGTGCTGGTGGTCGACATGCCGCCCGGCACCGGCGACGCCCAGCTGACCATGGCCCAGCAGGTGCCGCTCGCCGGCGCCGTCATCGTCTCGACGCCGCAGGACCTCGCCCTGATCGACGCCCGCAAGGGCCTCAACATGTTCAAGAAGGTCGACGTGCCGCTGCTCGGCATCGTCGAGAACATGAGCTATTTCCTCGCCCCGGACACCGGCAAGCGCTACGACATTTTCGGCCATGGCGGCGCGCGCCGCGAGGCTGAGCGCCTCGGCGTCACCTTCCTCGGCGAGGTGCCGCTGGAAATGGGCATTCGCGAAAGCTCGGACGCCGGCACCCCGGTCGTCGCCTCCAAGCCGGACGGCGCAGAGGCGAAGATCTATCGCGATATCGCCAGCAAGGTCTGGGAAAGGGTCCAGGAGGAGCGCGGCGCTGCCGAAGCCGCCGTGCCGAGCATCGTGTTCGAATAACCCCCTTTCCCTTGAAGGGAGGGTCAGGCGCCGACCTTCTCGCCGAACGTCGAGAAGAACTGTCCCGCAAGCTTCTTCGATGTCGACTCGATCAGCCGGCTGCCGAGTTGCGCGATCTTGCCCCCGACCTCGGCCTTGGCTGCGTATTTGAGCACTGTCGAGTCCGCCCCGTCGGCGGTCAGCGTCACGTCGGCGCCGCCCTTGGCGAAGCCGGCAATGCCGCCCTTGCCTTCGCCCTGGATGGTATAGGAATGCGGCGGCTTGAGGTTCTTCAGCGTGACTTCGCCGTTGAAGGTCGCCTTGATCGGGCCGATCTTCAGCACCACGGTCGCCGCCATCTCGGTGTTCGAGGTCTTTTCCAAGCTCTGGCAGCCGGGAATCGCCACTTTCAGGATTTCCGGGTCGTTGAGGGCTTCCCACACTTTCCCGATGGGTGCGGCGATCCGCTCCTCGCCTTCGATCACCAAAGCCATCAAGACCTCCCGGATTGCTGATGCTGGTCGGTCGTAGCGCGCGGCCCGAAACAAGTCTATCGCACCAAAGTCCGGGTCCCGGCAGCGCCTGCCTCTTGCCTGCATGGACGCATTGTCCTATCGATTTGTCATACAAATACGGAGACCACCATGGCAGGCGCCCCCACCAGGAAGAAGAAATTTCGCTCGCAGGAGTGGTTCGACAATCCCGACAATCCAGGCATGACGGCGCTCTATCTCGAGCGTTACCTCAATTACGGCCTGACGCGCGCCGAGCTGATGTCGGGCAAGCCGCTGATCGGCATCGCGCAGACCGGTTCCGACCTTTCGCCCTGCAACCGGCATCACATCGAGCTTGCCAAGCGCGTGCGCGAAGGCATCGTCTCGATGGGCGGCATCCCGTTCGAGTTCCCGTGCCATCCGATCCAAGAGACCGGCAAGCGCCCCACCGCCGCGCTCGACCGCAACCTCGCCTATCTCAGCCTCGTCGAGGTGCTCTACGGCTATCCGCTCGATGGCGTCGTGCTCACCATCGGCTGCGACAAGACCACGCCTGCGCTGCTGATGGCTGCTGCGACCGTCAATATTCCGGCGATCGCGCTGTCGGTCGGCCCGATGCTCAATGGCTGGCACAAGGGCAAGCGCACCGGCTCCGGCACCATCGTCTGGGAATCGCGCCAAAGGCTATCAGCCGGCGAGATCGACTATGACGAGTTCATGGACATCGTAGCCTCCTCGGCGCCGTCGACCGGCTATTGCAACACCATGGGCACCGCCACCACCATGAATTCGCTGGCCGAGGCGCTCGGCATGCAACTGCCGGGCTCCGCTGCCATTCCCGCGCCCTATCGCGAGCGCGGCCAGATCGCCTACGAGACCGGCAAGCGCATCGTCGACATGGTGCATGAGGACCTGAAGCCCTCCGACATCATGACGCGCGAGGCCTTCGAGAACGCCATCGTCGTCAACTCGGCCATCGGCGGCTCTACCAACGCGCCGATCCACCTCAACGCCATCGCACGCCATCTTGGCGTGCCGCTCGACAATGACGACTGGCAGAAGATCGGCCTCGACATCCCGCTCCTGGTCAACCTGCAGCCGACGGGCGAGTATCTCGGCGAGGACTATCACCATGCCGGCGGCGTGCCGGCGGTGGTGGCCGAGCTGATGAAGGCCGGGCGCCTGCCGCATCCCGATGCCATGACCGCCAACGGCAAGACCATCGGCGACAATTGCAGCAGCGCCGTCAACGAGAATTCCGACGTTATCCGCAGCGTCGACAAGCCGTTGAAGGCCAATGCCGGCTTCATCAACTTCAAGGGCAATCTGTTCGATTCGGCGATCATGAAGATGAGCGGCATCTCGCCGGAATTCCGCGAGCGCTATCTGTCCAACCCGAACGACCCTGAAGCCTTCGAGGGCAACGCCATGGTCTTCGACGGGCCGGAGGACTATCACGCCCGCATCGACGATCCGGCGCAGGGCATCGACGAGCACACGATCCTGTTCATGCGCGGCGCCGGTCCGGTCGGCTATCCGGGCGGCGCCGAGGTGGTCAACATGCAGCCGCCGGCCTACCTCATCAAGAAGGGCATCCACGCCCTTGCCTGCATCGGTGACGGCCGCCAGTCCGGCACGTCGGGCTCGCCGTCGATCCTCAACGCCTCGCCCGAAGCGGCCATTGGCGGCGGGTTGGCGCTGCTCAAGAGCGGCGACCGCGTCCGCATCGACCTGAAGAAGGGCACGGCCAATATCCTCGTCAGCGACGAGGAGATCGCCAAGCGGCGCACCGCGCTGCAGGCCGATGGCGGCTATCACTATCCCAAGCACCAGACGCCGTGGCAGGAGATCCAGCGCGGCATGGTCGACCAGTTCTCGGCCGGCATGGTGCTGAAGCCGGCGGTGAAGTACCAGGACGTCGCCCATACCAGCGGCGTGCCGCGCGACAATCACTGAATTTCCGGCTTGGTGAAATCAAGGGGCGGCTTGCGAAGCGCAGCCGCCCCTCTTGTGCCCTTGTTTCAGCCGCCCGGTGCATCCAGATAGGCGTCGTACCAGCTGGTTGAGGACACAGGATCATCATGGCCAGGCGGCGCTCTTCCCTCGGCTTTCTCGGCATGTTCGGCCGCTCCGGCGACTTGCGCCAGCTCGACGACGCGTTGCGCGCGGCCGACCTGCATCCGGCTTTGGTGCCGGAAGGGGTAAAGCTTACCATCGTCAATCTGATGAACGACCGCTGGCCCGATGAGCCGCCGGCAGGCGCCTATCAATCCGTGGCGCAGCTCTGCGGCTATTGCGTCGCCGGGCCGCAGGTGTTCGAGCAGGCCAACGGCCGCGAGCCGACATTGGAGGTCGAGCGCCGCATCGAAGCGGCGCTTGAGGCCGGCGACAGTCTCGACGCGCAGATCGTGCTCATGACGCTGCACGCCAAGCTGATCAACGCCGAGGTGGTCGAGCGCTATGGGCTCAGTGTGGAGTGAACCGCTGGGTGGGATGCGTCTGGATTCAGGTCAGGCCGAGTCGAAAAAGGTGTTTTTCGAGAACCGGAGCGGAGCGTACTTACGTACGTGAGCACCGGCCTACGCCAGCCGTAGCTTTAACTTCCGCGCCGCCGCCCATGAGTGCTTCGGCCGGCGAAGGCCGGAAGCACAGGAAGCCGCCATTTGCAGGCCGGCCTCACCTGAATATCAATGCGTCCTAGCCGCCCATCTTGTTGCGCGGCAACTTGATCATCTCGCCGAAGCGGGCGCGCAATTTGTCGTCGAGCAGGCGCGAGACGTGGCGCGGGAAGCGCTCGGCAAGCACGCGCTTCTTCTCCGCGATCGCCCGCGACAGGATGTCGGGCCGGCCCTTTTCGTTCCATTCCTTGGGCGAGAAACGGTCGCCGACGGCGGGATAGAAATATTCGGTCTGCATCAGCTTCAGCGTCTGATCGTTGCCGAGATAGTGTCCGGGACCCTTCATGCAGACATCGGCGATGGTGTCGATCGACAGCGCCTCGTCGGTCACCTCGATGCCGCGCACGCAGCGCAGGCAATGGCCGAGCATGTCGTTGTCGATGATCAGGCTTTCCAGGCAGAAGCCGAGCAGCGAGGCATGCATGCCGGCTGACTCATAGACGAGATTGAGGCCGGCAAGACCGGCCATCACGTCGGTGATGCCTTTTTCATAACCAGACTGGATGTCGGGCAGTTTCGAATCCGTCATGCCGGCGGCCGAACCACCCGGCAGGTCGTAATATTGCGCCATCTGCGCGCAGGCCGCGGTCAGCACCGCCTGTTCGGCCGAGCCGCCGGACATGGCGCCGGTGCGGAGGTCGGAAACGAAGGGCCAGGTGCCGAAGATCGCCGGATGCCCGGGCTTGATGGCATTGACATAGACCAGGCCCATCAGCACTTCCGCCACCGCCTGCACGACAGCTCCGGCAATCGCCGCCGGCGCGGTGGCGCCGGCCTGGCCGGCCGACAGAAGTAGGATCGGAATGCCGCCTTCGACGCAGGCCTCGAGCACGCCGCAGGCGTCCTCGGCGAACTTCATCGGCGGCACGACGAAGCAGTTCGAGTTCGACACGAACGGCCGCGCCCGGAAATTCTCCTCGCCGCCGGCGATCGCATAGAGCATTTCCAGCGCCGGCTTGACGTTCTCGCGCACGGTGAACGAGGTGCCGACATGCTTGGATGTCCCCATCACGCAGGCATAGAGCGTGTTGAAATCCATATCGAGCGGATCGGGAATGTCGCGCGGCACCATGGTGCGCTGGAAGAAATGGATGTTGTCGAGCCCGTCGACGAGACGGGCGGCGTCGTAGAGATCCTGCAGCAGCGATTCGCGGTATTCGCGCTTCTCGACGTCGACCAGATGCACCGCCGCGCCCGCCGTGCCGTAATGCACGCGTTTGCCCTGGATCAGCATGTCGTGCTTCGGATCCTGGCCGTGGAGGGTGAAGTTGCGCGCGGCCTTCTTGATCGTGTCCAGCACCAGCGCGCGCGGCAGCCGGATGCGGCCGTCATCGCCATAGGTGCCGCCGACCCGGGTCAGCGCCTCGATGCAGGACGGGATGGCGTTGGCGAAGCCGACCGTCTCCAGGAGCGTCAGCACCGCTTCGTGGATGCGCTCGCGATCGTTCTGGCTCAATGGCCCGTAGCTGCCGCCCTCGAGGCCTGCCCGCACCGGCCGGATGTCGTCGGCCAAGGGCGCTGCCCGCATTGCACGACGCGCTTCGCGCCCGCCGGAACGCCGCGAACGCTGGTCCGACGACGCTTCCTGCTTCTCGAGAGCCACTGACATGGAAGCACTCCACCTTTTGTCTTAATCTGCGAAGCTGGCGCGGCGGTTGGTCCACCATCGGCCTGCCTCGTCCCCTTCTGGCCCCGACTATGCCGTCGGCATTGGTGCAGCCTATGAGCCAGCCAATCCCGTCGAATATGCCAGATTTCTAAAGCGATAAGGGCGCCCAAACAAAAAGGGCCGGCGCAGCGCCGGCCCTTTTTGGAAGTCTGTGGCGGTCAGGCGGCCGCAGGCCTGCGGCCGGCGGCGGTGGCGAGTTCGCGGATGCCCGGCTCGATATGCTGCAGCGAGATCGAGGAGATGCCCAAGCGCATGAAACGAGAGGGCTTTTCGCTGCGGTCGAAGAACCGGTCGCCGGGTTCGATGATGACGCTGCGCGAAGCGGCGGCTTCGGCCAGGCCACGTGAATCGGTACCGCGCGGCCCTTCCAGCCAGAGCGATGTGCCGCCCGCCGAGTCGGTCGAGCGCCATTCTGGCAGGAAAGCGGAAATCGCATGGACCAGACGCTTGCGCCGTTCGTCGAAGGCGGTGGAAAGCCTGCGCACCAGCGCCTCGTGATGGCCGAGCGACAGGAACAGCGCAACGGCGCGCTGGTTGTTCGCCGGCGGGTGTCTGAGCATGAAGCGGCGCAGCGCGCGAAGCTCGGCGATCAGCCCGGCCGAGGCCACGATGTAGCCAAGCCTGAGACCCGGAGCCAGCGTCTTCGACATCGAGCCGACATAGATGACGCGGCCGGAGCGATCGAGGCTCTTCAGCGCCTGCTGCGGCGCCTCGTCGAGCAGTTGGCTGTCATAGCCGTCCTCGATGATGATCTGGTTGTTGCGGTTGGCGCGCGCCAGAAGATCCTGCCGCCGCTCCGCCGACAATGGCACCATGGTCGGGCAGTGGTGGCTGGGCGTGACGAAGACGAAGCCGGAATCGCTGGGGATCGACGAGGTCACAATGCCCGACTGGTCGACCGGGACCGGCTGGATATCGGCGCCGGCCAGCCGGAAGATCGAGCGGGCATCGGGGTAGCCGGGGTCTTCCATCGCCACTTTCGAGCCCTTGGTCATCAAGAGCGTGGCCAACATATAGAGCGCGTTCTGCGCCCCCAGCGTCACGATGATCTCGTCCGGATTGGCGAAGATGCCGCGCCGCGGCAGAAGCCTGGCCTGGATCTGCTCGATCAGCAGCGGATCGTCGCGGTCCACCATGTCGGATGCCCAGTTTCGGATCTCCAGAACTGCCAGCGCCATGCGGTTGCACTCGCGCCATTCGGCGGTCGGAAACAGCGCCGGATCGAACTGGCCGTAGACGAACGGGTAGGAGGACTTGATCCAGTTGTCGTGCTTGGCCGGCGGCGGCATGTCGCTTGCGGCGATCTGCCGGCGCGCCTTCCAGTCGATCTCGTTCTGCTGGTCCGGCGCCTTCTGGTGCGGCTTGGCGGGGGTGGCCAGCACGTCCGGATTGACGAAATGGCCGCGCCGTTCGCGCGCGACCAGGAAGCCTTGGTCGACCAGCTGCTGGAAGGCGAGCACCACCGTGCCGCGGGCAACCCCAAGTTTTTCCGCGAGAATGCGGCAGGACGGCAGCGGCATCGAGGCGGCGATCTGTCGGTCGAGAATGGCCGCGACGATCGCCTGGCGGATCTGCGCCTGAAGGGTTTGGCCGGATTCAGCCGAAATCCGGAACAGGCCGGACCATATGGCCGTGTCATTGCGCTGTGGCATGGGAAATCTTCCTCGGATGGCCAGCTGTTTTCACTTGGCTGGACCAGTGGAGTGTATGGGTGGCATAAGGGGTTGCGCCAATCAATTTTTCTGATCGCTGGGATTTATGCCAGTGATCTATCAAGCGCGACGCGGAGCGTCGTCGCAACGCGTTAAAGCGCGACGCGCAGCGTCGTCGTGGCACCACCCCAGGCGCGATGGGCAGCATCGTCGCCTCGCGATGCGCAGGATCGTCGCGGCGAAATTCCCGCCTCCTCACCGTCCAATATCACCCCTCATCAAAGCGTGACGAGGTGCGTCATCGGCACCGCTTGAACGAAATGGAAATCGGCTCGATAGAATGACGCGCCGACACGCGCCGGAAACATCCGGCCTGTTAAAATGGTCTAAAAACCCGCCAGGAGCCCGCCAGTGGATCAGTCAAGCTTCGACAAGCAGGTCGCCGCTCTGCGTGAGCAGCGCGCGGCGGCCAGGGGCACCATGCGCGAGGCCTTCGCCGCCGATCCCAAACGCTTCGAGACATTCTCCGCCACCGATGGCGATCTTCTGCTCGACTGGTCGAAATGCGCGGTCGACGCAAGCACGATGACGATGCTGGAAAAGCTCGCGGGCGCGGCCGATCTCGCGGGCCGCCGCGCCGCGATGTTCGAAGGCAAGAAGATCAACATCACCGAGAATCGTGCCGTGCTGCACACCGCGCTGCGCAACCTGACCGGCAAGAGCGTGATCGTCGACGGTCAGGATACCAAGGCCGACGTGATTGCCGTGCTCGACGCCATGGGCGCCTTTGCCGACGCCATCCGCTCCGGCAAGGCGCCTGGCGCCACCGGCAAGAAGATCACCGACATCGTCAACATTGGCATCGGCGGCTCGGACCTCGGCCCGGCGATGGTGACGCTGGCGCTAGCGCCCTACCATGATGGGCCGCGCGCGCATTACGTCTCCAATATCGACGGCGCCCACATCCATGACACGCTGAAGGGCCTGTCTCCCGAAACGACTTTGTTCATCATCGCCTCCAAGACCTTCACCACGGTCGAGACGATGACGAATGCGCAAACGGCGCGCGATTGGGTGCAGAAGGCGCTTGGCAAGGAAGCGGTCGGCAAGCATTTCGCCGCCGTCTCGACCGCCCTCGACCTTGTGGCGAAGTTCGGCATCGAGCAGGACCGCGTCTTCGGCTTCTGGGACTGGGTCGGCGGCCGCTACTCGGTCTGGAGCGCCATCGGCCTGCCGGTGATGATTTCCGTCGGCCCGCGCAATTTCCGCGCTTTCCTCGATGGCGCGCATGAGATGGACGAGCATTTCCGCACCGCGCCGATGCAAAAGAACCTGCCGGTGCTTTTGGGGCTCATCGGCTGGTGGCATCGCGTCGTCTGCAAATATCCGGCCCGTGCCGTCATTCCTTACGACCAGCGCCTGTCGCGCCTGCCGGCCTATCTGCAGCAGCTCGACATGGAATCGAACGGCAAGAGCGTCACGCTGGACGGCACCGCGGTCGCCACGCCGACCGGTCCGCTTGTCTGGGGCGAGCCCGGCACCAACGGCCAGCATGCCTTCTTCCAACTCCTGCATCAGGGCACCGACTTTATCCCGGTCGAGTTCCTCGCCGCCGCCGTCGGTCACGAGCCTGAACTGAAGCACCAGCACGATCTGCTGCTCGCCAACTGCCTGGCGCAGTCGGAAGCCTTCATGAAGGGGCGAACGCTGGAAGAGGCGCGCGCGCAGATGCTGTCCAAGGGCATGAAGCCGGCCGACGTCGATCGCATTGCGCCGCACCGCGTCTTCTCGGGCAATCGCCCCTCGCTGACCATTCTCTATAGAAAGCTCGATCCGCGCACGCTGGGTCGGGTCATCGCGCTTTACGAGCATCGCGTCTTCGTCGAGGGCACGCTGTTCAACATCAATTCCTTCGACCAATGGGGTGTTGAGTTGGGCAAGGAATTGGCGACCGGCCTGCTGCCTGTCGTGGAGGGTAAGGAGACTGCCGCAAAGCGCGACGCCTCGACTGCCGGACTGGTGGGACATATCCACCAATTGCGTGGCGCGGAGTAAACGGGATTGGCGGATATCAAGGGAATATTGTTCGACAAGGACGGCACACTTGTCGACTTCAACACAACCTGGCTCGGCGTCGCCGACTTCATGGCGATGGATGCCGCCGAGGGCGACCGCTGGAAAGCGGATAGGTTGCTTGCCGCCGCCGGCTTCGACTTCGTCACGAAACGCTTCAAGCCCGATTCGATCTTCGCTTCCGGTTCGAACATGGACGTCGTCGAGCTCTGGTTCCCGCGTCTGTCCGAGGAGGACCAGATGCACGCCGTTTCCCGCTTCAACGAGATCACTTCGGTGCAGGGGTCGGCCATGGCGGTCGCGCTGCCGGGCGTCATCGACTCGCTGCGGACACTGCACAAACGATCCTATCGGATGGGCGTTGCCACCAACGATTCGACCAGCGGCGCCGAAAGGACGCTCGCTACGCTGGGCATCGCGCAGCTCTTCGATGCTGCCTTCGGCTACGACGCCGTTGCCAATTCCAAGCCGGCGCCCGACACGGTCGTCGCTTTCTGCGACCTGACCGGGCTAAAACCGGGCGAGATCGCCATGGTCGGCGACAACCGCCATGACCTCGAAATGGCGCGCGCCGGCGGCTGCGGCCTGGCGGTGGGCGTTCTCTCCGGCACCGGCACGCGCGACTCGCTGGCGCCGATGGCGGACGTCGTTCTGGATTCGGTTGCCGACCTGCCTGATTTCCTGGCCGCGCGGGTGAACGTTCCGGCGGGCTAACCACGTTCCGCCACGAAAGCGAACACGGCGCTGGGCCTGGGCTCGCTGCCGCCGTTTCCGCCGACATCCGGCACCTGGTATTCGCCGAGCAGGCAAAGCCGTGGCCTGGGCAGCCAGGCGCGGCCGGGGTCGCCGACCAGCACGTCGATGCCGGCGGCGAGGCAGCGGTCGAGGAACGGCATCATCCGCTGCCCCACGTCCTGCGCGTAGAAGACGTCGCCCGCCAGCACCAGCTCGACCGCCGGCGGCGGACCGGTGGTAATGTCCTTGCCGACGATCTCGATGGCGACGCCATTTGCTTGCGCGTTGAGGCCGAGCGCCACAGCGCCGTTGCGGTCTATCTCTGCCGCGATCACCGCGCGCGCTCCGGCCTTTGCCGCCGCGATGCCGACCAGCCCCGAGCCGGCGCCGAGGTCGAGCACCCGTTTGCCGGCGACGATCGACGGACGGTCGAGGATATAGCGGGCCAGCACCGCGCCACCGGCCCAGGCATAGGCCCAATAGGGCGGCTGTGGCTCGGTCGCGTTTCCGTCGCTGTCGTCGTCCGGTTCGAGCAGCCGCCGCAGTCCGCTGCCGGGATGCGCCTGATGGAGCTGTACCTCCGGCACTGACGGCACCGGCGCCAGCCGCATGTTCGCCTTGATGAATTCCGCCGGATCGAGCCGCTCGCCTCGCTCACGTGTCTTGCCGGCGGAAGGATCGCTCAAGCCTGGTCCCGCAGCGCCCGCCGCAGGATCTTGCCGACCGGCGTCTTCGGCAGTTCGGTGCGGAACTCGATGAATCTCGGCCGTTTGTAGCCGGTCAGGTTCTCTCGGCAATAGGCCATCAGCGCCTCGACGGTGAGCGCCGGGTCCTTCCTCACCACGAACAATTTAGGCACTTCGCCGGAATGCTCGTCCGGCACGCCGATCGCCGCCACTTCGAGCACGCCCGGGTGATGCGCCACCACCTCTTCCAGTTCGTTGGGATAGACGTTGAAGCCGGAGACCAGGATCATGTCCTTCTTGCGGTCGACGATCTTGGTGTAGCCGCGTTCGTCCATGAAGCCCATGTCGCCGGATTTGAAGAAGCCGTCCTTGGTCATCACCTTGGCGGTCTCATCGGGCCGGTTCCAGTAGCCGGCCATCACCTGCGGGCCGCGGATGCAGATCTCGCCCACTTCGCCGAGCGGCACGTTGTTGCCGTCGTCGTCGCGGATGGCGATTTCGGTCGAAGGCAATGGCAGGCCGATCGTGCCGGTGAAGTTGCTGGAGCTGAACTTGTTGGCGGTCGTCACCGGCGAGGTTTCGGACAGACCGTAGCCTTCGCTCACCGGGCAGCCGGTCAGCGCCTTCCAGCGTTCGGCGACGCCCTTCTGCACCGCCATGCCGCCGCCCAGCGTCAGGATCAGCGGCTTGAAGTCGAGCTTGCGGAACTCCTCATTGTTGAGCAGCGCGTTGAACAGCGTGTTGAGGCCGGGAAAGATGTGCATCGGGTATTTCGCCAGTTCCTTGACGAAGCCCGGAATGTCGCGCGGGTTGGGGATCAGCACGTTTTGCGCGCCCTGCTGCATGCCCATCAGCGCGTTCACCGTCAGCGCGAAGATGTGATAGAGCGGCAGCGCGCAGATGAAGTTGAGATGCGCCGGCTTGGGCTTCACCGTATAGGCGTCCTCCACCCAAAGCGAATTCTGCGCGACGTTCGAGAGCACGTTGCGATGCAGCAGCACAGCGCCCTTCGAGACGCCGGTGGTGCCGCCCGTATATTGCAGGAAGGCGATGTCGTCGCCGGAGACCGTGGGCGGCTTGAAGGCGATGGTCGCGCCGGTCTTGAGCACGGCGTTGAATTTGACATGGCCGGGCAGCGACCATGCCGGAACCATCTTCTTTACCCGCCGCACGACGAGGTTGACGATGGCGCCCTTGAGGCCGCCCAGCATGTCGCCCATCGCCGCGACGATGACATGCTTGACCGGCGTCCTGGCGATCACCGCCTGCAGCGTGCCGGCGAAGTTTTCGAGGATGACGATCGCCTGCGCGCCGGAATCCTTCAACTGATGCTCCAGCTCGCGCGGCGTGTAGAGCGGATTGACGTTCACCACCGTGTAGCCGGCGCGCAGGACGGCCATCATCGCCACCGGATATTGCAGCACGTTCGGCATCATCAGCGCCACGCGCGCGCCCTTCTCCAGGCCTCTCGCCTGCAGGTAGGCGCCGAACGCGGCCGACAGCCGCTCGAGCTCGGCATAGGTCATCGACTTGCCCATGCACACGAAGGCCGGCTGCCCACCGAATTGCTTGCAGGCGCCGACCAGGAAGTCGCCGATGGACTTGTAGGGCAGGGCGCCGATCTCGGCCGGCATGTTCTTCGGATAGCTTTTCAGCCATGGCTTTTCCGGCAGGCCGACAGTGAGCTCGGTGATCGCTTTCGGCAGGCCTTTCGAGGCAGGTCTGGCGGTGGTCGGCTTGACGGCTTCCGCTTTTGCTGTTGCCGGCTTGTCCACTTTCGCGGTTGCCGGCTTGGACTTTGCCGCTGCGGGTTTGGCGGTGGCTGGTTTCGCGGCGGACTTGGCGGGCGCAGGCCTTGCTGCCGCCTTTGTCTTCGGCGTGGCTGCGGCCTTCATAGCCTTGGGCGCATCGCTTCCGGCGGCGGCCTTGGCCCTTGCTTTCGCCGCGGCTGTCGTCTTGGCTGCTCTTGCCACCTGTCTCTCCCTGTCGCCTTCTATCCGGGCGCCCGCCTCCAAACGAAGCGTCCTCCTCGCCGGTTGCGGATTTTCCGGAAATCCCGCCCATCGTCTATGTATTGCCTCTATCGGCGACCGTGCAAGCCTTGCCCCAGCGGCAATGCGGGGAAAGATTTGCCGTCGAAACGCTGTGCTTCGATCGCCTTCCGCATCGTGCTTGGACGGAGGGCAATTCCAGGCAGCCATGCCTGACGCCGCCATTTCGAAAGGCGGCCGATCAATAAAAAATCGCCATCGTTAATAATGTCGTGAGCAGAAAAAACTGCTAACTTTTTCTGCATTTGGAGCAAAAGCTAGATTCTTTTCCCGCTTCCCATGGGGTACGCAAACGAGGTGTTCCAAAGGCGAAGAAACGGTGCTTATATGCGCCCTTCGCGAGCCTGATAGAGGGGCTTGAGAGAACATCAGGGAGTGCTCAATGAAAAAGACAATGACTTTTGCAGCCGCGTTGCTGGCTGCAAGCGTCCTCAGCGGCATGGCCAGTGCTAAGACGCTCGTTTATTGCTCGGAAGCGTCGCCGGCCAATTTCGATCCGGGTACGACGACCGGCGGTAACGACTTCGACGCGTCTTCGCGCACCGTCTATTCGCGACTGGTCGAATTCAAGCATGGTGGCACCGAGATCGAGCCCGGTCTGGCCGACAAGTGGGAAATTTCCGACGATGGCCTGGTCTATACTTTCCATCTGCATCCGGGTGTGAAGTTCCAGACAACCGACTATTTCAAGCCGACGCGCGACCTCAACGCCGACGACGTCGTCTTCTCCTTCGATCGCCAGTTCAACAAGGAGAATCCGTGGAACGGCGACAAGTATCTGCCGAACCTCACCTGGGACTATTACACCGGCATGGACATGCCGAAATACGTCGCCAAGTGGGAGAAGGGCGACGACCTCACCGTCAAGCTGACGCTGACCGAGCCGAACGCGCCGATGCTGGCCAATCTCGGCATGGACTTCGCCTCGATCGTGTCGAAGGAATATGCCGACCAGCTGCAGAAGGACGGCAAGATGGCCGACTTCTCGACCAAGCCGATTGGCACCGGTCCGTTCCAGTTCGTCGACTACCAGCTGGATTCGGTCATCCGCTATGCGGCCAATCCCGACTACTTCAAGGGCAAGGAAAAGATCGACGATCTCGTCTTCGCCATCACGCCTGACGCGACCGCCCGCATCCAGAAGGTGCTGGCTGGCGAATGCGACATCGCGCCCTATCCGAACCCGGCCGACATCGCCACCATCAAGGCCAACAAGGACGTGACCCTGATGGATCAGGCCGGCCTGAACATCGGCTATATGAGCTACAACACCACGATCCCGCCGCTCGACAAACCGGAAGTGCGTCATGCGCTCAACCAGGCGATCGACCGGGAAGCCCTGATCAAGTCGCTGTTCCAGGACGCCGGCGCCACCCCGGCCGAGAACCTCATCCCGCCGACCATGTGGTCGTGGGACAAGGACGTGAAGACCGACGCCTACAATCCGGATGAGGCCAAGAAGGTGCTTGAGGCTGCCGGGCTGAAGGAAATCCAGCTCTGGGCTGCCGATCGCGTTCGTCCCTACAACCCGAACTTCCAGCGCGCGGCTGAGCTGATTCAGGCCGACTGGGCCAAGGTCGGCGTCAAGGCGAACATCGTCAACTACGAGTGGACGAAGTATCGCGAGGAAGGCAAGAAGAAGGATCGTCCCGGCGCCTTCCAGATCGGCTGGACCGGCGACAATGGCGATCCGGACAACTTCTTCGCCACTCTCTTCGCCTGCTCCGCCATCGGCGTGTCGAACTACTCCAGCTGGTGCGACAAGGACTTCGAGGACCTGATCCAGAAGGCCAAGAAGACCAGCGACCAGGCCGAGCGCACCAAGCTCTATGAGCAGGCGCAGGTGATCTTCGCCAAGGAAGCGCCCGCCTTCCTGCTGGCCCACAGCCAGGTCTATTCGGTCGTTCGCAACAACGTCACCGGCTACAAGATGGACCCGCTCGGCATTCACCGCTTCGACGGCGTTGACAAAGCCGAATAAGATTGCGAACGGGGCGGCGTAAACTTTGGCGCCGCCCCATTCCATTCAAGATGCTCCGATATCTTCTCAACAAAATCGCCCTCCTGATCCCGACCCTTGTCGGCATCACCATCTGCGCCTTCGCGTTCGTGCGGCTGCTGCCCGGCGACCCGATTCTCGCCATGGCCGGCGAGCATGGCGTCGCGCCGGCGCGCTATGAAGAGCTGAAGCAACAGTTCGGCTACAATCTGCCGATTTGGGAGCAATACGCACGCTATGTCGGTGAGGTCGCCACCGGCGATTTCGGCGTCTCCATTTCCTCCAAGCGTCCGGTGCTCGAAGAGTTCAAGACACTCTTCCCGGCGACGCTGGAGCTGTCCTTCTTCGCCATGATCTTTGCCATGATCATCGGCATTCCCGCCGGCATCTTCGCCGCCGTCAAGCGCGGCTCCTGGTTCGACCAGTCGCTGATGGGCACGGCGCTTGTCGGCTATTCCATGCCGATCTTCTGGTGGGGTCTTTTGCTCATCATCTTCTTTTCCGGCTATCTCGGCTGGACGCCGGTCTCGGGCCGCATTGGCCTGCAGTTCTTCTTCAAGCCGATCACCGGCTTCATGACGATCGACACCTTGCTCTACGGCAAATGGGACGCCTTCCGCTCGGCGCTTAGCCATCTCGTCCTGCCGGCGATCGTGCTCGGCACCATTCCGCTGGCGGTGATCGCGCGCCAGACGCGATCGGCCATGCTGGAAGTGCTGGGCGAAGACTATGTCCGCACCGCGCGCGCCAAGGGCCTTTCGGCGGGCCGCGTCATCGGCGTGCACGCGCTGCGCAACGCGCTGATCCCGGTCGTCACCACCATCGGCCTGCAGGTCGGCACGCTGCTCGCCGGCGCCATCCTCACCGAAACCATCTTCGCCTGGCCGGGCATCGGCAAGTGGATGGTCGATTCCATCTTCAAGCGCGACTATGTCGTCGTGCAATCGGGTCTGCTGTTGATCGCCCTCATCGTCATGGCGGTGAACCTCATCGTCGATGTGCTTTACGCCGTCATCAACCCACGCATCAGGGCGGCATAAATGAGCCAGACCGAAATCGCCCCGATGGCCGCCGGCAGCCCGGATCGCCTCACCGGCCTCAAGACCTTCTGGCACTATTTCTCGGTCAACCGCGGCGCCGTCATCGGCCTGTTCGTCTTCATCCTGTTGGTGCTGGCTGCCCTCTTCGCGCCGCTGCTCGCGCCCTATGCGCCCGACGTGCAGGACAAGACCGCGTTCCTGCGGCCTCCGGCCTGGCAGGATGGCGGCTCGACGCAATATCTGCTCGGCACCGACCCGGTCGGCCGCGACATCCTCTCGCGCCTGCTTTACGGCGCGCGCTTCTCGCTGCTGATCGGCGCGGTGGTGGTCACGCTGGCGCTCACCGGCGGCATCACGCTCGGCCTGCTGGCGGGCTATTTCCGCGGCTGGGTCGACGTCGCGATCATGCGCGTCATGGACCTGATCCTGGCCTTCCCGTCGCTGCTCTTGGCGCTGGTGCTGGTCACCATCCTCGGCCCCGGCCTGTTCAACGCCATGCTGGCGATCGCGCTCGTCCTGCAGCCGCATTTCGCCCGCCTGGTGCGCGCCGCCGTGATGGCCGAGAAGAGCCGCGAATATGTCGTGGCGGCCAAGGTCGCCGGCGCCGGACATATCAGGCTGATGCTTGCCACCATCCTGCCCAACTGCCTGGCGCCGTTGATCGTCCAAGGCACGCTGTCCTTCTCCAACGCCATCCTGGAAGCCGCAGCGCTCGGCTTCCTCGGCCTCGGCGCCCAGCCGCCAACGCCGGAATGGGGAACCATGCTTGCCTCGGCGCGTGAATTCATCCTGCGCGCCTGGTGGGTGGTGACCTTCCCCGGTCTCGCGATCCTCATCACCGTGCTTGCCATCAACCTGGTCGGCGATGGCCTGCGCGATGCGCTCGATCCCAAGCTCAGGAGGTCGTGATGGCGCTGCTCGACATCCAGAACCTCGTCGTCGAATTCCAGACCGCGTCCGGCCCGTTCCGCGCCGTCGACGGCGTCTCGCTCCATGTCGACGAGCGCGAGGTGCTCGCCATCGTCGGCGAGTCCGGCTCCGGCAAGTCGGTGTCGATGCTGGCTGTCATGGGCCTGTTGCCTTGGACCGCCACCGTCACCGCCGACCGTATGACCTTCAACGGCCGCGATATGTTGAAGATGAGCCCGACCGATCGCCGCAAGATCATCGGCAAGGATATTGCCATGATCTTCCAGGAGCCGATCGCCAGCCTCAATCCCTGCTTCACCGTCGGCTTCCAGATCGAGGAAGTGCTGCGCTTCCACATGGGCATGGACAAGGCCCAGCGCCGGGCGCGCGCCATCGAGCTTTTCAAGCAGGTCGGCATTCCGGAACCGGAGGAGCGGCTCAATTCCTTCCCGCACCAGATGTCGGGCGGCCAGTGCCAGCGCGTCATGATCGCCATGGCGATCGCCTGCAACCCCAAGCTCCTGATCGCCGACGAGCCGACCACCGCGCTCGACGTCACCATCCAGAAGCAGATCCTCGATCTGCTGGTCTCGCTGCAGGCCAAATACGGCATGGGCCTGATCATGATCACCCACAATATGGGCGTGGTGGCCGAGACCGCCGACCGCGTCATCGTCCAGTACAAGGGCCGCAAGATGGAAGAGGCCGACGTGCTGTCGCTCTTTGAATCGCCTAAGAGCAACTACACCCGCGCGCTGCTCTCGGCGCTGCCGGAGAACGCCGTCGGCGACCGGCTGCCGACCGTCTCCGACATGCTGTTCGAGCCGGCGCCCCAGGGAGCTAGTACATGACCGGAGCCGGCGCATGACCAAGGTCGTCGAAGGCAAGGACATCAAGCGCGACTACCATGTCGGCGGCGGCCTGTTCCGCGGCGCGCGCACCGTGCACGCGGTCAAGGGCGTGTCCTTTAGCGTCGAGAAGGGCAAGACGCTTGCCATCGTCGGCGAGAGCGGCTGCGGCAAGTCCACGCTAGCCCGCATCATCACGCTGATCGATCCGGCCACCTCCGGAGAACTCTTCATCGACGGCAACAAGGTCGACATCGCCAGGGATGGCTTGTCGAAGGAAATGCGCCGCAAGGTGCAGATCGTCTTCCAGAATCCTTATGGCTCGCTCAACCCGCGCCAGAAGATCGGCGACGTGCTCGGCGAGCCGCTTTTGATCAACACCGACAAGCCGGCCGAAGAGCGCCGCGACCTGGCGATGAAGATGCTGAAGAAGGTCGGCCTCGGACCGGAGCATTACAACCGCTACCCGCACATGTTCTCCGGCGGCCAGCGCCAGCGCATCGCCATTGCCCGCGCGCTGATGCTGAACCCGAGCTTGCTGGTGCTGGACGAGCCGGTCTCGGCGCTCGACCTTTCGGTGCAGGCGCAGGTGCTGAACCTGCTCGCCGACCTGCAGGACGAGTTCCAGCTCACCTATGTCTTCATCAGCCACGACCTCTCGGTGGTGCGCTACATCGCCGACGACGTGATGGTGATGTATTTCGGCGAAGCGGTCGAATACGGCCCGCGCGACGAGGTCTTTTCCGACCCCAAGCACGCCTACACCAAGACGCTGTTCGCCGCGACGCCGCGCGCCGACATCGCGAGCATCAAGGCCAGGCTGGCGAAGAAGAAAGCGGCGTGACCTCTGCTTCGTCCTGGCGCGGGAGCTTCTGGGATAGGACGATTGAGAAGGTGCCTGTGGCGCCGCGTTCCTTCACACCCCTCTCTGTCCTGCCGGACATCTCCCCCGCAAGGGGGGAGATCGGATGTCACGATGCTTTTCGCCAATCGCCTACGTCGGATGAAGAGCGCCGCCGACGAAGCTGCCAATCTCCCCCCTTGCGGGGGAGATGTCCGGCAGGACAGAGGGGGGTGCTGTCCCGCCGACATTTCGCCACGAAATCAGATCACGACAACTTCGCAATAATCGCCCGCAGTGCCTCGCCGAATTTGTGCACTTCCTCCACCGTGTTGTAGTGCACCAGCGAGGCGCGGATGGCGCCGCTGTCCATCGACAGGTTGAGCCGCTTCATCAGCCGCGGCGCGTACATGTGGCCATCGCGGATGCCGATCTGCATGGCCGCCATCTCCTCGACGATCCGCTGCGGCGACAGCGTGCCGATGTTGAAGCAGAAGGTCGGCACGCGCTCATGAATGCGCGCCTCGTCGCCGACGCCGTAAATGGTGGCATTGCAATCCTTCAACGCCTTCAGCATCTCGCGCGCCAGCATCAGCTCGTAGTCGCGAATGGCGTTCATGCCGGCGACGATGTTGTCGCGGCGCGAGCGGTTGTTTTCGGGCAGGAAATTGCGGCCGATCGATTCCAGATAGCGCACCGCCGCGTCCATGCCGGACACGTTCTCGTAGATGAAGGTGCCGGCCTCGACCTTGTAGGGCGGCTCGTCGGGGATGAAATCCTCGCGGAACGTCGGCAGCCGCTTCAGCGTTTCGAAGCGGCCCCACAGGAAGCCCATATGCGGCGAGAAATTCTTGTAGCCGGAGCAGACGAGATAGTCGCAGTCCCAGGCCTGCACGTCCATCAGTCCGTGCGGCCCGTAATGCACGCAGTCGAGGAACACTTCGGCGCCTGCCGCATGCGCGATCCTGGCCACCGAGGCGACATCGACGATCGAGCCGATCGAATGCGCCGTCACCGTGCAGGCGACGAGGCGCGTGCGCTCCGACACCAGCGGCTTGAGATCGTCGACATGCAGATTGCCGTCCTCGCGCATGCGCCACCATTTGAACTTGGCGCCGGCCGATTCCAGTGCCAGCCAGGTGGCGATGTTGGCGTCATGGTCCATGTCGGTGACGACGATCTCGTCGCGTCCCCCAACCGCGTCATTGGAAAGCATCTGGCCGATGCCGAGGCTGACCAGGCGGATGAACGATGTGGCGTTCATGCCGAAGCAGATTTCGGACGGGCTGTAGGCATTGATGAGCAGCGCGACGCTTGTCCGCGCCTCGGCCACCGACTGGTCGACGGTGACGCTGCGGCCATAGCGGCCGCCGCGCTGCACATTGTGCGACACCAGATGGTTGGTCACCGCGTCGAGCACGCTTTGCGGGATCTGCGCGCCGGCGGCATTGTCCATGAAGATGAAGTCGCCGGCACGCTGCAGCGCCGGGAACATCGCCCGAATCTTTTCGACGGGGAACGCGGCGGCGTTCGCATTGTCTGTCTGATGCTTGTTCACGGGTAAGCTCCTGCGAAGGACTTGGATGGGGACTGGTTGGCGTCAGCGCGTCTTCTCTGTCTGGAAGCGGCGCTCGAGCAGGCTGACCAGGCGAACCATCGGCCAGAGGAAGATCAGGTAGACCAGCGCCGCGCCGATCAGCGGCGAGGGGTTCGCGTAGAGCGACTGCGCATTGGTCGCTTCCTTCAAGAGTTCCGGCAGCGCCACGGTCGAGGCAAGCGAGGTGTCCTTGAACATCGAGACGCAGTTGCTGGTCATCGGCGGGATGACCACGCGGATGGCTTGCGGCAGCACCACTTTGCGCAGAGTGAGCATGAACGGCAGGCCGAGCGCCTGCGCCGCCTCGAACTGGCCCTTCGGAATGCTTTCGATGCCGGAGCGGAACACTTCGGCCGAATAGGCCGACATGATGATGGCGAATGCCGTCACGGCGGACGCCCAGGACGACAGGCGGATGCCGAGGAAAGGCAGCGCGTAATAGATCAGGATCAGCACGACCAGCACCGGCAAGGCGCGGAAGATGTCGGTGTAGCCGATGGCGAGCCAGCGCAGCGGTTTTGGCGCGTAGAGCCGCACCAGGCTGATCGCCAGCCCCATGACGATGCCGATGACGATGCTCATAATTCCGAGCAGCAGCGTGTTGAGGAAGCCGCGCAGCAGCGCCGGCAGGCTCGACGCGATAACGTCGGGATTGAAGAAGGTGTCGATCAGCGACATGGGGTGTTCCCGAAACCGTGTCAGAGCAATTCCAGGAAACGTGTGAAACGGTTTTCCGTCCGGAATTGCGTAAAAACGAGGGTAGAGGCCCGAAACATCAGATCAGGTCTGCCCTGCGGTTCCGGGAGAAAGGAAACGAGCCGCGCGGGCATCGAAAGCCGACACGGCTCGTTTTTCGTCAGTCCGCTCAGGCCTTGGGCAGCGGCATTTCCTTGACGGTGGAGGAATCAGCCGGCGCATCGGTGCCGAACCACTTCTTGTGGATGGCGGCCAGCGTGCCGTCCTTCTTCATCGCCGTCAGCGCGTCGTTCAGCTTGCCGAGCAGCGGATGGTCCTTGGTCATCATCAACCCGTACTGTTCGCCGGTCTTGATGCGCTGCTTGACGACGAGGTCCTTCATCTTCTGGAAGGAGTACTGCATGCCGGGGACGTCGCTGACGGCGGCGTCGACGCGGCCGGCGCTGAGGTCGAGCAAAAGGTTCTGCTGCGTGTCGTAGCCCTTCACGTCGCTGAAGCCGTCGGCTGCCTGGTGGTCCTTGACCCAGGTCTCGCCGGTTGAGCCGGACAGCACGCCGACGACCTTGCCCTTGAGGTCTGCCTCGGCGTTGATCGCGCTGTCGGTCTTGGTGGCGATGCCCATGTCGGAATCATAATAGGGCTGCGTGAAGGACTGCGACTTCAGCCGCTCTGCCGTGATGGTGATCGAGGAGATGGCGACGTCGATGCGCTTGGAAGTGGTGGCGGCGAACAGCGCCTGGAAGCCGAGATCGGCGATGTCGGTGGTCATGCCGATGCGCTTGGCCGCTTCGTTGACGATGTCGACCTCGAAGCCTTCGAAAGTGCCGCTCTCGTTCTTGTATTCGAAGGGCGGATTGGTCGGATAGGCGCCGACATTGAGCACATCGGCGGCATAAGCGGTAGCGGGGCCGGCGGCGATGCCGATGGCGGCGGCCAGAACAAGCAGGTTGCGACGCGTAAAGCTCATTTGGTTTCCCTCTGGGTCTTCCCTCTGGTTGTTGATCGGGCAGGGCTGACCCCGCACGGTTTCTTGCCGTCCCGCCTCCCAGCGGGGCGTCAATTCATGGCGGCGACCATACGGGTGAGCGCGGTCGCTATCTGGTCGCGGTCGCGGCAGACGCACATTCTGAGGAATGCCGTTGCCGAGCTTCCGAAGAGATGGCCGGGCGCCAACCCGACGCGGGCCGTCTCCAGGATACTGGCGCAGGCTTGCCGGGCGTCGTTTTCACCCTCAAGCGCAAAGAAGGCATACATGCCGCCGCGCGGTTTGGTCGGCAGAATGATGCCTGGGATTTGCGCCAGCCTGTCATAGGCAAGGTCGAGGCCGGTCCTGATCCGCCGTCTGATTTCCTCGACCAGCGGCTCGCCCTGCCGGATCGCCGCCACGGCGCCGGCCTGGATCGGGGCCGCGGTGCCGCTGTTGATATATTGCGTCATCGCGCCGAGCTGGTCGGCAACGCCTGAAGGATGGGTCAGCCAGCCGATGCGCCAGCCGGTCATCGCCCAGGCTTTCGAGAAGCTGTTGACCGACAGCACCCGGTCGCCGTCCTCGGCGATCTGCAGGATCGAGGGCGCGACGTCGCCGTCGAAATAGAGCCGGCCATAGACCTCGTCGGAGATGATCCAGATACCGGTGCGCCGGCTGAAGTCGAGCAGCGCCTGCATCTCTTCACGCGTCGCCGTCCAGCCGGTCGGGTTGGACGGCGTCGACAGGAAGATGGCGCGGGTGCGCGCGTCGCAGGTGGCGAACAGCCGGTCGAGGTCGAGCCGCCAGTCATCCTCGAAGTCGAGCGAGAACGGCCGCGGCTCGCCGCCGATCAGGTGGATGGCGTTGTGGATGTTCGGCCATTGCGGCGCGACATAGACGACGTTGGTGCCTGTATCGACCAGTAATTCGAGCGCAAGGTACAGCGCCTGCATGCCGCCCGGTGTCACCGTGGTCCGCGCGATCGGGATCGAGCGGCCATGGATGCGCGTCTGGTACTCCGACAGCGCCTCGTTCAGCGGGCCGTGCCCGCGCATGTTGGGAACGTAGAAGGTCAGGCCCTCGTCGAAAGCGGCCTTCGCCGCGTCGCGGATGAAGGCGGGCGTCACCATGTCGCCCTCGCCGTACCAGAGTGCGATGACATCGCCGAGCTCTCGCGCGCGAACCGCCAGGTTTGCGATGTTTTCCGTGTGCAGGTCGCGAATTTGCGCCCGCACGCCATCGAAAGCATAGCGCGCGCTGGACGACGACTGGGGCAACACAAACGACAAGGACTGAAACCCCCTTCCACCAACGATGGACCGACCGGAAAAGCCCCTCCGCCACGGCAGTCGCATCAGCTTCGGATGCTATCCAAAGCGCGGCGCTTTTCAAGGCAAAAGTTTTAAGCTTAAAAAGTTGGCTGGCCTGTCGCTTCGCCGATACGCCTTTTGACCGCGATCGTCATTAGGCGTGTTGAGGTCAGGCCGGCATCACCTGAATATCAACATGCCTTAGCTCAGTTCGGCGCGCGCGGCGGTACAGTTGGCCGCGGCGCCGGCGCCGAGAAACATCGTGTCGCTGGCCAGCACGAAGAAGCTCGCGCCGATGGCTGTCCATCGGCCGACATTCTGCGGGCTGGCGCAAAATATGCCGGCGGTCCTGCCATGTGCCACCGCCGCGCCGATGATTGTCCTGATCGCCTGGGAGAGCTTGTCAGCGCCCGCCGGTCCGACGGCATCGATCGACACCGAGAGGTCGCCTGGGCCGACGAAGACAACATCGATGCCGTCGACGGCTGTGATCGCCTCGATATTGGCCAGCCCCTCGGCGGTCTCGACCTGAATGGCAACGACAATCCGCTCATTGGCGGCGGCAAGATATTCGGGAATGCGATAACCGTAGCCGGCGGCCCGGCCAGGGCCGACACCGCGCTCGCCGAGCGGCGGATAACGCGAGGCCTTGACCGCCATCGCCGCCTGGGCCGCTGTCGAGACGCGCGGGATCAGCACGCCTTGCGCGCCGCTGTCCAGCGCCGCCTGGATCGCTTCCGGCGCATGGCCGGGAACGCGCACCATGGTCGGCACACGGTGCACGTCGGCCGCGCGCAGCATGGTCTCGATCGTCTCGCGCGAAATCTGCGCGTGCTCCCAGTCGATGCAGAGGAAATCGAGGCCGGACGACGCCATCACTTCGATGGCGACCGGATGGGGGATGGCGGCGAAGGACCCGATGAGGTTCGCCTTGCCGATGCATTTCTGGCGGAATTCGCTCATGCCTATCCCCTTTTCGCGTTGCCCAATGCATATCCGCAAACTGCGGTGAGGCGAAGCTGTTTCAGGCTTGAAATATTTTTCTCCGGGCCTAGCGTGTGGGTCTTCCGCCACGAGTTCCGGACATGACCAAAGCGCACCCCCTGCACGGCCCGAACAGACTGAAGCTCGGCGTCTTTTCCACCAACGCCGATGGCGGGCTGGCCATCACCGATGTGCCGGAACGCTGGACGGCAAGCTGGCAGGATAATCTGACGGCGGCGCAGATCGCCGATCGCGCGGGCCTCGAATTCATGCTGCCGATCGCCCGCTGGCGCGGCTTCGGCGGCCGCAACAAGGTGCGCGAATTCTCCTTCGAGACCTTCACCTGGGCGGCGGCGCTTGCCGCCGTGACCGAACAGATCGGCTTGTTCATGACTGTGCATGTGCCGCTGGTGCATCCGCTCTATGCCGCCAAGGCGCTGGCGACGGTCGACCATATCAGCCAGGGCAGGGCGGGGCTCAACATCGTCTGCGGCTGGAACCCGAAGGAATTCGGCATGTTCGGCACGCCGCTGGTCGAGAAGGGTTATGACCAGGCAGCCGAGTGGATCGAGATACTCGAACGGCTTTATGCATCGAGCGAGCCGCTCGACTATGAGGGCGCTTACTATCGGCTGAAGGAGGCGGTGAGCCGGCCGGCCAGCCTGCAGGCGCCGCGGCCGGTGACGATGAACGCCGCTTTCGGCGGACCGGGCCGGGATTTCGCCGCCGCCAGATGCGACTATCTTTTCACGGCCTTCTCGGAGATGAGCGATGCCGGCAAGCATGTCGCCGATATCGGCGAGCGAGCCGCCAAGGCGGGCCGCGACGTAGGCGTCTACACCGTGGCGCATGTGGTCTGCCGCCCGACCATGGAGGAGGCGCAAGCCTACTACACGCGCTACGCCGTCACGATGGCCGATCACGAAGCGGTCGATGCCCATATGGCCGGCAAGAAGGAATTCTCGCAGTCGCATGATCCGCATGCCTATGACCGCTACCGCCAGCGTTTCGCCGGCGGCGCTGGCACATATCCGCTGATCGGCACGCCGGAAACGATTTCCGCCGACATGGCGGCGATCGCCGCGCATGGCTACCAGGGCATCGCGCTGTCCTTCGTCAACTACACCCAGGAACTGCCCTATTTCTGCGACCACGTGCTGCCGATTTTGAGACAAGCAGGACTGCGCGGATAAGGTCTGATCGGTTGCCTGTTGGCTGGGGCTTCCCAACTTCGTCATCCCAGGGCGAAGCAGGAGCGAAGCTCCGCAGCGAAGACCCCGGGGTCCATTCCGTTACCTCGTACGCAGGGCGCGGCGGAGCAGAATTCCGCACCGTGGCGGCGCTTTGAAGTCACGGAATGGATCCTCGGGTCTGCGCTGCGTCGCTATCGCTCCTTGCTCCGCCCGTGGATGACGAAGTGATGGTGTTTATTCCGGAATGACGGCCGTCGCTTGAATCTCCACCTTGGCCCGGTCCTCGACCAGCGCCACCACCTGCAAGGCGGCCATCGCCGGGAAATGCCGGCCGATCACGTCGCGGTAGGCTTCGCCGATGCCTTTGAGGTTGCCGACATACTCGGCCTTGTCGGTGAAGTACCAGGTCATCGAGGTGATGTGCCGCGGCCCACCGCCGGCTTCGGCGAGCACGGCGACGACATTGGCGAGCGTCTGGCGCACCTGGCCGACGAAGTCGTCGGTCTCGAATTTGCACTCGGCGTTCCAGCCGACCTGGCCGCCGACGAACACCAGTCGTCCTTGTGCGGCAACGCCATTGGCGTAACCGATCGGCTTGGTCCAGCCTTCGGGCTGCAGGATCGTATGCATGTCTGGCCTCCCCTTATTTCAAATTTGGTTCGCAAGGCATCGCGTCACGCCCCGCCTATCACCTGCCTGGCGATCACCACTTTCTGCACGTCCGAAGCGCCCTCATAGATGCGCAACGCCCGGATCTCGCGATAGAGGCTCTCGACGATGTGGCCCTTGCGCACGCCGTCGCCGCCATGCAGCTGCACCGCCTTGTCGATCACCTCCTGCGCCTTGTCGGTGGCGAACAGCTTGGCCATCGCCGCTTCGCGCGTCACCCGCGCGGCGCCCATGTCCTTGGTCCAGGCGGCGCGGTAAACGAGGAGCGCGGCGGCATCCACATCCAGCGCCATGTCGGCGATGTGGCCCTGCACCATCTGCAATTCGGCCATCGGCGCGCCGAACAGCTTGCGCTCGCTCGCCCGCTTGACGCTCTCGTCCAGCGCGCGTCGTGCGAAGCCGAGTGCCGCCGCGCCCACCGTCGAGCGGAAGACGTCGAGCACCGACATGGCGATGCGGAAACCATCGCCGGGCTTGCCGATAAGCGCGGAAGCCGGGACGCGGGCATTGTCAAAGGAGAGCCGCGCCAGCGGGTGTGGCGCGATGACCTCGAGCCGCTCGGCGACGCTGAGCCCCTTCGCATCGCCTGGCACGACGAAAGCGGAAATCCCTTTCGCGCCGGGCGCCTCGCCGGTGCGGGCAAACACGACATAGAGGTCTGCGATGCCGCCATTGGAGATCCAGGTCTTTTCGCCGGAAAGCACATAGTCGCCGCCGTCGCGGACAGCGGTCATCTCCATGTTGGCGACGTCCGATCCCGAGCGCGGCTCCGACAGCGCGAAAGCCGAGATCGCTTTGCCCGCGCGTGTCTTAGTGAGCCACTGCTGCTGCTCCGGCGTGCCGAACAGCGTGATCGCACCGGCGCCCAGCCCCTGCATGGCGAAGGCGAAATCGGCGAGCCCATCGTGGCGCGCCAGCGTCTCGCGTTTAATGCAGAGCGTGCGCACGTCGAGCGGTTCGGGGCTGGCCGGGTCGAGCGCCGTCGGCTTCAGCCAGCCGTCGCGGCCGAGTTTCGCCACGAGCTCGCGACAGGCGGCGTCGATGTCGTGATGATCGACAGGGAGATTTCGTTGGCACCAGGCTTCGAGACGCTCGGCGAGCTCGCGGTGGCGGTCCTCGAAGAAGGGCCAGTCGAGGAAGGAGCGGTCAGGCATTCTCGCCTCCGCAGTTCTGCGAGGTTTGCACTCTACGGCGCCCCCCTCTGTCCTGCCGGACATCTCCCCCACGAGGGGGGAGATCAGCTGTCTTGCCGACTTTCGCCAATCGCC
>NZ_VFTL01000030.1:0-92915 GCF_006439385.1 Mesorhizobium sp. B3-1-7
AAAGTGGTCATGGGATTGTTCCCGGCGCGACGGCGAAGCTGCTGATCTCCCCCCTTGTGGGGGAGATGGCCGGCAGGCCAGAGGGGGGCGCGAAGGAATACCGGCTTCGCCGCTTACATGAAGACAACTCCAGAACCGGCGGCCGCAAGAGGTTGAGAGGCCGGCGGGACAGCGCCCCCCTCTGTCCTGCCGGCCATCTCCCCCACAAGGGGGGAGATTGGCTGTCGCGACGGCCTTCGCCAATCATCGTCACCCCGCCGTGCGTGCCATATGCAGATCCACGAACTGTATCCCCTTCTGCGCAGTCCGCGCCCATTCGGATACCGCATCCAGCTCCAGATAGCGCACCCACAGCCGCCGAGCTTCGACGAGATTGCCACCGTCGAACTCCAGCCGCGCGAGATTGAAGACCGGATCGGCGTAGGTCTTGTCGAGCGCCATCGCCTTCTGCAGATGCCTGCGCGCCGAGGCAACCTTGCCCTCATCGCTCATCAGGCCGGCTAGATTGAACCAGGCCTCGACGAAACCCGGGTCGAGTTTTATGGCTCGCGCATAGTCATGCGCGGCTTCGGCAATCCGGCCGGCGCCGCGCAGGCAGTTGGCGCGGTTGAAGGCGGCAATCGCATCCTTGGGATCGATCGCCAGGCAGCGCTGGTAAAGGGCCGCGGCATCGTCGTGGCGCCCCTCCTCTTCCGCCATCTCCGCCTCGGCAAAGAGTTCCTCCAGCGTGTCGTCTTCGGGCGAGCCGAGATCGAACAGCAATTGGCCGTCGAGCTCGCTTCGGCCTTCGTCGAGATAGATCGCGTCGGGGCGGCCATGCTGCGAGCCGAGGTTGAGCGACTTGGCGGTGAGCGACGCGACCGGGCCCGAGCGGTGCACCGAGCGCGCAATCGCGCCCCAGGACGCGCCGCTTGCGATCAGCCCGGCATATTTCCTCGCCAGGATCAGGTCGCGGAACGAATAGGGCTCGGCGTCATGCTCGAAGGCATCGAACAGCGACAGCATGTCGAGATCGCCGGCGGCAAGTCGCGACTGATCGATGAGTGATTGCCGGGAGAGCGAGGACGCTTCGGGCGCCTTCATCAGCCCAAGCAGGCGCAGAAAACCGTTCTCGCTGATCAGGATGCGCCCGGCGGCTCGCTCGGTGGCAACACGGCGCTCGATCTCCGCATCGCCGGTCCTAGTCAGGCCTGCCTTGGCGAGAAGCGTGCGGCCGAACACGACATGTGAAGTGCGGCGGGTGACGCCGCGCCTCAGCTCCGCGTGGCGGCGCTCGACCTCGCGCACGGCAAGCCGCAGCGGAAAGGCGGCCAGCGCGCCGACGACGCCGAAGACGGCGCCGGGAACGATCACTGGCCCTGCATTTCCCGTCACTTCTTGCTCTTGCCGACGGCCTTCAACAGGTTCGCCTTCAGCGGATTCTCAGGCGCGCCGCCGCCGGCGGCCGCCTTCCTGGCGGGTTTTGCGGATGCTTCCTCGGCCTTGCTCTTCGACTTGGCCGGAGGCTTCGCCTGCTGCGACAGGCTCGCTTTCAGCGCATCCATCAGGTTGATGACATTGCCGCGCTCGGGCGCCGCCGCGATGATCGGCTTGTGCCCTTTGAGCTTCTCGCGGATCATCGCCATGAGCGCCACCTCGTAGCGATCCTCATAGTTCTTCGGATCGAAGTGGGTTTCCTTCTGCTTGATCAGCGCCTCGGCCAGCTGCAGCATTTCCGCATCGGGCTTGGCGTCCGGAATGTTGCCGAAATATTCAGTGGTGCCGCGCACTTCGTTGGGGTTCCTCAAGGTGCAGACGAACATGCCGTTCTCGCGCGCGCCTATCGTCACCACGCGCTCGCGGCTGGAAAGCACCAGGCGGGCGATGGCGACCTTGCCGGACTTGCGCATCGCCTCGCGCAGAACCGCGAAGGTTTCCTCGGCCATGGCGCCGTCAGGCGCCAGGTAATAGGGCGCGTCCTGGTAGATGACGTCGACCTCGCCCTCGTCGACGAAGGCCTCGATGTTCATCGTATGATTGGATTCGATCCTCACCGCATCGAGGTCGGCGTCGTCGATGATGATATATTGCTTGTCCTCATATTCGTAGCCGCGCACTAGGTCCGAACGCTCGACGAGGCCGAGCTCGGGATCGACCGGCTTCATGTTGATGCGGTTGTGGGTCTTCTTGTGCAACTGGTTGAACGAGATGCGCTCGCTCGCGCTGGTGGCCGGATAGAGCCGGACTGGACAGCTGACGAGACTGAGCTTGAGGTAACCTTTCCAACTTGCCCTGGGCGCCATGATGAACTCCTACGCGGCCATGCACTGACACTATGTTGGAGCATGGTCTTGTCCAAAAACCGGTTCCCACTTTTTGGGACCATGCTCTGCAGCGCTTCGTCCGTAGGACGAACAGCGCCGTGGAAATCCTACACCGACCTTTGATCGTAGCGGTAAAACCCTAGCGAAGTGTTTTCGGGCGGAGTTGCGACGGAGGATAGTTCAAATTGTATCGAGCGTCGATGGAGAGGAATTGAGACGCCGGCGATTGGCTGAAGGCCTCGACATTTCGTCGTTCTAGGGTGGAGCAAGGAGCGAAGGCACGCGCGCAGACCCTAGAACGACGACGCCGAGAGGCTACAGCCCATTCTCCACCACCGGCAAATCCCTGGCCGCCTCATCGATCTCCGCCCAGGGATCGCCGGACGTCTCCAGCAGCCCCGGCAGCGAGGCGTAGTTCAGATCCTCCGGCGCGTCGATCGTTTCCAGGTCGGTCCAGCTTACCGGAGTCGAGGCCGGCAGGTTGGTGCGGGCGCGCAGCGAGTAAGGCGCGGCGGAGGTGTGGCCGCGGGCGTTGCGGTGGAAGTCGATGAAGATGCGCTTCTTGCGGTTTTCCTTGCCCATCGTGGTGGTGAAGGTGTCGGGCGCGCTCGCGGCCAGCAAAGTCGAAATGGCGCTGCTCACCTGGTGCAGTTTCTTCCAGTTCTGCTTGCGCGTCACTGGTACGGTGATGTGGATACCCTTGCCGCCGGAGGTTTTCGCGAAAGGCACCAGGCCGAGGCTCTCCAGCCCGCCCTTGATGTGGACCGCCGCCTCCACCACCTCGCGCCAGGAAATCCCCTCGCCCGGGTCGAGGTCGAAGACGATCTGGTCGGGCTTGTCGAGTTTTGACCGGTGCGTGCCCCAGGTGTGGAATTCCACCACGCCGAATTGCGCCAGCGCCAGATAGCCCTTGGCGTCCTCGACCGAGAGATAGGTTTTTGTCTCGCCTTCCGAATTGCTGCTCTCGAACACCGCGACCGAAGGCGGCATGCCGGTGAAGGCGTGGCGCTGAAAGAAGCAGTCCTGCGGCCGCCCTGTCGGGCAGCGCACCAGCGACACCGGACGGCCGATGATGTGCGGCAGCATGAAATCGCCGACCAGCGCGTAATAGACGGCGATGTCGAGCTTGGTCGGCCCGGTCTTGCCGAACAGCCGCCGTTCCGGATTGGTCACCCAGATGGTGGCAAGATCGGACTCGGCGATCAGCCGCTTGCGCTTGACCGGCACCGGCGTGGTGAGCCCGCCGATATCGCGCAGGCCGCGAAAGACCCCGTGGCGCAGCGAATTGTCGGCGGTGCGGTTGGCATAGTGGATGCGGGCCGACAGCAGCGGCTTCACCCAGTGCATCTCGCGCATGATCTCGCGCGGCGCGCCTTCGGGCGGCGTAGCGCCGGCGGTCAGCCGTTCCAGCCGGGCGAGGAGATCCCGTGCCATATCGCTGTCGAAGCCGGTGCCTACCTTGCCGCGATAGTGCAGTTCGCCATTCTCGAATTCGGCCATGCCCAGCGCCGCCAGCCCCTCAGCCCGGTCGGAAACGGTGTAGCCGGCGATGACGAAGTCGCCTTTCTCTTGCGCCTTCACCTTGGTCCAGCTCTTGGTGCGGCCGCTTTGGTAGATGGCGTCGGCGCGTTTGGAAACGACGCCTTCCAGCCCGAGTTCCGTTGCTTGCTGGTAGAGCCCGCGCCCGTCGCCCTCGACATGATCGCTATACTGGATGGCGGCGTTGGCGGCTTGGCCGGCGAGGAGTTCGGCAAGCAGGGCCTTGCGCTTTTGCAGCGGCGCCTTGCGCAGGTCCCAGCCATCGAGATGGAGCAGGTCGAAGGCGTAGAAGTGGAGTTTCGAGCCGGCGCCCTCGGCCAGCGCGTCCTGCAGCAGCGCGAAGCGCGAGATGCCCTTGTCGTCGAGCACCATGATCTCGCCGTCGATGATCGCCCGGCTGACCGGCAGCCGCGAAAAGGCCTGCGGGAGATCGCCATAGCGTTTCGTCCAGTCGATGCCCGCGCGGGTCATCAATCTCACCGTTCCATCCACCACATGCGCCATGGTGCGGTAGCCGTCGAATTTTATCTCGTGCAGCCAGAGCTCGCCGGTGCGCCCGGCGGGATCATCGCCGCCCGGCGGTTTCGGCACCTGCGTGGCGAGCTGCGGCTCGACGCGGCTTGGCGGATCGCCTCTCACAGCGCCGGGCAGCGCGCCGGGCTTCAGCGAACCGGCTTTCGGCGGCAAGCGCGGCGGTTTCTTCACGGCGACCAGTTCCTCGATGCGCCGTCCCGATTTCACGCTTTCCGGCCGCGCTTCGAGGATGTCGAGCTTGGGATCGGCAGCGAGATCGCGCTCCTTGAAGAGCAGCCAGTTCTTCTTGTTCTCATCCTCGCCGGGCTTGGGCTTCAGCCGCGTCAGCATCCAGCCGCCATTGAGCTTCTCGCCGGCAAGGCGGAACTTGAAGGCACCGGTCTTGAGGCCCTTCTCGACATCGTCCATCGGCGCCCAGGTGCCGGTGTCCCAGACGATCATCGGCCCGCCGCCATATTCGCCCTCGGGGATGACGCCCTCGAAGTCGATATATTCGATCGGATGGTCCTCGGTCTCGACGGCGAGACGCTTGTCGGCCGGGTTGAGCGAAGGACCGCGCGGGACGGCCCAGCTTTTGAGCACGCCGCCGACTTCCAGGCGCAGGTCATAGTGGTCAGCTGTGGCGTGGTGCTTGTGGACGACGAAGCGGTTGCCCTCTCCGCCCGCAAGGCTGCCCGCCGGCTCGGGCGTGCGGGAGAATTCGCGCTTGGCGCGGTAGGGTTTGAGGTTGGCGGCCATGGGTCAGGCGGGAGCGATGGCAAGCTCGCCTTGCCGACGCCGCGTTCCGTCACACCCCCCTCTGTCCTGCCGGACATCTCCCCCGCAAGGGGGGAGATTGGCAGCTTGGCTGCCGGCGCCCCTTCTGCAGCGTTGGCGATTGGCGAAAACGGTGATGACATCTGATCTCCCCCCTTGCGGGGGAGATGTCCGGCAGAACAGAGGGGGGTGCTGTCCCGCCAGCATTTCAGATTTTCCTACAGCGCGGCGGAGCAAGGGAACTGGATCAATCGTCAATCGCCGGCGTCAATTCCAGCTCGGCCGGCGTCAGCCCTTGCCGCAATTGGCTCAGCCGGAACTCGTCGACCCAGTAGGCCTCGCCGTCGACCAGCACGCGGGCGCTGTAGGAACCGCCGGAAAAACGCTGCGCGGTGACGTAAACCTTGTGGCGGTCGAGCGCGGTCTTCACCGCGGCGCGGCGGGACTTTTCTCTGGCGACCGGACTGACCATGGCCTCACTCGAACACGCCGCCGCTGGAGATGCGGCTGACCATAAGCATGGCGGAGAGCTCAATATGAGTCAATTTGCCGGACGCAGGCTGCCGTTCACCGCGGCGCCCGCAGTCGCCGCCAGCGCTGCATGAACTCCTGCGCGACCTTGAACAGGCGCGGGTTGTCGCGCACGAAAGCCACGCCCCGGCCGCGGTATTTGATGGCCTCGCTCGCCGCCACGCCCTTCAGTGTGATGCCGTAGCAAAGCTCGGACAGAACCGACTTCACCGCGCCCATATGTTCCTTGTAGCTCTGGTTGCCGACCGACAGGTCGAAATAGTCGAAGCCGGCGCCGCGCCCCCATCGGATCAGCTCGCCCATGATGCAGAGCCCCGGCGAAACATTGGGCACCGCGCCCTGGTCGATCGCGATCAGAAGCGCATGCAAGGTGCCCAGATGGGCCGCCAGGTACTGGACCGCGACCATGACCTCGCCGGCGCGCAGGCCGAAGATCCGCACCGAACCGTCCGTCAGGCCGCGATGCGCGGCTTCGCGGTAGAAATCGACCACCGGCGGCTGCGCGAGGAGATCGAAGCGGCCGAGCTCGCGAAAACGGCTGAGCCGCATCTCGACCAGCTTGCCGAAGATGGCGTCCACCAGGGCCGGCGTGTCGGCCTCGACCAGGGCCAGGCCGCCATTGCGATCGAGCCGGCGCAAGTCCTTGTTGAGCGCCTTGACGAAGGACGGTCGGCAGATGCGCTTGACGACGGTTTCGGCGTCGCCGTCCATGGCGATGCCGTAGTGCGAGTGGATGGAGTCGCGCGCCGGCGCAAGCAGCGCCAGGGGATTGGCGACACCGCCGACCTCCTTCGGGATACCGACGATGTGGATGCGGTCGGCCGGCGGCAGCACGGAAAGCACTGCCGTCCAGGCAGCCTCGGCGGATTGCCTGGTCCACGGCGTCGCGTCGGCGAGCAAAGGCGCGGAATAGTCGCACACGCCGCAGCTCAGCCATTCGATCACCCAATGGTGGAATGCGCGGCGGCGCATCAGCGGCACAAGCATCCTCGACTCGCCCGTGCCGGCGTCCCTCACCTCGACGATGGCGAGGTCGGCCTTTTGCGGCACGAGCCCTTCGACGATCCCTTCGGCCCAGGCGAAATGCTGGTGGCCGGTGCACACGCCCTCTGTCTCGAGACGCAGCCAGAGCGGTTTGACCGCTTCGAGACTGGTGTGCAGTTGCGCCACGTAAGCGCCGCTGGCGGCGCCGGCGGCGTGCGGTGCGGCCTCATCGTCGGCCAAGCCGGTCGTCATTGCGGCCATCGGCATTGCCTGGCTTACCACATCATTCTCCTATCGTCTCTGCACTGCCAGCGTGGCCGCGCGGCGCCAGGCGCCGAACACGCTGGGGCGCTGCTCGTTCGGGTGCTTGGAGTTCCACATACGGTGGGCAGCGAAATACCATGAGGCCACGAGCACGAAGGTCTCGGAGACCGCGGCGCCCGCCAGCGACCATGTCGACGGCGCGATGGCCAGCAGAATCCCGATCGTCGCCAGTCCGACGATCGCGCCGGCCATGGTGATGAAGGCGACGATGCGGAAATCGCCGAGGATCTCGAGGACCACGCGCGGCATGACATAAGCCATAATCGGTACATAATTGGCGATGGCGAAAAGCCCGATCAGCCCGACCGAGGCATGCTGCAGGGCCTGGGATTTGATCATCGGCAAGATGAACAGGATGCCGCAACCATAGGCCAGGCTGCCAAGCCCCATGACGAGCGCCCAGATCTTGGCCTGCGTCCACACGCGGTCGAACTCCTTGTTGCGCACCAGCTTTGCGAGTTCCGGCTGCGTCATGTTCGAGAAGGCAAGGCTGGAGATGCGCAGCGGCGCAAACAGCACCAGCACCGCCGCCAGCGGCGCGTAAGCCGCGGGTCCGGCGATGCCGGCGACCAGCAGGGCCAGGCATTGCCCCTGAATGTTGGTGGTGGTGGCGCTGAACCCCGACCAGCAAAGCTGCGGCCAGAGCTTTGCATAGCGCCGCAAGGTCGGGGCGCGGAAGGAGATACGCAGCCTGCGGCGCGCCAGCCTCACCAGCACGGCGATGCCGACCATATTGGCCGCGGCAAGCGCGTAGAAGGTGGCCTGAAGCGCGTCCGCGAAGAACCAGATCGCCGCTCCTGCGAGCACTATGCCCGCGATCGTGAACACGGCGTCGCTGATGGAGACGACGAGCTGCATGCGGCGCGCGAAGAAGGCGGTGCGCATATGGCTGCGCAGCGACCAGGCCCCGACGAAGCAGGCGGCGCCGATGCCGCTCGGGTCGCCCAGGAGGCGCATCAGCAGCCCGGTGCCCAATCCCATCAGCAGCGCCACCACCAGCGCCGCCGATCCGAAGGTCACGTCGTAGGCGTCGACGCCGGCGCTGTTGGCGCTTTTGCTCATCCATATTGTGGCGGGAACGGCGGTGAGCGAGCGGATATAGGACAAGCCGACGCCGCCCATCACCATGGCCAGCGCGAAGAGCCCGTAACCTTCGGCCGACAAAAGATGCAGCAGCGCGATGTTGAGGGCGAAATGGAAGCCGCTCTGCATCGCCTCGCCGCCGATCATCAGCATGAGGCGCCGCACCAGATGGGCCGGGAAGGTGAACTTCACGGGCTCGTCTCCGCCTCGCGGGCGACACGCGCCCGCCCCTGCCGCGGCGGCGTCGCCTTAAGCTTGTCGGCCACGATCGCCACGATCGCGGCGGCGGCGATCGGCTCGCTGAAGACCGCCTCGTAGCGCGCGCGACCGGCGGCGGCAAAGTCGCGCCATAGATCCGGCCGCAGGATGATTTCGCCGAGCTTGCCGGCAAGGGCGGCTGAGTTGCCCGGCGGCACATGCCAGCCGGTCTCGCCATCGGCCACCACTTCCACCAGCCCGCCGATCGCCGACACCAGCGGCGGCCGTCCCCAGCCCATCGCCTCGATGGCGACGCGGCCGAGCGATTCCGGGCGGCGCGACGGCACCGTGACGATGTCGGCCCAGCGATAATGGTCGGCGGGGTCGGAGACGAAAGGCAGCACCTCGACATGCCCGGTCAGCCCCATGCGCCCGACCAGTTCAGCCAACGCCTGCTCGCGTTCGACGCTTTCGAAGGCGCCGCCGACCAGGCGGACCTCGACGCGGTCGCGCAATTCGGCTTGGAGCGAGGCGACGGCATCAAGCAGCACCTCCTGCCCCTTGATACGGTTGACGCGGCCAAGCAGCAGGACCTTGAGCGGGCGGCTGCCATCATAGGTCATCGGCAGGGCCGCGGCGGGGCCGGCAACGCCGTTATAGACGACATGCGTGCGCCGCCCCTTGGCATCGAGGGCCGGCGGATCGCCGAAGGTGGCGCGCGTTGCGCGCGAGTTGAAGATCAGATCCGCCTTGCTCCAGCGCATCAGCGCGACAAGCACCTTGCGCAGGACGCCTTCCGGGATCTCGTGGATGTGCAGCAGCGCCTTGCGCGGCAGGAGCCGCGCGGCCAGCGCATAGTCGGCGATGATCGAGGTGTTGATATAGGTCAGGTCGTTGTCGCGCATGCGCCGCCAGGCGCGCCAGAGCGCCGCCGGCAGCCGCGCCATCTCAATGGTGGCGAGCTTGAGTATCGCCTGGCGCCGGAGCACCCAGAGCGGTTCGAACACGATGCGGCTGGCATGCGGCCTGAGGATATCGACGATCGGCCCCTCGCGCGGCAGCACGACCTCGATCTCGGCGGCCGGAAACGCGGCGCGCAGCGCAGCCACGCTCTCCGCGAAGCTGCGGTCCGAACCATAGAGCTCGTAGCCCTGATGAACGCAGGCGATGCGCATTGCTATCTTTTCCACCTTGCACCCCGGGTCCGCTCAGCACCGGACCCTTCAAGCGCGGAAGGAACTTCATGCCAAATCCGCACGCCGCCTTACCCAGCGGTGGCCACTGCAGGCCCGGGAGCAAGGATCATGCCGGGTCTTGAACGCCCTGCTGCGACCCAGGAAGCCGGCCGTGCCCCGTATCGATACAGATACGTCGCGAAAGTTGACCGATAATGAAGCAAGCCATGCGTTCTGAAGAGAAATTTTACACCTTCATGTGAATATTCGCCCTGGGGGTACCCTGGCACGGAAGTTGCTGGGCATTTCATTGATTTAACAACAACCATGACCGGACCCCGGGGAATCCTTCATTTTGAAACCGGAACGACCTTCCACCCTGATCGAAAAGCCTTCGATCCTGATCCTGGGGACGCGCGGCATTCCGGCTTCTCACGGCGGCTTCGAAACGTTCGCCGAGCGGCTGGCGCTTTTCCTGGCCGGACGCGGCTGGAAGGTCGGCGTCTACTGCCAGAAGGAGGTCGGGCGCGTCGGTCGAAGGGTGACGAGCGAGACCTGGCGCGGCATCGAGCTCATCACCATCGAGGTTGCCTCCAAGGGTCCGCGCGCGACGCTGGAATTCGACTGGCAGTGCGTGCTCGACGCCGCCAGGCGGCCGGGTGTCTGCCTAGTGCTGGGCTATAACGGCGCGGTGTTCCTGACCTGGTTGAGGCTCCGAGGGCGCAAGATCCTCACCAATATGGACGGCATCGAGTGGCGGCGGCCGAAATGGGGACCGGCGGCGCGCGGCTGGTTCTGGCTCAACGAATGGATCGGCGCCTGGCTCTCGCACCGGCTCGTCGCCGACCACCCGGCGATCGCCGACCATCTGGCGACACGGCGGCCGCGCAGCGCCATCGCCACGATCGCCTATGGCGCGGACCCGGTGACCTCGGCGCCGGAGGAACCCATTCGCGCGCTCGGGCTCGAGCCCGGCAAATATCTGGTCTCGATCGCGCGGATCGAGCCCGACAACAACATCTTGCCGATCATTGAAGCCTTCCGCCGCCGCGATCGCGGCGACATGAAGCTGGTGGTGCTCGGCACGCTCAATGACGACATTCCTTACCACCGCGCCGTGCGCGCCGCGGCGGGCAACGCGGTGATCATGCCGGGCGCGATCTACGACCAGGCGGTGGTGAAGGCGCTGCGCTATCATGCGCGCGCCTATATGCACGGCCACACTGTTGGCGGCACCAACCCCTCGCTGGTCGAGGCGCTGGCCGCCGGCAACATGGTGATCGCGCATGACAACCGCTACAACCGCTGGGTCGCCGGCGATGCGGCGATCTATTTCAGCGACACCGAGAGCCTGAGCCAACGGATCGACGAGGCGCTGGCCGACGACGCGTTGGCGGCACGCTGCGGCAAGGCGGCGCGGGCCCGCGCCCGCGAGGCCTTCCGATGGGAAGACGTGCTTAGCGCTTATGAGAAGGAAGCGCTGCGGCAGCTCGGCGTTGCCACCGCCGCGCCGGCGAAAGCCGACCGCGCCAAGCACGCATGACTGGCCCACACACGGCCGGCTGGTCGCGCCGCCGTATCCTCGGCGCGGCACTGGCCGCGGCAACTGCGCCACTGGCGACAGCGGTCTCGCCACTCTCATATTCGGCGCAGGCCGCAACCGGCGCATGGCCTTTCAGGCGCGGCGTCAACACCTGGCCGTGGTTTGCGCTGACGCGCGAATTTCCCGCGCCCCGCACCGACTATGACTGGCCGCCCTTCCAATCGCAGCGGCCGGTGCCGACACTGGCCGACCTTGTCCGGCTGCGCGCCAGCGGCCTCGATTTCATCCGCCTGCCCGTCGATCCGGGCCCGTTCCTTGCAGCCGATGCGGGCCAGCGCGCCGACCTCATGGCAATGCTGAGCGCGGCGGTCGAGGCGGCCGTCGCCGCCGATCTCGGCGTCATCGTCAACGTTCAAGCCAATGGCGCTACGCATTACTGGAATCCCGACCGCATGTATTCCAGCACCAGCGCGCCTGAGTTTGCGCGCTACCAGGGCTTCGTCGGCGAGGTGGCCGGCATGCTCGAAGGCATGGCGCCCGGCAGGGTCGCGCTGGAGCCGGTCAACGAACCGCCGCAGGACTGTTCTTCCGATGTCTGGCCCAAGGTTCAGGCCGCGCTGCTGACCGCCGCGCGGGGCCCGGCGCGAAAGCTGCCGCTGCTCGCCACCGGCGGCGGCGGCTCGATGGTGCGCGGGCTGACCGCGCTCGATCCGGCGCCGCTGGCGGAATTCGAGCCGATCCTGTTCACCTTCCACTTCTACGAGCCCTATCTATTCAGCCATCAGGGCGCGCCGTGGATGCGCGAGCCGGTGTACCGCGCCCTGAACAATGTGCCCTGGCCAGCCTCCGCCGGGACGCTGGAACAGACGCTGGCCTCGGTCAGGGCAAGGATGGCTGCGGACACGGAAAGGTCCGACGAGGCCAAGAGGGCCGCCTACGAAGAGACCGAAAAGGTGCTGAAAGTCTATTTCGACGCCCAGCCCGACCGCCGCTTCATCGACGGCTACCTGAAGCAGGTGAGCGACTGGGCGGACAGAAACGGCATCGCGCCTGAGCGCATCATCATGGGTGAATTCGGCGCGTTGCGCACCGATGCCCGATACACCGCAGCGCCCAATCCCGACCGCGCCCGCTACATCGCCGATGTCCGGCAAAGCGCCGAAGCCGCCGGCTTTCCCTGGGCATTCTGGGATCTGTTCGACGGCATGGGCATGATGGACGACACCACGCGCGCGCTCGACCCGGCGATGGTCGAAGCGCTCGGGCTGACGATGCCGCGCGCTTGATTTGTTGAATCAACAAATCGCGCTAAAGGTCTGGTTTCACGCAAGAGCTGGCCGACAGCCCGCGCTTCGTTCGGGACGTCGAGCCTGCATCGCTCACAGATAAGGCGTGCCGGTCATCGCGGCTTTCAGGCCTGCAGCCCCCTTGTCGACGAGCGCCAGGAAAACATCGTTCGCTTTCTCCCGGCTGCGGGTCTCGCGAAAAGTCCGATGCGCCCCGAGGAAGGCGACAGTCCACGTTGCCAGCAGCAGGCTGGCCGCGAGCTGCGCGTCGGGGTCGGCGGCGTCGCGGCCGACGCTTTCGGCCAGCGTCGCCGCCACGAGGTCGGTGGCGAGGCGCTTTCGGAAGCGGCGGTCGAGTTGCGGAGTTCCGTCGCGCCCCCTCTGCCCGGCAGGACAGAGGGTGCGCCGTAGAGCGCTATGCCTGCATCCGTTGACGCACAACCCTCGCCGGCCGATAAAGCGCCAGCGCCATCACCACGAATTTGGTCATCAGCGTCGTCTTGGAGGCGATGCTTTCGGAGGTGTTGAGCAGGATGAGCCAGCCCAGCATCGGCAGCCAGATACCCGGATGACAGCGGCGCGCGACCTCGTGCATGAACAGCGCGAAGCCGAAGAAGATCAGAAGCGTGAAGAACGCGCCCTGGTAAAGTGTCAGGCGCAGGATCGGGTTCTCGATGCCCTGCTCCAGGCCGCTGATGCGGCGCATGCTGTCGAGCAGGTCGACATCGGGTCCGACGATCAGGTCGCGCAGTTCCAGATGCCTGAAGAGATCGAACATCTCGACGCGGGCATTGGCGCTGCCGCTGTCGGAGACGAAACGTTCGAGCAGCGCGTCGAAGAAGCCGTAGTAACCGGCGAGCGCGAGCGCCAGCGGCAGCAGCGCGGCGAGCATGATCACCAGCGCAGCGCCCAGCAGGTTGACGCGTCCGGTCGTGAGCTGCGCCACGCCGCGGATGAGCAAATAGACGCCGCCGAGCAGGATCGTCAGCACCATTCCCGAGCGGCCGCCGAAGACGACCAGCGCGCAGAACTGCAGGCCGACGAGCGCCAGCCTGAGCGGCGTCGACAGGGAACGCGAGCCGGATAGCAGCGACAGCACATAGATGGAGGTGACAGTGGCATTGGAGAGCGGGTGCCCCTGCAACGCCGTCGAGCGCAGATCGTTGACGAACACCGCGCCGTCGAACCGATACGGGAACACGAGATGCTTGGTGCCGAACTCGAACAGCGCCAGCAGCGCATTCACGGTCATGACGACATGGATGACGGTCTGCAGCCGGGCAAAGGTCTTCTCGTCATCCTCGCTGAGCAGCAGCACGAGCAGCGCCGGCGCGACGAACGTGTCGATCATGCCGGCCATGCCGGGACGCTGCCTGAGGATGACGACGAAGAGAAGCACCGTCGAGATCACCGCCATCAGCGTCGTGGCCGGCCGCTTGTTGGCGACGTAAACGGCATAACCGACCGGATTGCCGAAGGTGCAGGAGCGCCAGACGAAGACGAGCACGAAGAGATAGGTGGACGGGTGGATCTTGCTCAGCGGACTGCCCTGCAGGCCGTCGTAATTATAACCGGCGAGCCACAGCATGCCGCCGGAGACGGAAAACAGAAGCAGCACAGCGACGGTGATGCCGAGACGGGTCAGCGTGTCGACAGGGACAGTGCGCGGGCCGGCCATGCCGTAGCCCGAAGCAGGAACAGGCCCAGCGGAACCAGCCAGGGTCGAAGCCATGTCAGGCCGCCTCGTCGACCAGCATGGCACCGGTCGGCAGCCGCCCCATGACCGAGACCGCTTCGGAGGTCGAGGCGACGTCGCGCATCGGCGTCGCGTTCAGCCTGGCGACGAGCAGGATCTCGTCGGCCATGGCGACCAGCGGCAGGACGTTGAGGTCGTCCGCCAGCGCGCCGCCGTCGACGACGACGAGCTCGAAGCTGCGATTGGCCTCGGCCAGCATGCGATGGGCGAAATAGAGCGCCTGCGCTTCCTGGAACACCGCGGTCGGCCGGCCTCTGCCGATGAGCGCCACGGAACTGCCGGGCGCATAGCGGCTGACCGCGTCGAGCGGATATTCGCCGCGCAGCACGTCGAGCACGCCGGGCTGCGGATCCTTCTGGCCCTTGCCGGCATTGATGTCGATGAACAGCACGCGGCGCCCCCTGGCCGCCGCCGCGTTGGCGAGTTGCCATGCAACCCTCGACCGCTGGGCCTTGTCCTCGGGCGGCGACGCCACCAGGATCGAGGGGACCAGCGGCCAGTCCGGCGGACGCCTGGTGGCGGCGGCGATGCGCTGTAGCGCGAGCCCCGCCACGGCGTCGGTCTTTTGCGCCGCGCCGCCGGAGCGGCGCCGCGCCTTGCCCGGCAACACGCCCAGCACCGGCGCCTCGATGGCCGACTGCATCTGGTTGGCGGACAGCACGGTCGGCGACAGATATTCGGCGATCAGCGCCATGCCGACGCCCAGCGCCAGCCCGCCGAAGATCGCGCCGAACACAAGCAGCCCCTTCGGCGGCCAGCTCTTCTTCAGCGCCGGCATGGCCTGCGAGATGATGCGGGCGTTGGTGCTGTTGACGTTGGTCTGCTCGCGCGTTTCCTGGGCGCGCTGCAGGTAATTGGCATAAACGGTGCGCACGGCGTCGAGATCGCGCTGCAGCTCGCGCAGCCTGACCGACGCCTGGTCGGTGTCGAGTGACTTGCCCTTCAGCGACGCCACCTTGGCCTCCAGCGCCTTCTGGTTGGCCAAGGCGCGCTCGTAATCGGTCTCGGCGGCGGTGACGAGGCGGCCGAGCTCGCGCGAAATCAGCTTGCGCAGGTCGCTCAGCTGCTGCTGCGCAGAGATCATCGAGGGATGGCGCGGCCCGAGCTCGGTGCCGAACTGCGCGATCTGATCGACCAGCGTCGCCTCCTGCGCCCTGAGGCTGGCGATCACCGGCGAGCGCATCGCCTCCGACGTCGCGTCCGGCGCGCCGCCCTGCCGGCGCAGCTGGTCGACCTGCGCCTTGAGCTGCGCGGTGCGGGTCTGCGCGGCGGTCAGCTGCGTGTTTAGGTCGGTCAGTTCCTGGTCGCTGACCAGATTGCCGGCCGCCATCACCATGTTGTGCTCAGCCTTGTAGGTCTCGACGGCGTTGGCCGCCTGCTCGACGCGCTTGCGCTGGTCATCAAGCCGGGCGCTGATCGCGTCGGAAGCGTCGGCGGCGGCCTTCGAGCGCGCTTCCGCCTGGTCGTCGAGATAGGCCTGCGCGATGGCGTTGGCGAGTTCCGCCGCCAGGTCGGCGCTCTTGGCGGTGATGACGATGTTGAGGACCAGCACCTTGTCATCGCGCTTCACCGCCAGGCGGCGGCGCAGCGCATCAAGCGTCTCAGCCGTCCTGTCACCGTCGCCGGAGCCGAAGAACATGCCCAGCCAGCGGCCAAGTCCGCCCTGCCCGTTGAAGTCCGGGTTCTCGGTCAGGTTGGTCGCCTTGATGGCGCGCAGCAGGACGCCGTTCGACTGGGCCACGCTCACCTGGCTTTCGACCTGGGTGATGCCGCCATCGGGCGAAATGCGGCTCGGATTGACATCGTTGGTGACGACCTGGAGGTCTTGCGGATCGATGATGATCTGCGCGGTCGAGGAGTAGAGCGCCGGCGTCAGAAAGGTGTAGATCAGCATTGCGATGGTGAGCAGCGCGACGGTTGCGAAGATCAGCTTGCGCCGGCGCAGCAGGATGCGGCCGAGATCGCCAAGCTCGACCGTGGCGGGCGCGGGCGCGTAATAGGCCGGCGCCGACGCGATCGCCTCCGGAGCGTTCGGCTGAGGCACCATGAGCAGGGGTGATTGCAAAGGTCGCTCCGACAACGCTCCATCGGCCGGCAAGACGAGAAATGCGGCGTTGGCCTAGCTATTCCCGGCAACGATTAAAACACTGTTAATTATGTTCATAAATTGATGCGGTACTGGCACGAAGTTTGCACCAACGCAGTAGAAATTTAAGTGCAGCGTAAAAATTGGAGACATCGTGCGCATGCGGCGGGAGCTTGACTTGGCCGGCCGGGCCGCCGGCACCGGATATGAGTCGCCCGGGGATTGGCGATGCGCCTGACCCTGCGCCTCGACGGCGATTGCGTGCGCGCTTTCCATGTGGCGCTGGCTGAGCGGCTGTCGCTGCTGCCCGGCGTCGAGCTTGCCGTCGACGCCCGGCCGGCGGCGGGCGGCGTGCCGCGCGCCGCCGAGGCGCTGTTCCAACTTGAGACGCTGATCCATCGGCTGCCCGCCAATGGCACGGCAAGGCGTGTGCCACTTTCGACACTGGCCGGCCATGCGAGAGCGTCCGCGCCGGCCGATATCACCGTCGATCTCATCGGCGATGTCGAGCCGCAGGGCCGACGGGTCTGGCGCCTGACCTATGACGGCACCTGCGGCGAAGAGGCCCTGCTGGCCCTGATCCTTGCCGGCCGCACCCCGCTCGCCCGTCTGGAACAGAACGGTGCGACCGTCGCCGAAGGGCGGCTCGGCACCGAATATCACGGGATCGCGCTGGCTTCCTTCCAGGACCGGCTGGCGCGTAGCGCCAGCCTGATCGTCGCGGCGGTCAGCGGTGCCGCGCGCTCGTCGCTTCCGGTGCTGCCCGAACCGTCATCCGAGGCGCCGGCACCGGCCATGCCGTCGGCCACGAAGCTCGGCGTGCGTGCGGCCAAGGCGACGGCGCGCCGCATCGTGCAGCAGATATACCATCTCTGCTACAACGCCCCGCATTGGCGGGTCGGCTGGCGCGAGACCGGAGGCAAGGACCTCTACGAGTTGCGCGCCCATCCGCAATCGGGCTGGCGCGATCTGCCGGACGACGGCAGCCGCTTTTACGCGGACCCGTTCCCGGTGCTCTATCGCGGCCAGGTGACGCTGTTCGTCGAGGATTACATCCACCGCACCGGCAAGGCGATCCTTTCGGCCGTGGCTTTCGGTCCGAACGGACCGGCCGGGACCCCGAAACCAGTTCTGGAACTGCCCTACCACCTCTCCTACCCCTTCGTCTTCGAGCGCGACGGCCAGATGTGGATGGTGCCGGAAAGTGGCGCCAACCGCAGCGTCGATCTCTACCGCGCCACCGCCTTCCCGGGCGGCTGGGTGAAGGAAGCGACGCTTCTGTCGGACATCGTCGCCAGCGACGCCACGCTCACCGAGCATGGCGGACGCTGGTGGATGTTCGCCACCGTGCGCGACGGCGGCGGCTCCTTCTCGGACCAGCTGCATCTGTGGTCGGCGCCGGATTTCCGTGGACCGTGGACGGCGCATCCGAAGAACCCGTTGCTGATCGACATCGCCTCGGCACGGCCGGCGGGCCGCATGGTCAGCCGCGGCGGCCAGCTCCTGCGCCCGGTGCAGGATTGCCGCAGGAGCTATGGCGCCGGGCTCGGCATAGCGCGGGTCACCCGACTCGACGATAGCGGCATGGAACAGACCGTCGAAACGATCCTCAACCCAGGCGCCGGCTGGGCCGGCCGCAAGCTGCATACACTCAACGAGGCAGGCGGACTGGAATTCATAGATGGTTCGGCAATGGCGCCGCGTTGGAGGACGCGGCGGCATGATGTCATCCCGGCGGCCCCTGGAGACGGAAAATGAGCATCGCAGAGCACCACGAGACAGCTGGCGCGCCGCCTGGGCGGTCCGAGGTCGAAGTGGCGATCGTCGGCGCCGGGCTCGCCGGCACCGTTCTGGCGATGACGCTCGCCAAGGCGGGCCGCAAGGTCGCGCTGGTCGATCCGCATCGCATCCACCATGAAGAGTTCCGGGCCGAGAAAACCCGGGCGGAGCAGATGGGGCTTTTCGAGAAGCTCGGCCTCGGCCCGGTCTTCAGGTCTCTCGTCACGCCGATGACCGACGTCCATGTCTTCCGCTTCGGCCAGCTGTTCGAGCGCAAGCAAGGCTGGGAGTACGCCTTTTCCTATACGCCGCTGGTCAACGGCCTGCGCGCGGCGCTGCCTCCGCAAGTGCCGCTGACGATTGGCAAGGTCGCGGAGGTCTCGACGGGACCGGACCGGCAGCGCCTGGTGCTCACCGACGGCTCCGTCATCGAAGCCCGGCTCTTGGTGGTGGCCACCGGCTACAGCGAGGCGGTGCGACGCGCCATCGGCGTCGAGCGCGTCGAGGAATCGAAGGCGCATTCGCTGACGATGGGCTTCGATTTGGCGATCACCCCGCCGGAATTCGGCCTCCAGTCCCTCACCTTCTATGGAAGGCGGATCGCCGACCGCATTGCCTTTCTTACCATCTTCCGGATCGGCGAGCGGATGCGGGCGAACATGTTCATCTACCGGACCGTCGCCGATCCGTGGGTGCGGACGTTCCGCGAAGACCCGCAAAAGATGCTCATGGAGCTGATGCCGGAGATCGCCGAGCGGTGCGGCAACTTCGCCGTCGCCAGCGAGGTCGAAGTGAGGCAGGTCAGCCTGACGACGACGCAGGGCCATCGCCGCGACGGCGTCGTCTTCATCGGCGATGCGTTCGCCACGACCTGCCCGGCGCAAGGCGACGGCATCCACCGGGTGCTTACCGATGTCGATTGCCTCGGCTCGACGCATATCCCCGCCTGGCTCGAAACGCCCGGCATGGCGGCCGACAAGATCTGCGCCTTCTACGACGATCCGATCAAGATCGCCGCCGACGAAAGAGCCATGCGCGCCAGCATCTATGCCAGGCGGATCACGACCGAGACCGGGCTTGAATGGCGCCTGCGCCGCCTGCGCAACAATACCGCGCGGCACCTGATGATCTTCGGCCGACGGTTCCGCGAGGCGGGAAAACCGAGTGGCGCCGGGCTTGACCCAGGGGGAACTGCGTTCGACCAAACCGGCAAGACGCCGGCCCGGCCTGGGAACATGATCGTGAGCGATCTTACCAATCCGTAAGTCGCGATCCTTGGCGAAGCTGGCTTAGATCGTGGCGAGCAGTGTCTCCTGCTCGGCGGGACAGCACTCCCGTCGCACCAATGGCCCGCTGCCGTCTCTATCGGCTCGGCGGCGGGCTATCGAGCGGCGGCACGTGCCGGGCAGTGCCGCGGATTAACCTAATTTTCCATTGCTACCCTGCTCGCGCCTGGGTTGCTTGAGATTGTTTCAGCTACTCTAGATATTTCGCCGTGGGCTGTGGAGAGCAGAACAATGAGCACCGCACAGGGCCGCGAAACGCCCGCCGTCCAGGCTGGCGCGGCCGAAGTCGAAGTGGCGATCGTTGGCGCCGGGCTGGCGGGCACGAGCTTGGCCGCGGTGCTGGGCAAAGCCGGCCGCAAGGTGGCGCTGGTCGACCCGCATCTGGTGCATCACGACGAGTTCCGGGCCGAGAAGATCGGCATGAAGCAGATGCAGGTGTTCGAGAAGCTCGGCCTTGGCCCTGCCATCAGGCCCCTGGTCACGCCGATGACCGACATCCACGTCTTCCGCCTCGGCCAGTTCTTCCGGCGCGAACGGAAATGGGAATTTGCCTTCTCCTACGGCGCGCTGGTCAACGGCATGCGGCAGGCCCTGCCTCGGCAGGTGCCGCTGACGGTGGGCAAGGTCGCCGAGGTTTCGACCGGGCCGGACCGGCAGCGCCTGGTGCTGACCGACGGTTCCGTCATCAATGCCCGACTGCTCGTGGTGGCCACTGGCTACGGCGAGGCGGTGCGGCGCGCCATCGGCATCGAACGCGTCGAGGAATCGAAGGCGCATTCGCTATCGATCGGATTCGACCTCGCGATCACGCCGCAACAATGCGCCTACCCGGCCCTTGCCTGCTACGCCAGGAACCCGGCGGATCGTGTCGCCTATCTCAGCGTCTTCCCGATCGGCGACCGCATGCGGGGCAACATGTTCGCCTATCGCACCGTGGCCGAGGAATGGACGCGGGCGTTCCGCGAAAATCCGCAGAAAATGCTTTGCGAGCTGATGCCGGAGATCGCCAGGCAATGCGGCAACTTCGCCGTCGCCGGGCCCGTCGAAGTAAGGCAGGTCAGCCTGACGACGACCAGGCAGCATCGTCGCGCCGGCGTCGTCACCATCGGCGACGCGTTCTGGACGACGTGCCCGACGCCCGGCATCGGCATCAACCGGGTGGTGACCGACGTCGACCGGCTTGCTTCGACCTATATCCCGCAATGGCTCTCGACGCCCGGCATGGACGCCGAAAAGATTTGCGCCTTCTACGACGATCCGGTGAAGGTCGCCACCGACAAAGCCGGCATGCGCTCCAGCATCTACGCCAAGCGGATCACCATCGAGACGGGGCTCGAATGGCGGCTGCGCCGCCTGCGCAACAACACCGCGCGCCAGTTGGTGATCCTCGGGCGCAAGATGCGCGATCGCGAAGAATTGCCGGCGCCCAGCGCTGCCTGAGCCGAAAGGCATCCCTCTTGCGTCTGCTGCATCCGGAGCCGCTCGCGCGGGGTTGGCCGCGCCCCGCGCTTCGCCCTATCTTCAGGTTGTAACAAGGACCACGAAGATGACCCGCATCCGGGCGATGACAAGGAACGACTTGGCCGATGTATCGCGGCTGCTCGGCCAATCCTGGCGGCGGACCTATGCGCCGATCATGGGCGACGAAACCGTGGCACGGCTTTCCGACGAAAGGCATGCGCCGAACCAGCTCGCGGCCGAGCTCGACGACGAGGACAAGATGTCCTTCGTCGCCGAAGGCGCCGACGGCTCGATCGCCGGCTACGCCATGGCGGCGATGGACGCAAAGGGCGACGTCATGCTGGAGCGGCTCCATATCGAGCCGCAGGCGTTCGGCAGCGGTCTCGCGGTCGACCTTTTGCACGCGGTGCTTGCCGCGCATGCCGGCATCCCCAGCATCGCGCTGGAAGTGATCGAAGGCAACGACCGCGCGATCGCCTTTTACCGCAAGCATGGCTTCGAAGTGGTCGAACGCAGGGAAGCGGCACACGGCGTCGGCGGGCATGCATCGCTGATCATGCGCCGCATGCTGCCGAGGGCTTAGAGCGTTTCACCGTTTCACGGAAACGGCGAACCGCTCTGTCTCTTTGTTTCTACGCAATTCCGGACGGAACGCTACGGCCAAAGCGCCCAGCCAACCGCTCACACTTTTCCTGAAATTGCTCCTGATCAAAATCAGGCAGCGGCCCGCCTGCGCAGTGCCTACATGACGCTTTCCCCGAAAGCGCCGGGCGCCCGGCCCGCTTCGGCCAGTTGGGCCGCTTTCCAGCTCCGGCTTTATCAGGACAAGTCTGTCGTGCCGCATTGGACGGTCATCGCAACGGAGTCATCGCCGGGCAAGGATGGGACGATTGCGCCGTCAATAGGGCCAGCGCTGGACGCATTCACGCCCAGCCCTATAATTTAGCCGGATCGAAAATTCGGCGGAGCAAGACGCATGAGCCTCGGCAAACACAAACTCGGCAGCCAGGGGCTCGAAGTCTCGGCCATCGGCCTCGGCTGCATGGGCATGAGCCAGGCCTATGGGCCGGCCGACGAGGCGGAGTCGATCGCGACGCTGCACCGGGCGATCGAGCTCGGCTGCACCTTTCTCGACACCGCCGAGGTCTATGGGCCGTTCGTCAACGAGGAACTGCTTGGACACGCGCTGAAAGGCCGGCGCGACCAGGTGACGATCGCGACGAAATTCGGCTTCCGCATCGCCGACGGCAAGCAGTCCGGCACCGACAGCCGGCCCGAGCATATACGCGAGGTGGTCGACGCTTCGCTCAAACGACTCGCCACCGACCGTATCGACTTGCTTTATCAGCACCGCGTCGACCCCGCCGTGCCGATGGAGGATGTCGCGGGCACGGTCGGCGAATTGGTGACGCAGGGCAAGGTGCGCTTCTTCGGCCTGTCGGAAGCGGGCATCGCCAACATCCGCCGCGCGCATGCCGTGCATCCTGTCTCGGCGCTGCAGAGCGAATATTCGCTGTGGGAACGCAACCTCGAGCCGGAGATCATCCCGGCGCTGAAGGAACTGGGCATCGGCCTGGTGCCGTTCGCGCCGCTCGGCCGCGGCTTCCTCGCCGGCGACGTCAGGCGCGCGGAAGACTATCCGGAGGGCGATTTCCGTCGCGGCGATCCGCGCTACCAGGGCGAGAATTTCGACGCCAATGTCGCCGCGGCCGCCACGGTGCGAGACATCGCCGACGCCAAGGGGGTGAAGCCCGGCCAGATCGCAATCGCCTGGCTGCTCGCCAAAGGCCCCGATTTCGGCATCGACATCGTGCCGATCCCCGGTACCAAGCGCCGGACCTATCTGGAAGAGAATGTCGCGGCGGCCGACATCGCGCTCGACGCCACCGAGATGCTCGGGCTCGACATGGCGCTGACGCCCGACAAGGTGTCAGGGCCGCGCTACAACGAGCGGACGATGTCTCTTGTGGACCGGTAGGCGTTATCCCAGCGGCTAAAGCATGTCGCGCTGAAGCGGATTCAGGCGACGCGCTTTAAAAGCCTTTGTTTTCATGCATGTCGTTATCGCAAAACCGCTGCACACTTTTGCGCGACATGCATTAGTTCTTCTTGCAGTCCGACATCGCCTCCATCGCCTTCCTCGCCTCACCCTCGCTGGCGTATTTCTTCTTGCCGAGGTCGATGACAAGCGTTCCGTCGGGCTTCTTCGGCACGATCTCGCACTGCTTCGAGACCGCGTCTCGGGCCACCCAGTATTGCTCGGCCGCCTTGGCAGGCAGGCTGATCATGCCAGTGGCGAGGATTGCGACGGCGATGGTGCGAACCATTGCGGATCTCCATGGCTGGGACGCGAAGCAGGCGGTGCCGATGAGGCGACGCCCGACACGCTGCCTTTGGAGAACGCCCTGTCCCGCCGCTGTGTTCCGGTGGCTCAGGCGTGCGAATGCGGATCGATGCTGTAGGGATGCACCGGATAGTCCGGGCCGATCGCCTCGCTGACGCGCCCCATCCAGGCACCGACCGCCGGATAATCGGCAAGCTCAAAACCGCAATCTTCTGCGCGGTGGGCGTAGGCGTAGACAGCAATGTCGGCAATGGTGAGCGCGTCGCCGACCAGGAAAGGTGTGTCGACCAAGCTGCGCTCCAGCGCGCCAAGTGCCCGCGCGCCCGCTTCGCGCTTGCCGGCAACTAGCGCCTGGTTGCGCTCCAGGCGGCCGGTCAGCGTCCAGAAACGCAGCGAGCCGATGACCGGCTCGACATAATACTGCTCGAAGAACAGCCACTGCATCACCTTGGCGCGGGCAAGCCGGTCTACCGGAAGATAGGACGTGCCTTCCGCAACGAGGACGAGGATCGCGTTGGACTCGGCGATCGCCTGGCCATTCTCCACGGCGAGCACCGGAACGGCGCCCGCCGGGTTGAGCTTCAGGAAGGCCTCCGTGTGGCTCTCGCCCTCGAAGATCGAGACGATACGGGTTTCGTAGGCGATACCGAGCAGGCCGAGCAGGACGCGAACCTTCCAGGCATTTTGCGAGGGGAGATAGTCGTAGAGCGTGAGCATTGAGCGGTCCTCGGTGTGATGGGATGGCTTCGCATGGAGGGCGATGTGAGAGCCACCCGATTCAGGCGCCTCATCTCAACCTCGAGCAGGCAGACCAGCAGCTTCGACGCTTCGCCCTCACCGCCTCGCAATATCCCTCGCCACCGCCTGCGCCTCGATGCCGATCTCGCGCAGCAGGCCGGTGACAGGGTTGTAGAAACCGACGAGATAGACGCCGAGCTCCGTCGCGCGAGCATTCACGCCGCTCTTGTCCGGTCTGAGCTCCGCCGGGAGGAAGCCGTCATAGGCCGGGCGGTAGCCCGTGGCGAAAATCGCCGCGTCGAATTTCTTCTCAACGCGATCGGCGAACTTCACGCCGTCCGCGGTGAAGCTTGCGATATCCGGCGCGATGCCGATCCGGCCGGCCTTGATCGCCGCCACCGTGCCGACATCGATCACCGGAATGCGGCCGGCTTCGATCCCTTGCAGGATGCCCTGTTTCGGCCGCACGATGCCGTATCTCTCCAGCTTGCCCAGCGCCAGATCGAGGATTTTCGGAAACATCCAGTCGTTCAGCACCTGCGGCATCGGACGGCTGGCGATGCCCACCATCTGGATCGGCACGCCGAACAGCTGGCGCGGCACAATGTGGACGCCCTTGCGCACCGAGATGGTGGGCCTGGCGCCGCTTTCGGCGAGGTCGAGCGCGATTTCCGCGCCCGTATTGCCCATGCCGATGACCAGCACGTCCTTGCCGACATAAGGCGCGGCCTCGGCATAGGCGGCGCTGTGCAGCACCTTCCCCTTGAAGGCCTCGATGCCGGGGAAGCGTGGCGTGATGGGCTCGGCATTGTTCCCGGTGGCCACCACCACTTTGCGTGCATCGAACAGCCCGGCATCGGTCTGGACCAGCAGGCGCTCGCCTTCGCGGTGGACCGATTTGACGGTGACGCCGAAGCGCGGCTTGAGCCCGAAACGCCCGGCATAGGCGTCGAGATAATCGACCACTTTTTCGCGCGGCACGTAGCGCGGATGGCTTTTCGGGAACGGCACGAAGGGCAGCGAGGAGAAGGATTTCACCGTGTGCAGGTGCAGTCGCCTATAATGCCGCCGCCAGGCCGGTGCAACTTCACTGGCCTTTTCCAGAATGACGAAATCCTGCCCCGCCTGTTTGAGGCAGGCCGCGACGGCGAGCCCGGCAGGGCCGGCGCCGACGATGACGACATTGGTGTCCAAGAACCTCTCCTCCCGCCCAGGCGACGCAGGCTATGACGAGAGGTGCAGAGGGACAAGTAGGTGAGAATACCTAGAGGGGCGGCACGCCGCCTATCTCCCCTCGAGGGTACGCAAGTGGGGGAGATAAAGCGTCGCTGCCCTACTCTATCGCGCCCGGCGTCTCGGGCTCGTCCTCGGGAGGGTCGAGGATTTCGATCAGTTTCGCCACGCGCACGCCGGGCATGGCGTGGCCCTCGTTGACCAGCGCCTCGTCGGCGCCGATCCAGGCGAAGGCCTCGCGCAGTTCCTCGAGGCTGGCGCCGATCAGCGCGATGTCGGCGATGACGGCCTCGTCGACCGGTCCAAGCACGGAGATGATATCGTTGCGGGTCATCTTGTCCTCCCCCATGGTCGGGATGATTGCCCAAGGAAACGAGCGACCGGCGAAGCGGGTTCCAAAAATCCGCGGGCCGACTTCTCCAGAACGAGGCGCGATGCTATGGCTCGCCCCATGAAGCCCGCCCTCCTCCTCGCCGCCCTGCTTTCGTCCACGCCGGCGCTCGCCGACTGGAAACCCATCGAGAAAATCGAGACCTATGCCGTCTCAGGCCAGAGCGCCGAACAGCTTTATCTCTCGATCGGGGAGAAAGGGCCGGTGATCGGCAAAGATTCGGCCGGCAACGCGCGGCGCGTGATCGCGCATACTTTCTTCAAGCTGACCTGGCAGCGCGACTACCAGCCGCAAGGCAATGCTTGCGTGCTGAAGACGGCGCGGCCGAAGCTGATCATCACCTACACGCTGCCCAAGCCGGCGGGAAAGCTTGGCTCAGCCTTGCAGGGGCGCTGGGACGCCTTCGCCGCCGGGCTGATCGCGCATGAGAAGGTGCACGGCGCCGGCATCGTCGACATGGTGGACAAGATCGTCGCCTTCAGCACTGGCCTTACCGCCCAGAACGATCCCGGCTGCAAGAAGGTCAGGGCGGAACTGACGGCCTATCTCGACCAGCTCTCCAAGGCGCAGCGCCAGGACAGCCGCGACTTCGACAAGGTCGAGTTCGGGCAGGACGGCAACATGCTGAAGCTGATCGCGGCGTTTCTGTTTGGAGGCTGAGAGCAAACCTTGTCCAGCCGCTATTCGAGCATTCACTTGCCGGCAATCCGGCACCGTCCGGCCTGGCTTCGCTTCAAAGCCGGCTTCGCTCACATGTCCTGCGCGACGAAAGTATAAGGGCGCCTGTCGCCGCTTTACAGGCGGATGTGGTAGCGCTACCGTTTCACCGTCGCGTGACCCGGGGGGAGCTGGGGCAGACGTCGCCGACGCCAGTGGTGGATGCCTGCCGGCATCCGTTTCAACCACGCCTGATAGAAACGGCTGCCCGCGAGACCTCGCAGGGAACCATCGGGAGGAGTTCGATGGCGTCTGTCGCGATTGGCGATGTCTACAAATCGTTCGGGGCCACCGAAATCCTGCATGGGGTCAGAGTCGATATAGAAGACGGCGAGTTCGTCACGCTCGTCGGCCCATCGGGCTGCGGAAAATCGACGCTTCTGCGAATGATCGCCGGCCTGGAAAAAATCTCGCGCGGCCATATCTCGATCGGCAGCCGTATCGTCAACAACGTTGCGCCGAAAGAGCGCGACGTGGCCATGGTCTTCCAGAACTATGCGCTCTATCCGCACATGACGGTGGCCGAGAACATGGCCTTCTCGCTCATGCTGAAGGGTGTTCCGAAGGCTGAAAGCGATGCGGGGGTCAAGCGCGCGGCCGAGATCCTCGGGCTGATTCCTCTTCTGTCGCGCTATCCGCGCCAGCTTTCCGGCGGCCAGCGCCAGCGCGTCGCCATGGGCCGGGCGATCGTGCGCAATCCGCAGGTGTTCCTGTTCGACGAGCCGCTCAGCAATCTCGATGCAAAGCTCAGGGTTCAGATGCGCGCCGAGATCAAGGAACTGCACCAGCGGCTGAAGACGACGACGGTCTATGTCACGCACGACCAGATCGAGGCCATGACCATGGCCGACAAGATCGTGGTCATGCATGACGGCGTCGTCGAGCAGATCGGGCCGCCGCTGGACCTCTACGATCGGCCGAACAATCTGTTCGTCGCAAGCTTCATCGGCTCGCCGGCCATGAACCTTCTCAAGGGCACGTTCGCCAGCGACGGCGCGCCGTCCTTCCGGGGCGCGGGCGGCATTTCCGTGCCTTTGCCGAAACCACCCGCGATCCGCAACGGCGAGGCAATGATGCTCGGAGTGCGGCCCGAGCACCTGCGGCTCGCCGACGACGGCATTCCGGTCACGGTGGTGGTGATCGAGCCGACCGGTTCGGAAGTGCAGATCATCGGCCGGACGGCGGGCGGCGAGGACATCGTCGCCAATTTCCGCGAACGCCATTCCTTCACGCCGGGAGAAACCATCCGGCTGTCGGTCGAGCCTGGCCCCATCCATCTGTTCCACGGCGGAACGGGCCAGCGGATCGAAGCGGGGCGATAGACAACGCAACGAGGAAGCAAGCAGGAGGAAACGAGTATGAAGTTCACCAGACGCGATGTAATCCGCACGACCGCAGCCGCGGCGGCCGGAGCCCTGGGCAGCCGCTTCGCCGGCTCGAGCGCCTTCGCCCAGGAAGGCCTGACCTATAAGCCCGAGGAAGGTGCCAAGCTCAGGCTGCTGCGCTGGTCGCCCTTCGTGCAGGGCGACGAGGACCAGTGGCTGAAGAATACCAAGCGGTTCACCGAGGCGACGGGCGTGGAGGTGCGCGTCGACAAGGAAAGCTGGGAAGACATCCGTCCCAAAGCGGCGGTCGCCGCCAATGTCGGCTCCGGCCCCGACCTGATGTTCGTCTGGTTCGACGACCCGCACCAGTATCCCGACAAGCTGCTCGATGTGACGGAACTGGGTGATTATCTCGGCAAGAAGTATGGCGGCTGGTATGACGGCCCGAAACAATATGCGACGCGCGAGGGCAAGTTCATCGGCTTGCCGCTGGCCACCATCGGCAACGCCATCGTCTACCGCGAAAGCTGGGTCAAGGAGGCAGGCTTCTCCGAATTCCCCAAGGACACGGCCGGTTTCCTGGAGCTTTGCAAGGCGTTGAAGGCGAAAGGCCATCCCGCCGGCTTCACCCATGGCCACGGCGTTGGCGACGGCAACAATTACGCGCATTGGCTGCTGTGGAGCCACAGCGGCCAGATGGTCGACGAAGCCGGCAAGGTGACGATCAACAGTCCGGAGACGCTCAAGGCGATCGAATATGCGCAGGAACTTTACAAGACCTTCATCCCCGGCACCGAAAGCTGGCTTGACGTCAACAACAACCGCGCTTTCCTGGCTGGGGAAGTGAGCGTGATCGCCAACGGCATCTCGGCCTACAACACAGCAAAGATCAACAAGGACAATGACCCGAAGCTGGCTGAGATCGCCAAGGACATCCGCACTACCAACATGCCGATCGGGCCGGTCGGGAAATCGGTCGAGCTTTTCCAGGTGACCACGGCTGTCATCTTCAATTACACGCCCTATCCCAATGCTGCCAAAGCCTATCTGCAGTTCATGTTCGAAGATCCGCAAATGTCCGACTGGATCACTTCGTCGGCGGGCTATTGCTGCCAGACGCTGAAAGCGTTCGACAACAACCCGGTTTGGAAGGCCGACTCTAACAATGCGGCCTACGCGAAAGCCTCGGCGACGCTGCGCCCCAACGGCTATGCCGGGCCGCTCGGCTATGCATCCGCCGCGACAATGGCCGATTACGTGCTGGTGGACATGTTCGCCAAAGCGGTGACGGGCCAGGCGACGCCGCAGGAAGCAATGGAAGAGGCTGAAAAACGCGCCAACCGCTACTACCGCGTCTGATCGTGGCGTAGTTGAAGCAGGCTGACCGCGCTTTGCGGCCTACGCACGCCAAGCGCGGTCAGCCACAGTTCCACCCGCATAACAAGGAGCCCGCGCCATGGCCGTGCCGTCCGTTGCCGTTCAGCCGCGCCCGTCGATCCTGTCGCGGCTCGCCGAGAGCAGGAACGCTCTCGGCTTCGGCTTCATGCTGCCGGCGGCGGCGCTGCTCCTGGTCTTTCTCACCTATCCGCTCGGCCTCGGCGTCTGGCTCGGCTTCACTGACACACGCATCGGCCGACCGGGCATCTTCATCGGCATCGAGAACTACGAATATCTGTGGAGTGACAGCGTGTTCTGGCTGTCGGTCTTCAACACGCTGCTCTACACGGTCAGCGCCTCGATCCTGAAATTCGTGCTCGGACTGTGGCTGGCTCTCATCCTCAATGAGAAGCTGCCTTTCAAGTCGTTCTTTCGCGCCGTAGTGCTGCTGCCCTGGGTGGTGCCGACCGTGCTGTCGGCCATCGCCTTCTGGTGGATCTACGACTCGCAGTTTTCGATCCTGTCCTGGGCGTTGCAACAGATGGGCCTGATTGACCACCGCATCAATTTTCTCGGTGATCCGACCAATGCGCGCGCCTCGGTCATCGCGGCCAATGTGTGGCGAGGCATTCCCTTTGTCGCCATCACGCTGCTTGCCGGACTGCAGACCATTCCGCAATCGCTCTACGAGGCTGCTACGCTCGACGGCGCCAGCCGCTGGCAGCTGTTCCGCTACGTGACCCTGCCGTTGCTGACGCCGATCATAGCCATCACGATGACGTTTTCGGTGCTGTTCACCTTCACCGATTTCCAGCTGATCTATGTGCTGACCCGCGGCGGCCCGGTGAACGCCACGCATCTGATGGCGACATTGTCCTTCCAGCGCGGTATTGCGGGGGGCCAACTGGGCGAAGGCGCGGCAATCGCGGTCGCCATGATTCCTTTCCTGCTGGCGGCGATCCTGTTCAGCTATTTCGGCCTCCAACGGCGCAGATGGCAGCAAGGCGGCGGGGACTGACATGGCCGCAATCAAGGAAATCGAGCGCCTGGAGACCGACGAAGGCGGCATGGGCTACCTGCAAAGCCTTCCGCGGCGGGTGGTGACGGTCTATCTGCCGCTGCTGGTGTTTCTGATCGTGCTCCTGTTTCCGTTCTACTGGATGACGATCACTGCGGTTAAGCCCAATATCGAGATGACCGACTATGTGAACTACAATCCGTTCTGGGTCGTGCATCCGACGCTGGAGCACATTCGCTATTTGCTCTTCGAGACCTCCTACCCAGGCTGGTTGCTCAACACCATCATCATTTCGACCGCCGCAACTTTCCTGTCGCTGGCGGCTGCCGTGCTTGCCGCCTATGCGATCGAGCGGCTGAGGTTTTCGGGGGCGCGGCAACTTGGCCTCGCCGTCTTCCTCGCTTATCTCGTGCCGCCTTCTATCCTGTTCATCCCGCTATCGGTGATGGTGTTCAACCTCGGTCTATACGACACACCATTCGCGCTGATCCTCACCTATCCGACCTTCCTCATCCCGTTCTGCACTTGGCTTCTGATGGGCTACTTCCGCTCTATCCCCTTCGAGTTGGAGGAATGCGCGCTCATCGATGGCGCGAGCCGCTGGCAGATCCTCACCAAGATCGTGCTGCCGCTGTCGGTGCCCGGCCTGATCTCGGCCGGCATCTTCGCCTTCACCTTGTCCTGGAATGAGTTCATCTATGCGCTGACCTTCATCCAGTCTTCGGAGAAGAAGACGGTGCCGGTCGGCGTGCTCACCGAACTCGTTCGCTCCGACGTCTATGAATGGGGCGCGCTTATGGCCGGCGCGCTGATCGGCTCGCTGCCGGTGGTGGTGCTCTATTCCTTCTTCGTCGAGCACTATGTTTCATCGATGACAGGCGCGGTGAAGGAGTAGCAGCGGGGCTGCTCTAAAAACTGATCTCCACCGCCACAGCACTTCGCTTCGCCTCGCCGTGGAACACCGCCTCGATGTTGTTGCCGTCGGGGTCGAGCAGGAAGCAGGCGTAGTAGCCGGGATGGTAGTGGCGTTCGCCCGGCGCGCCATTGTCCTTGCCGCCGGCGGCGAGCCCCGCCTGGTAGAAAGCGTCGACCATGGCGCGGTCCTTGGCCTGGAAAGCGAAATGGTGGCGGCCGGTGAGCGCGCCGCGCGACGCGCGGCTGTCGATGCCGGAAATGAACAGCTCGTCCACCCAGAAGTAATCCTCGGCTTCGCCGCCGATCGGGATGCCCAGCACCTCAAGCACCGCGCCATAGAAATGCCGGCTGGCCTCAAGGTCGCGCACCACCAGGTGCAGATGGTCGATGAGCCGGCCGCGATAGAGTTCCATGGGTGACGCCTCCTTCTGAATGCTGCGGCTCAATCTAGAAGCGCCTGCTGTGCGGTCAACGCGGGGGTCTGCAGGCTGCTGACAGTTGGAGACGCTGGCGGGACAGCGCCCCCTCGGTTCTGCCGAACATCTCCCGCACGAGGGGGGAGATAGCATTTTCCGGCATTTGCGAGCGGACTTGTCCCCAAGCAAGTGCTTGGAAAATGCCAGAGAGGGGGATTTCGCAGAGCGCTGACTTTCCTCGTCGGCGCCTTTCCACTCTCTTGGGCGCCAAAAATCCGGATAAAAAATGCAACCAGATTGTAGGATCGGCTCCCGCCCTGGCGTCCTTCGGACGCAAACGGCCCGGTGGACTGGAAAAACCGTGCCGCATCAAACAGGATGCCTTTCGGCATGGGAGCAGAACCATGAACCATTCCTATCGTTGGGTCATCGTCGCGGCGGGCGCGCTGATGACCTGCGTGGCGCTCGGCGCCATGTTTTCGCTGGCGATCTTTCTGGAGCCGATGTCGCTCGACACGAACTGGTCGCGCACCGGCATTTCCAGCGCCATGACCTTGAATTTCCTGGTGATGGGCCTCGGCGGCTTCGCCTGGGGCGCGATCTATGACCGGGTCGGCGCGCGGCCCGTGGTGCTTGCGGGCGCGGTGCTACTCGGCCTGTCGCTGGTGGTGGCGAGCCGCGCCAATTCGCTGTTGGTCTTCCAGCTCAGCTATGGCGTGATCGTAGGCCTTGCGGCCAGCGCCTTCTTCGCGCCGATGATCGCGCTCACCACCGCCTGGTTCGACACCAACCGCAGCCTGGCCGTCTCGCTGGTCTCGGCCGGCATGGGCGTCGCGCCGATGACCATCTCGCCCTTCGCGCGCTGGCTGATCACGGCCTATGATTGGCGCACCGCCATGTTCGATATCGGCATCATGGCCTGGGTGCTGCTCTTGCCCGCCGTCTTCCTGGTGCGCCAACCCGCGGCGGCAATCACTACCGCCGATGGGACGCCGGCGCCCGCCGCCGACGATCCCGGCATGAGCGTCGGCCAGGCGCTGCGCTCGCCGCAATTCATCGTGCTGGGCTTGACCTTCTTCGCCTGCTGCGCAGCGCATTCGGGCCCGATCTTCCACATGGTGAGCTATGCCATGTCCTGCGGCGTGGCGCCGATGGCGGCCGTATCGATCTACAGCGTCGAGGGGCTCGCCGGCCTTGGCGGGCGCATTCTCTATGGCGTGCTCGGCGACCGGCTGGGCGTGAAGCCGGTGCTGGTCGCCGGGCTCGCCATCCAGGGGCTGGTGATCGCCGCTTATCTCACCGTCGGCCAGCTCGACCAGTTCTACCTTCTGGCCGTCATCTTCGGCGCCACCTATGGCGGCGTGATGCCGCTTTACGCTGTGCTGGCGCGCGAATATTTCGGCCTGCGCATCATCGGCACCATCCTCGGCGCGGCCACGATGCTCTCCAGCCTCGGCATGTCGCTGGGGCCGCTGGCCGGCGGCATGATCTACGACGCCACCGCCAGCTATCACTGGCTGTTCATCGGCTCGGCACTGATCGGGCTGGGCGCGGCCGGCATCGCCATCGCCTTCCCGCCGCAGCCCAGCCGGCAGAAGCTGCAGATGGCGTGAGGAAACTGCTGATCTCCCCCCTTGTGCCCCCTTGTAGGGGAGATTGGCAGTTGCACCGGCTCGAAATCCGTTGCCGGACGCCGGTGAGTGTGAAACGCTCCGTAAAAGCCGCAATCGATGAGCGCCGGCCGACGAATATACAGTGGGTGTCGGCGCGATCGTGGTCCGGAGAGCATCGCAGTGAGCGCAAGCGTGGAAACCGACGACGCCAGGGGGTGGTCCAACCTGCTGATGGCGGCGGAGAAGGGCGACACCGAAGCCGTTCGGGCGGAACTCGCGGCAGGCGCCGACATCACCCAGGCCGACGAAGACGGCTGGTCGGCGCTGCATCTTGCCGCCCATAATGCCCGCATCGCGGCGCTCATGGCGCTGATCGCGGATCCGGCAATCGACGTCAATTCCAGGAACAAATGGAAGAGCACGCCCTTGAGCCTGGCGGCGGCCAAGGGCCATTACGCCTGCATCCAGGCGCTGGCGGCCCATCCCCGTATCGATATCGATGCCCGTGCCGACTATTACGGCAGGACGGCGCTCATCGAAGCGGCAAGGAACGGACATCTCGATGCCGTCAAGCTGCTGGTCGAGCACGGCGCGGACGTCAATGCGGCCGACAAGACTGGACGCAACAGCGCCCTCATCGAAGCCATCAAGGGGCGGCACTTTGCGGTCGCTGACTATCTGCTTGAGTCCAGGAAGGTAAACTTCCTCAACAAGGACATGCGGCTCAACGCCCTGATCTGGGCCGGCAGCACCCGCAACGGCGAGCTCATCGAGAAACTGGAAGCGGCGATCCACGCGTTCTTCGAAGGCAAGTGAGGACAAGGCGACGCCGAGGGAGCGAGTGATCCCCTCCTTGCGGGGCAGATCGGCCAATCACCCTGCCCCAGTCCCCGTGCGTACGGCCTCGCGGTCGCTCTCGTCGCGTTTCACCCGCTCGTCGGAGATCAGCACCACCGGGCATGGGCCGCGGCGCAGGACGGCCGTCGTCGTCTCGCCGAAAATCAGCTCCTCGCCCTGACGCCGCGCCACGCCCATGACGATCAACGCCACGCTGCGGCCGGCCTGGCGGGCGATGGCATCGGCGGCGGCGGCCCGCGAGCGGATGGCCGTCTCGATCTCGACGCCGTAGCGGTCGGCAAGGGCCACGATGTCCTTCAACACCGCTTCTCGGCGGCGATGCGAGACCGTGTCGCGCGGCTCGTCGCGGCCGACCCTGGCGACATAGAGCATCTTGACCGGCGCGCCGGTGACGGCGGCGATGGCCAAAGCCAGTTCGGCGCCTCGGCGCGCAACCGCCGTGCCGTTGACCGGCACCAGTATCTTGCCGGATCCCGGGCCGAGCCGGGGCATCTGGCGGCCAGCGGCCGCCGGCTTCAACACCAGGCAGAGCGGCCCGTCAAAGGCGCCGGCGACTTCATTCAGCCGATGCGAGAAGCCGCCCTTGGGGGTGACCGCCCGGCCGAGGCCGACGAGCAGCATGCCGTAACCCTTGCGCGCCTCCTTGGCGACCGCCTCGGCCGAAAGCACCTCGTGCTGGCGGCGGGTGACCGGCGCTTCGCGCGCCGGCGTCTCGTCGCCCTTTTTCGCCGCCTCGCGGCTGTCCTCCGCACCCTTCTCGATCTCCTCCAGATGCAGCCCCTCGGTCGGCTCGGCGTCGATCTCGCCGCTGGAATGCAGCACCGTCGTCGGCTTGCCGGCGCCGATGACGCCGGCAAGATAGGCGGCGAAGCGGCCGACGACGCCCTCGTCGACCACCACCAGAAGCCGCTCCAGACCGGCGACGAATCCGCGCTGGTCGACCTCCTCGCGCTCCAGCCGCTTCTTTTCCTTCTCGCCGATCGGCAGGCGGCGCAACGCCCAGCGCAAGGTCGGCGGCATGATCAAAGTGGTGATGACCGCCATGGTGACGATCATGGTGAAGAGGTTATGCGAAAGTACGCCCATCGACAGGCCGATCGAGGCGACGATGACCTCCGTGGAACCTCGCGCATTCATGCCGCAGCCGACAGCGATGCCTTCGGCGCGGCTCATGCCGGCGACTTCCGCGCCAATGAAGGCGCCGCCGAACTTGCCGATCGAGGCGATCACCACCAGCGCCACGGTGAGTAGCGCGAGCTGCGGATCGATAAGCACGGTGAGATCGGCCGACAGGCCGGCGACGCCGAAGAAGACCGGCATGAACAGCGCGGTGATGATGCCGCGCAACTGCCCTTCGATGTGGCGCGACAAGATGGGCGACTCGCCCACCAAAATGCCGGCGACGAAGGCGCCGAGCACGGTGTGCACGCCGATCAGGTCGGTGATCAAAGCCATGGCGCCCATGATGGCGAGGATGACGGTGACGACCGCGTATTCCGAGCGGAAAGTATCGTTTGTCCAGCGGATGGCGTCGAAGACGATGCGGCGCCCTAGCGTGAAGGAAAACGCCATGAAGGCGGCGACGCCGGCGATGGTGAAGGCCAGGCTGCCGATCTCGATGCGCCCCTTGGTGGCGATGCCGATGGTGATGGCGATGATCACCCAGCCGATCGTGTCCTCGATGATGGCCGAGGAGACGATGATCTGGCCGAGGTCGCGGCGCATGAAGTTCATGTCGCGCACCACCATGGCGACGATCTTGACCGAGGAGATGGAGAGCGCGGTGCCGAGGAACAGCCCGGCGACGATGCGCTCGCTGCCGGCGGCAAGCAGCGTGGCCGGCATGAACTGGGCGGCGACGAAGCCGAGCGCGAAGGGCATGGCCACGCCCGCGGCCGAGATGGAAAAGCAGGCGCGGCCGACGCGTCGCACCAGCCTCAAATCGGTCTCCATGCCGGTGAGCAGGAGCAGCATCAAGACGCCGAGTTGGGCGATGGCGTTGATCATCGACTTTTGCGATGGGTCGCCGGCGAAGATCAGCCGCTCGCCCGCCGGCCAGACCCAGCCGAGCAGCGAGGGCCCGAGCAGGATGCCACCGATCAGTTGTCCCATCACCGCCGGCTGGCCCAGTATTTCCAGCACCTCGCCGATGCCGCGGCCGACGACAAGCAGCAGGATCAGCTCGGCGACGAAAATACCTTCCGAGGACATGCCTGTCTTCTCGGCGGCGAAGGCGACGGCGGGCATCAGGGCGAGCGCCGCAGCACCAAGCGCGATCGACCAACGCCGATTGAGTATTTTGGACAAGCTGTCTCCCCTCGATTTCGCGTCACAACGGTTTGGCCGGTGCTTCGGTTGCAGGGCGTCGAAGTTGCCAATTTCCCCACAAGGGGGGAGATCAGCAGTTCCAGCGCCGCATCCCTTACATTTCTATTCAAATGCCGCCGCCGATCTTTGCTTCCCGGTAAAGCGACTCGGCGATGGTCGCGCCGTGGCGGGCAATAAGGAGAAGCTAATGAAAAGCGACTTTGCCGCCGCCCACCTGCACCTCGACCGGGCCTGCCATTACCTGCGTGGCGACGATGAAACGAGCCGCGCGGCGCTTGCGGCGCTCGACCTTGTGATCGAGGCAGTGGCGGCAGCCCAGCATGCCAGGCCGATAGCCGATGTGCTGCCCTTTCCGCGGCGCGCGAATGGTGGTCTTCCCCCGCTTGCATCCTGACTTATCCGCCTGAAAAGGCGGGAACATTCTGGCCGGCTGCACGTTACAAGGATTGGGTGTGGCCGGCCGATCTCGGGGCGGGCGGCCATGGCGGCGGGAGGCGCATGGCAGAGGGATGTCCCAGACAAGGGCCGCAAAACCAACCGACGCGGCTTGGCCGACAGAGGCGGCCGCGCCAGCAAAATCAACCGAAGCGGCCGCGCCGCCGCGCGCTTCCGATACGCTGGCGCTGAAGCTTAGTTCTCCCGAATTCACCACGACGCTGTCGCATTTCCATCGCGCCGAGATCGCGCGCATGGCGGGCTGGCGCGACCGGCTCGACCGCACCAGCAACTGGGCGATCACCGTGGTGGCGGCGATGCTGTCGGTGTCGCTGTCGACGCCCAGCGCGCATCACGGCGTGCTTTTGTTCGCCATGCTCCTGATCACCCTGCTTTTGTGGATCGAGGCGCGGCGCTACCGCTTTTTCGACGTCTACCGCGCCCGCGTGCGGCAGTTCGAGCGCTATTACTTCGCCCAGATCTTTTCGCCGCAGCCCGACTATGCCTCCAATTGGCTCGCCATCCTCGGCGAAGGCCTGCGCTCGCCGCGTTTCCTGATCTCGCAGCGCGCGGCGCTGATCAGGCGGCTGCGCCGCAACTACATCTTCATGTACACGATCCTGCTGCTAGCCTGGATCCTGAAGATCACCACGCCGAGCCTGTCGCGCGAAGGCTCTCCGATCGGCTTCGGTGCCTCACTCGTCGACACGTTCCGGGTGGCGACACTGGGCCCCATCCCTGGCGTCGTCGTCGTGTGCGGGGTGGCCGCCTGCTATCTCGCGCTGCTTGCCGCCGCGTTCCTGGTCCGCGCCGATGACGGCGAGCTGTCCTTCGGCGACGTGCATGTGTGAAACAGCGGCGCGCCAAGGATTTCAGCCATGCTTGCTGGAGCGTGCCGCGCGATCACAATCCCGGCGGCCTGACAAAGCCGTCGGTCAGGCGCGACAGCGCCTTGGCGGCCGCCAGCAGCTTCATGTCCGAATGGCGGCGGCCGACGAGCTGGGCGCCGATCGGCAGGCCTTCTCGGTCGAGGCCGATCGGAATGACGACGGCCGGATGACCTGTCAGGTTGAAGCGACAGGCGTGGCTGAGCGCGCTCCAATAGGGCGTCTCGACACCATCGACCGGAATCGGCATTCCCATCTCCCGGTGGCGAAAAGCAGTGCACATCATCGCCGGACAGACGAGCACGTCCCAATCGCCGAACAAGCGCTCCCACGCGTAGATGAATTCGTCCCTCTGATTGAGCGCCTCGAGATAGGTCGACAGCGTGGGGGAGTTTTCCAGCGGCGGCTGGAAGGCCTGCGAATACCAGGTGATGAAGTCCGAAAACAGCGCCCGCTCGGCGGCGAAATCATGTGACGGCAGGGCCTGACCGACCCGTGCGCCGCTGGCGTCGATCGCGCTGGCAAGACCGGCAATCGCATCGGCGATATCGCGAGCGGTCGGCACGCCGGGGAATTCCGGCGCGAAGGCTATGCGCAGCCGGTCGAGCGGCGGCTCCGGCTCCTCGTCCGTCGCCACCGGCGGCACTTCGGGGTCGAGGCCGTCGGCGCCGGCGATAACGCGGTGGGCAAGGATCAGGTCGTCGACGCCACGTGCAAGGGGCCCTATGTCGAACAGCAATCGGAAGCTGCGCGGTATGTCGGGGGGATCGGCATAGCTGCCGGTGATCGGCACAGTTGCCTGCGTCGGCTTGAAGCCATAGACGCCGCACAGATGCGCCGGCACGCGGATCGAGCCGCCGGCGTCGCTGCCGATCTCCAGCGGAGCGAGCCCCGCGGCTACCGCTGCCGCCGCGCCGCCACTGGAACCACCCGGCGTGCGCGTGACATCCCAGGGATTGCCCGTGCGGCCGAAGATCGGGTTAACGGTCTGCAGGTCGCGCAGTCTCGGCGGCACATTAGTCTTGCCGATGATGATGGCGCCGGCCTTGCGCAGGCGCGCGGCAATGGTGCTGTCAACCGTCGGTACATGGTCGGCCCAGGCCCTCAGGCCGATCGTGGTGCGCATGCCGGCGGTGGCGTGGCCGTCCTTTAGCGTAATCGGCACGCCGTGCAGCGGCCCGACGGTCTTGCCGCGCGCAATGGCTTCGTCGGCTGCCCTGGCGCCGTCGCGCGCGGCCTTCTCGTCGAGGGTGATAATGGCATTGAGGAGCGGATTGACGGCGGCGATCCGCTCCAGCTGCGCCTCCATCGCCTCGCTTGCGCTCACACTCCGCTCGCGGATCGCCGCCGCCAGTTGGGTGGCGGTCAGGAAGGTGGTGTCGGTGGCAAGAGTGGCGGTCATGTGCGTGTTCTCCCTGTGTTGGGGGAGTAAGGCAGCAGGAAGCGATAGCCTGCAGATTTCCCTGCTGCCCCAGTCCCTCAACCCCTTACCGTCTCACTGCCCGCCCATCTCCTTCTTGAACTGCTCGAAGTCGACCTGCATGCCGTTGAAGATGGTGCTCCAGTGGCGGGTCAGAGCCGCCATGGCGACGGCTTCCTGGATCTCCTCGTCGGTGGCGCCGGCGCGCTTGGCGTCCTGCGTGTCCGACCAGATGCAGTAGCTGCAGGGAATCTGCGCCGCGACCGCCAGCGAGATCAGCGACTTGACCTTCGGCGGCAGCGCCGTCTTGTCGCTGAGCTCGATGGCCTTGACCTCGGCCCATGCGCCGGGCAGACCGGCCTTGGGAAACTGTTTGATGAAGCTCGGCACGCCACCCATCGTCGACTGGATGTCCTTCAGCGTCGCATCGTAATCGTCGGCATTGGCAAGCAACGGCGTCGCGAGCATGGCAAGCGAGCCCAGAACGACGGCGCGGCTCAATCTGACTGCGAGAAAGGCAAACATCGGAATTCCTCCTTGCTGTGGTTGACGCGCCGGCAATCGGCCGCGTGACCTAGACAGGATGATGGGGCGGATCGAAAAGTTCGCTGGGCCGGCGAACTTCACGAAGATGTCATTCCTCGAGGCGCGGCGGCCGTTCGCAGGTGTGGACGCGCATCATGCGCACCTGGCGCTCGCCGTGGATCAAAACGATGGCGAAGCTTGGCGGGCAATGGAACGGGTTCTCGGGTGGGTTGACGAAATCACCCTCGAGCACGGTGACGTTGGCGCTGACCAGTGCCCGCACCGGCTCATGGCGAACCCCGGCGCCAACATCCTCGTCGATGGCCTCGCCGAACAGATGGCGCCCAATGCCGCGCGGCCCGCCGGCGAAGGCGATGTCGAGCTCCTCGGCATAGTGGGAAAGCACACGCTCCTTGCCGCCGCGCTGCAGCGAGCGGTATTCCTCGGTGTAGAAAGCCAGCCGCTCCGCCACCAGCTTCTGATGCTCCCTGTCGGGCAGGCCGGCCGATGCAAGCAGCAGCTCCGAAAGCCTGATCTTGGCGTCAGCCAGCCGGCTGCGCACGGTACCCACCGGCACGCCCAGAACGGTCGATATCTCCTCGTAGCCCGGCGAGCTGCCGAAATAGCGCAGCATCACGGTAGCGCGTTGCATTTCCGGCAGATGCGCCAGCGCAGCCCACACCCAGTCGCGCAGGTCGCGGCTTTCGATGCGGCTCTCGATGCGTTCCTCGTCGGCAAGCTCGCGGAATGCGCGCTCGGTTTCGGCGGGTCCGGCACAGGGCCGGCGCCGTCGCAGCGCCATCAGGCAATGGTTCCTGAGAATCGAATGCAGCCAGCCGCCGACGGCGGCGGGATCGCGAAGGCCGTCCAGCCGGACGAGCGCGGTGAGGAACGTGTCGTGGACCGCGTCCTCGGCATCGCCGGTGTAGCCCAGCATCGACAGGGCCATGGCATGGAGTTGCGGACGGTAGCGCTCGAACAACAGGCCGAAACCGTTCGCCTCGCCGAAGCGCGCAGCCATCACCAGCGCCGCATCGGGCTGGCCTCGACCGCGATCAAAACTGGCTTGCCCCATGGCCTGATCCCCTTTCCTGATCATATCACAAAGGACAGGATGCGATGAGCGACCGGAAAGTTCGGATGCCTGTATTCATCGACCCGAACTCGTCTAATTCAGCGACAGCGCCGTCCGGAACTCCTGGGTCGAGTTGCGGCTGGGATAGGGTTCGTCCGGCACGGGAATGCCTAGATGGGCGCAAAGCGGCGCCCAGCCGTCGCCGAGCTTGTGGACCAGCAGACGTTCGGCCGGCACGGTATTCAGCACCGCCTCGACATTGTCCCGATAGATCGCGATCGCGTGGGCGCGATCCTGCGGGCGGCCGTCAAAAACCTGTTTCGAAACGAGCGAGACGCCGAGCGAGTCATGGTCCGTGCTGCCGGCGATGGCGGGCAGGAGCGTCTTTTCGAAACTCTCCCACCAGCTTTCGGGCGAGCGCCAGGTTAGGATGACGCGCGCCTGGGGATAGATCTCGATCAGCTCGCGCCAGTAATGCGCCGAGGGCCAGTCGACGCAGGATTTATAACCGGCAAAGAGCCTGTCCCAGTCTGGCACGGCGCCCTTGGCCAGCGCCCGCCAGAGCGCCTTCTGCTCCTCATGCGCCATCACCTCCGACATATGATGGCAAGGGCCGAAACCGAGCATGGTCAGCGCCTCGCGCATCGAATCCGTCCCGGTCCGGCCAAAGCCGGTTCCAATCACCTTGAGCGACATTTCCCCTCCTCCACTTCTCCACGTCTTCCAGCGGCTACGATCAGGGCGGCGGTGTGCGCTAGATCGCGGCGGCTGGTGACATGGATGGCGACGTGGAAGAGATCGCGCGACTTCTGCGGCAGTGGTGCCTCCGCGCCGGCGTGCAGCACGATCAGCGTCCGGCCGCCGGCGCCAAGCTCCGCCATGGTGGCGTCTTCGCCAAGCAGCGCCAACCCGAGCGCGTCGCGCCAGACATTCAAGGCCGCCGGCATGTCGGTCACCCTGAGATGGACCGGCCCGAGCCGGGTCACTGGAGACAGCAATCCTTCATCCATCGTCGTCTGTCCGATTGCGGCCAATGACATATTAGTTGTGAATGAAAAGCCTGTCGCGCTCCAAGTTCGGGTTGACCCCTTCCCGGCGGGCAGCGACTATTGCGACGGCCGGTTTTTCTGGAATTGGTTCAGCAGGAGGAGATCGCATGGACGAGACCGAACAGTGGCGCAACATGGCGAGCGCGCCGCGGGACGGCAGCCGCATCCTGGTGACGGTGCGCTCCTCCGAACAGGGGCCGGCCGAGGTCGACATGGCCTACTGGTCGCGCGCCGACCAATTCGGCGAGGAAGGCTGGCGGGCGTCGGACTCCTCGCCCGGCCGCATCGTCGAATATGCCGAGCCGGAGCTCAGATGCTGGATGCCGCTGCCGACCGCAGGACGCGGGTCGATGCCGAGCCCATGGGAGGGCGAGGATGTGCCGCTGGTGGACGGAGACGGCATTTAGGGTGAAGCCCGCCGTGTATCGGAAGGCAGGCTTTCAAAGCCGAAACGAGGCGGGTCCTCGCCCGGCACGCCGGCGAGAGAGCGCTGCGCGGGCCGACGCCGCCAAGGCAAGAAGCCGGCTCACGAGCATTGGCAGACTTATCCTGGGGGCGCCGGGAAACCGTTGAGCTAGCTGCCGCTCCAAGTACCGCGCCTGGGCGATGTCGTGACGAAAGATTGCGGGTGGGTTGCCTTGGGGCCGGTAGAAACCGTCATCTTGCCGGAAGGGCCAGTCGGTCGGGCTGAATGGCAGCATTGACGTCTCCCACGTTTCAGGTTCGGCCAACTCTCTGGCGCGACCGTGATAAAGCTGGAGAGGGCAGCGTGATCGAAACGTGAAAAAGACCGCTTGGGACAGATAGCGGTTGAATTAGCAGGGGCGAAGCGAAAGAATTGCCATAACCGTGGCCGGGGCCGAACTCAATGATAGGGCCTCATCTTTATCTTCTGGGCGGATTTGATCTCGCCGGTACTGGCGCGGCTGCTCCAACCTTGAGCCGTAAGGCACGGGCGATGATGGCCTATCTCGCCCTGCAAGCCGGACAGGCACAATCGCGCGAGAAGCTGGCCGCCCTACTTTGGAGCTTGAATGGCGAAACCCAGGCCCGGATGAGCCTCAGGCAAGCCGTTTCGGCCATCCGAAAGGCCATGCACAAGTGCGGCAGCGGACGGTTTGTGACGGACGGCGCCAGTGTCGCCCTGTATCTCGACGAGATCGACTTCGATGTCGCCCGGTTCGAGACGCTTGCGACAGGATCGTCGCCCGAACACCTCGAGCAGGCACTCGCCGTCTACCGCGGCGAGCTGCTCGATGGTCTTGGCTTGAAAGAGGAGCCGTTCGAGGACTGGCTTCGAGTTGAACGCGAGCGCCTGAGAACGATCGCGGTTGCAGCGCTGGACAGGCTGGTGGCGCATTACAGCGCGTCGAACGACCTTTCATCCTGTGCGCGCACGGCTGCGCGACTGCTCGCAATGGAGCCTCTGCGCGAAGATATCCACCGGGCATTGATGAGAGCCTATGCCGCGCAGGGCCGCATCAACCTTGCTCTTAAACAGTATGAGCTCTGCCGTGAGGCGCTGGAGAGAGATCTCGGACTGCCGCCAGAACTGGAAACGCGCCAACTGTACGAGGCTCTGCGGACACGCCGGATGAGTTCATCGCCCTACTCGAAGCGTCCGGTTGCGGCCGCCGAGCCGGCGGCCGGTTCGGGGGCAAATGCCGGTGGGAGCCTTTCCGGCGGCGAGCCGATTCCACCGACCACCCGTTACGTCAAATCGGCAGGAATCAACATTGCCTATCAGGTGACCGGCGAAGGGCTGATTGACCTCATATACGTGCCCGGCTGGGTCTCCAATCTCGACCTTGCCTGGGGCTCGCCGCGCTTCGCGCATGTGCTCAAGCGGCTCGGCACCTTTTCACGCCTGATCCGATTCGACAAACGCGGCACCGGTCTATCCGACCGCAATGTCGGCCTGCCGACGCTGGAAGAGCGCATGGAGGATGTGCGTGCGGTACTGGACGCAGTCGGCTCCACGCGAGCGGTGTTGTTCGGCAGCTCGGAGGGCGGTCCGATGTGCATGCTTTTCGCCACCACCTATCCCGAGCGTACGTCCGCGCTGGTGCTTAACGGAACCTACGCCAAGGGCACTTGGTCAAAAGAGTATCCCTGGGCAAGAACTGTAGCGCAGGTGGACGACGATGTAGCGGCCATGGAGCGGCAATGGGGCAAGCCCGCCGACATGAGCAATGCAGCGCCGAGCCTGACCGAAAACATGGTCGAACGCGAATGGTTCGCCGCCTATCTCCGGAATTCGGCCTCGCCCGCCGATGCAATCGCGCTCTGGCGCTGGGGTACCGAAGTCGACGTTCGCGACATCCTGCCGGCGATCCGCGTCCCGACGCTGGTCGTGCAGAGGACGGACGACCGTTGGGTACGCCCAGAGGAAGGGCGCTATTTGGCAACCCACATCCAAGGCGCCAGATACGTCGAGCTGGCCGGCAGAGACCACGTGATCTGGGGTGAAGATTGCGACCGCCTGGTTGACGAGATACGAAGCTTCGTCGCCGGATTGACGTCCCGAAAGACCATCTCTGCGCTCACCGGATGAGCGGCGGCATGTCGTCGGCAGAACTGCTCAAAGGGGCGCAGCGCCTCAGAACAAGAACGCCGCCGTGGTCGGATCAGGTCCCGTCCGGCCGTCGGCCGAATCCAGACCGTGAACGGTCTGCATGTCGTCCGCGTCCAACTCGAAACCGAAGACGTCGAAATTGCCGGCGATACGCTCCTGGTGGATCGACTTCGGAATGACGATCAGCCCTTTCTGCAAATGCCAGCGGATGATGACCTGCGCCACCGACTTGCCGTGCTTCTTCGCCAGCTTCTCCAGCGTCGGGTCGGAAAGCAGCCGGCCGCTGCCCAGCGGGCTCCAGCTCTCGATATGGATGTTGTGCTTCTCGTGGAACTCGCGCTTGTCGCGCTGCTGGAAGCGCGGGTGCAGTTCGATCTGGTTGACGACCGGCGTCACGCCGGTCTCGCCGATGATGCGCTCCAGATGGTCCTGGTTGAAGTTCGACACGCCGACCGATTTTATCCGGCCGGCCTTCTGGAGCTCGACCAGCGTCTTCCAGGCCTCGACATATTTGTTCTGGCTGGGCACCGGCCAGTGGATGAGGAAGAGGTCGATCTTGTCGATGCCGAGCTTTTGCATCGTATCGTCGAAGGCGCGCAGCGCTGCGTCACGCTGATGCGCGCCGTTGCGGAGCTTGGAGGTGATGAAGAGTTCGGATCGCGGCACGCCGGCGGCGCGGATCGCCTCGCCGACGCCTTCCTCGTTGCGATAACCCTCGGCGGTGTCGATCAGCCGGTAGCCGGCCCCGACGCCCCAGCGAACGACCTTGGCGGTGATGTCGGGATCGACCTGCCACACACCGAGCCCGATTTGGGGGATGGCGGCGCCGTCGTTCAATGTGAGCTGTTCGGGCATGGGGAATCCTTTTGGGAGGGAGGGTGATGCCGACTATGTAGGCCGTGGGTTGGGGAATGCCAGTCGGGGTGGAGCTGGCGCCGCCGGCAGTTGCGGCGCCTCAGCCCCTCGCCCCGAACCGCAACCCATCCATCAAAAGCTTCACCAGCCGCCCCGACCGTTCTCGCCAGTCCGGCGTGTTCGGCGCTGAGTAGATGCCGCCCAGCGCGTGCATCACATCGGAAGCGTCGACGTCGGCGCGGATTTTCCCCGAGGCGGCGGCGGCCTCGATCAGGCCTCGCATGGCGCCGGAGACGCGGCCGGACGTGTCGGAGAACAGCGTCGAGTTGGTGGTGAGCAATAGGCGCAGGCTGGTGGCGAGGCCACGCTTGGTGGCGATGTAGTCGACGAAGCGCTGCATCCAGAGCTCCAGCGCGACATCGGCCGGATGCTCGCGCGCCAGTTCGTCAGCCGCCTGGCAGAGCCCTTCCACCTCGCGGCGGTAGACCACCTCGACCAGATGCTCGCGCGTCGGGAAGTGGCGGTAGAGCGTGCCGATGCCGACCCCCGCCCGCTTGGCGATCTCCTCCAGCGAGGCATCGACGCCGTCGCTCGCGAAAGTCTGCGCCGCCACCTCGACCAGTCTGTCGCGGTTGCGTTGCGCATCGGCGCGCAGCGGCTTTGGCGCCTGCGCGTCGCGCGTCGCTTCAGCGGTCATTTCCCGGTCGGACACTTTTTTCTCCACCAATGCAATATGGGGGGTTGAACCATGACTGGCCAGACCCCAATTAAATAAACGGAGGCACCTCCGTTTTAGTGGAGTGGCTTTATCATATAACCAGGGGAAGCGGTATGTCACGTAAAGAAGGACGGAAAGCTTTCCCTGCCCGCTGGAGACGGGCGCGTTCTGCGACGCCTGTGGTTGGCGAATCCGCTCGTGAGTTCGTCATCCTGGGGCGAAGCAAGGAGCGAAGCGACGCGGCGCAGAGCCGGGGATCCATGCCATTCCCTGCGAGCGCGGCTACGGTGCAGAATTCTGGCCTGCCGCGTTTCTCGGCAAACGTCACGGCATGGATCCTTGGGTCAAGCCCGAGGATGACGACCGCGAAGGTCGCGCCCAGGCTGCCGTTACCCTTGCCCCTCTCCTCCCAAGCCCCATTTCCATCCGCCTAGCGTCCAGCAATCGGAGCCCGACGCCCTATGACCAGCCAAACAATCATCGATCCTCCCGAAGACGGCCACGTCTTGAACGGCAAGGCCAGTCCCACCACGCTTTCCCTCAACCTCACCATCAACGGCCGCGACCATGCGCTCGACGTCGAGCCGCGCGTGACGCTGCTCGACGCGCTGCGCGACCGGCTGCATCTCAGCGGCACCAAGAAGGGCTGCGACCAGGGCCAGTGCGGCGCCTGCACCGTCCATGTCGACGGCGAGCGCGTGCTCGCCTGCCTGACCTTGGCGGCCCAGGTCGAAGGCCGCTCGATCACCACCATCGAAGGGCTCGCCGACGAGGACGGCACGCTGCACGCCGTGCAGGCCGCCTTCCTCGATCAGGACGCCTTCCAGTGCGGCTACTGCACGCCGGGGCAGATCATGTCGGCGGTGGCCTGCATCCGCGAGGGGCATGCCGGCTCCGACGAAGAGATCCGCGAATACATGGCGGGCAATCTTTGCCGCTGCGGCGCCTATCCGAACATCGTCGCCGCCGTCCGCCACGCCGCACAGGAGCTGCGCTCATGAGAGATTTTTCCTACCTCCGCGCTGACAGCGTGGAAGCCGCGCGCAACGCCGCCGCCCTTCCCGGCGCCATGCTGCTTGCCGGCGGCACGACGCTCATCGACCTCGCCAAATGCGGCGTCGCCGAACCTTCGACCGTCATCGACATCAGCCATATCGAAGGGCTCAACGCCATCGATGTCACCGCCGAGCGCGCGGTGATCGGCGCGCTGGCGAAGATGAGCCATGTCGCCGACAATGCCGAGGTGAAAAGCCTGTTCCCGGCCGTATCGGAAGCGCTCTGGCAGGCGGCCTCGGCGCAGCTGCGCAACATGGCGACCATCGGCGGCAACCTGATGCAGCGCACGCGCTGCCCCTATTTCCGCGATCCGCAAAACTTCCCGGCCTGCAACAAGCGCGCGCCGGGCAGCGGCTGCTCGGCGATCGGCGGGGTGACGCGCGGCCATGCGGTGCTCGGCGCGAGCGAAGCCTGCATCGCCACCTATCCGGGCGATCTGGCGGTGGCGCTCGTCGCCTTCGACGCCGAGGTCGATCTTGGCGAACGCAAGCTCAAGGTCGAGGACTTCTTCCTCGCCCCCGGCGCAACCGCCGAACAGGAGCACGACATCCGCCCCGGCGAGGTCATCACGGCCATCGAAATCCCCGGCTCGGCCGCGGCCAGGCGCTCGACTTACATCAAGGTGCGCGACCGCCAGTCCTATGAATTCGCCGCAGCCAGCGCAGCAGTAGGGCTGGAGCTCGAAGGCGACGGCCGCACCGTCCGCGACATCCGCGTCGCGCTCGGTGGCGTCGCCACCAAGCCGTGGCGCGTGCGCGCCGTCGAGGAGGCGCTGAAGGGCAAGGCGCTAGACGAAGCCACGGTCCGCGAGGCGAGCGTGCTCGCCATGGAGGGCGCCGTCGACCATGGCGCCAACCACTACAAGATCGCCTTGGCGCCGCGCGTGATCGCCCGCGCCATCCTCAAATTGGGAGAGACGGCATGACCGTTCATGACATGAAACACGCCGCGTCCGACAGCGCGCGCCTCGAAGCGGTCGGCGGGCGCCTGTCGCGCGTCGACGGCCCGGCCAAGATCACCGGTGCTGCGCACTACGCCGTCGAGCAACAGCTCGAAGGGCTGACGCATGCGGTGCTGGTCGGCGCGACCATCGCGGCCGGCAAGGTGACTGCCATCGACACCCGCGCGGCCGAGACCGCGCCGGGGGTGCTTGCCGTGCTGACTCCCGACACCATCATAGAGCTGAAGGGCGCATCGGACTGGCTCGGCAACCCGCCTTCACAGCCGACCTACGCGCCGCTCGTGCGCGAGGTCACCTTTTCCGGCCAGCATGTCGCGGCCGTGGTGGCCGAGACTTTCGAGCAGGCGGTGGCTGCGGCCGCACTCGTCAAGGTCTGGTATGACGAGAGCCCGGCCATCGTCGATCTTAGCGACGGCAAGGCAGGCGACGGCTTCCCGATCGACGCCATGACCAAGGAATGGGGCGACGCGCAAGCGGCGTTCGCCGCCGCACCCGTTCGCGTCTGCGCAGCCTATAACACGCCGCGCGAATTCCAGGCGGCGATGGAGCCGCATGGGTTGATCGCGCGGTGGGAGGGCGAGGAGCTGACCATCTGGGAGCCGAGCCAATGGCTCGACGGCATGGCCCGCACCTATGCCGAGTGGTTCGGCGTGCCGTTCGAGAATGTGCGGCTGGTCTCGCCCTATATCGGCGGCGGCTTCGGCTCCAAGGCGCTGGCGCTGGCGCACAGCGCGGTCGCGGCGGCTGCCGCCAGGATGCTCGGACGTCCGGTGAAGCTGGTGCTCAACCGTCCGCAGAATTTCACGTCCTATGGCGGCCGCGCCGCGACGCGGCAGACCGTTGCCATCGGCGCCGACAGAGACGGCAGGATCCAGTCGATCGTGCATCGCGGCGTCAACGAGACGGCCGTCGACGGCATGTGGGTCGAGCCGCTCGGCTCGGTCACCTCGATCATGTATGCCACGCCCAACTTCTCCTCGAAGCAGAATGTCGTGCGGGTCAACACGGTGGTGCCGGGAGCAAAACGCGCGCCGGGCGAGAACCCGAGCGCCTTCGGCATCGAATGCGCCATCGACGAGCTCGCCCATGAACTCGGGATCGATCCGCTGGAGATGCGGCTGATCAACTATGCCGAACAGGATCCGCATGCGAAGAAGGCATGGTCGACACGCCAGTTGCGCGAGGCGTTTGCCGCCGGCGCCGAAGCCTTCGGCTGGGCCAAGCGCTCGCCTCAGCCACGCTCGATGCGCGACGGCCGCCAGCTCATCGGCTGGGGCATGGCGGCCGGCACCTATCCGGTGCGGCGCGCGCATGGCGAGGCGGTGGTGAAGCTCATGGCCGATGGTTCGGTCGAGGTCGAAAGCTCCTCCATCGACATGGGCCAGGGCACTTACACGATCCTGGCGCAGACGGCGGCCGAAACGCTCGGCGTGCCAGTGGAGCATGTGTCGGTGAAGCTCGGCGACTCGCACTTCGCCCGCGCCGGTGTCACCGGCGGCTCGCGGCTTGCCGGCGTGATGACTGGCGCCGTCTACAAGGCGGCCGGCCAGGCGCTGGACGAGCTGATCGGGCTGGCGCTTTCCGACCCGCGCTCGCCCTTCCAGAAGCTGCAGGCAAATACACTGTCGGTAAAGGACGGCCGCATCGCCTCGCCGCGTGGCGAAGGGCCGGAGCTGTCGATCGCCGAGTTCATGGTGGCGATCGGCCGCGACCAGATCGAAGCCAAGGGCGACACGCTGCCGGCCAACACGACGCCGGAAGAGCGCTACAAGAACTACACCACGATAGCCATGTCGATCCCGCACACCGAAGGCGACTATTCGCGCCATTCCTGGTGCGCGCATTTCGTCGAGGTGCGCGTCGACGAGGATTTCGGCACGGTGCGCGTGTCGCGCGTCGTGTCGGCGCTGGACTCGGGCCGGCTCTACAACCCCAAGCTGGCGGAAAGCCAGTGGAAGGGCGGCATCATCATGGGCATCGGCCAGGCGCTGCTCGAAGAAGGCATCGTCGATCGCCGCCACGGCCGCATCGTCAACGGCAATTTCGCCGACTACATGCTGCCGACCAACGCCGATATCCCCGACATCCAGACGATCTCGGTCGGCATCCCCGACCCGCACTCCTCCGCCCTTGGGGGCAAGGGCGTGGGCGAACTGGCAATCGTCGGCATCGCGCCGGCGATTGCCAACGCAGTGTTCCATGCGACGGGCAAGAGGATAAGGGATTTGCCGATCACGCTGGAGAAATTGATCGAGTAATTTTCCGCTCAAGGTAGAGGCTACGGCTCCGTCGCTTTCGCCAAATCCCGACGACCTCGCAGTCGGCCCTTCCACCAGATCGAAGAAACCTGCTTTGGCAACGAAACAGCTGGGGCGATGACAGAACCCGCAACAACAGTCCGACCAGTTCGGCGGGCCGGCCAATGCCCGACGGCAAGCGGCCAGGCCCTGGAGGCTGGAACCGCATCCATCTGATCGTCGAGGATCTTGCGGAGGAGGTTGACCGGTTGCGGGCGGCGAGTCTCAGCTTCCGCAATGAAATCGTCCCGGGTCCAGGCGGATCGCAGATATTGCTGATCGATCCGTCCGGCAATCTGGCGGAGCTGTTTCAGCCGGTCCGGTGAGGGTGCTTGTCGCCGGAAGACAGCGGAACAGCACCCCACGCGATGTAGGCGGCACCGATCATTTCACGCTCAAATTCTTCACCTCGTTGGGCCGGTAGGTGTCCATGGCCGCGCCGTTGCGATCCTCCTCCAACAGCGACTTGCTGCCGAAGGAGGCGCGCAGGCCCACCAGGTATTTGTGGGTCTCGCCGAGGTCGGTTGAACCGATCTTCATCTGCTCCAATTGATAGCGCGCGAACACTGACCACGGTGTGTCGTTGAACCGGTACATGGCCTGGAGAGCGCCGCCGGATACGTCCAGGTTCACCCCCTGGTCCGTTCTGCTGAAGCTGAGTTCCGCATCCAGGCGAAGGTTATCCTGGACGAAGTAGCGTGCGACGGCGCGGACGTTCCATTGGTCGGAGTTGAGGGAATCCTCGTTTGCCCGGCCAAAGGCCGCCTGGCCGTAAAGGGTAAGATTGCCAAAGTAGATCTGGGCTTCCGGACCGACCGCCCAGGAACTCGCCTTCCCGTCGAAATCGCCAAAGTCCACCGACGTATAAGTCGCGAACACACCGGCGGCAAATCTGTCGGGGTCCCGGTAGTATCCGTGGATCGCGCCGCCAACGCCGCCCCAATGAGCGAAATCGTCGTCCCAGATCCGGTCATAGGTGAGGTCGCCCTGGAAGTTCCAGCGCTGGGCGAACGGAATGTTGACGCGGGCGGCGCCCCCTGCGGCGTGCACGGTGTCGCCGATGCTGGTAAAGCGAAGCCCGCCCAGGTAGATCTCGCCGTAGCCGGAAATATGCGGCGTCACCACCGTCTCTCCGGCCAGCGGCTGCGGTGCGTCGGCGGCGTACGCGAACGTCGTGGCGACCAGCGACGCAGCGATGATTGAAAAGCGATGCATTAGGAGCCCCCGAATTCGAATATGCGTCCTGCGGTCCGGACGAATGCCGGGCTCGGTCTTGCATTGTTCGCCGTCCGGCGTCTTGGGCTGGATCGCAGCGGAATTGTCCTGGAAAGCGCTGCCGCACTTGACGCGCCAGTGTGGCCATCCGGCCACCAGCCGACCGGCCTGCTCATTCCTGTCGCCTTTCCCCCCGCCACAAGCAAACCCCGGTGCGAGGCCAGGGTTTCGTGCGGTCTGTCGGATCAGAACTTGTAGCTGAGGCCGACCCGCAGATCGTGCGTCTTGAGATCGACGCTCGTCGCCGTGGGAAGACCGGATGCGATCGAGAGAGCCTTGCTGCCGAAATCGGAGTAGCGGTACTCGACCCGAGCGATCCATTTATCGGTGAAGGCGTGCTCGACGCCGGCTCCAACCGTCCAGCCAACATGGGTGTCGTCGTGGAGCGGTATGTCACCACTGGAGGTGCCGGTGATGCCGATAATTTCATACTTGGCCGCGGCCACGCCCGCAGTGATGTAAGGCAACGTCCGATCGAACGCATAGCCGGCGCGCAGCCGCGCCGACCCCGACCACTGGAGTTCGCTCTTAAGAATAGTGCTGCCGCCATTGGCAAGGGTCGTCAGTCCTTCGACGTTACTGTACGTGATGTCCGCCTCAACACCGAGCACGAAGCGGTTCGCCATCTCCTGATTGAAGCCGATATGGATGCCGCCAATGAAACCGTCCGGATCGACAGGAGCGTTAATATCGGTGCCCCCAATACCACCGCCAGAGATGAAGAGATTGGATTTTCCGGCAGCGTAACCGAAGTGAACGCCGGCATAGAGCCCGGACCAGTGGTAATCGGCGGCAATGGGCAAGGTTTCATTGATGTCCGCCGCGGGCGCCATGCCGACAGATGCGAGAATAACGGCCGTAGCGAGAAGAATCGTTTTCATTGTTGTTTGCTGCCCCCAGGGTGTTGCGCTACCCCGCTGCCGAAATGCTCAGCGGGATCCAGTTAACGTCAAGAGCCCCGATGTTGCATTGTTCGCAGCCCGCGTCTTGGGCTGCACCGCACTGGAATTGTCCCGGAAAGCGCTGCCGCGCATGTCCGGCCAGTGTGGCAGTTCGGCATCAGCCGACAGGCGCGCGCTCACACCCGGCGACCGCGGCATTGGCGCCTCCCCGGCTCACGTCGGCCGGCGTTTTTTCGTTTCCGGCACAAGCAAGAAACCCGGCGCGAGGCCGGGTTCCTACCTGTTCGCGCAAACAGAGATCAGCATTGCTACGCGCTAGCCCTGGCCGGCGAACTATCTGGCGCTGCTCGGCGTCGAGCCGAAGCGGCGGCGGAAGCAGCGGTTGAAATAGGAGACGTCTGAGAAGCCGCTCAGCAGCGCGATCTCGCTGATGCGCATACGGTCGTTGCGCCTGTCGGAAAGCATGCGATGGGCCCTTTGCAAACGCAATTCGAGAACGCGCTCGGCGAAGCTCACCCCGCTTTCCTGCAAGAGGTCATGGACATAGCGGGGCGAGAGCCGCAGCTGCTGGGCAACGCGCTGGGCCGAGATGGACGGATCGGCGAAATTGTTCCTGATCTTGTCGAGGATTGCCTGGAGCCTTGCCGCGCGCAGGCCGCGCATGCCAGCGAGCTCGGCGGGCTCGCCCTTGGCGCCGGTTACCAGGCCGATCAGATCGACGATCGTTTCGGTGGCATGGGTGACAAGGTCCGGCGACACCAGAGCCGGACCAGCTTCCAGGAAGTTGCAATAGCGCCTGAGCATGCCGAGCGCCTCATTGTCGGCCGCCACGGTCAGTGCCAGCCGGTCCTCGACATGGGCGAAGGCACTCTCCAGGATCTCGCGCGGAACGACGATGTTGGCCCAGACATTGCTGTCGCCGCCGCTCATTTCCAGCGCCTCCGAGGCAGATACCAGCGCGGCTTCGCCCTTGCCCACGCTGTAGTCGCGGCCGGCCTGGGCGCCGCTCAGCCTGGTGTCGCCATGGTTGATCAAGAGGAGATAGCCGTCGCGGCCGTCGTCGGCGATGTTGCGGGCCTTGCGGCTGGCATGCCGGATGGTTCCGGCCATCTGCCCCAGCACCACCGGCCCGACGGGCGTGGCTTCGATCTCGGCCGCGAATGGCTGGTTGGCCGCGATGGCATATTCGACCGACCATATCTCGGCGACGTGGATGTCCTGCCAGAGCGCGAAGCGCGCGCGGTCGTCGAGATGCCCAGGCAGGTCGAGCGACGAGAAGACGTTCTTTTTCAAGAGCAACCTGGCCTTTCTGCGCGCGCGTCTTCACTTGGACGGGCACCGTATTGGACCAGTTCACATCTTGTCCAGAGCCGCAAAATATCTATGCATGCCAGGACAATTCCGTTGCTGTTCTGGACAAGAACTCACCCGAATTTCATCGACCCGATCGGAAAATTTCAAGAATACTCGGAAATGTCAGCTCGAATCGGCGGCGCCCTGTCGATCGTAGCGGAAAGCGGATCCAGGCTGTGGAGCCGGCGGCAAAGCCGCCAATCTCCCCCACGTGGGATCCCTCGTGGGGGAGATCAGTCGCCCATTCTCTTTCGCCAATCTCCAACGTCGGCTACCAGTCCAACCCGAACACCAGCTTGCGAAATGCAGGCCGCCGGCGGCCATGTGAGTGTAGGCCTCGGTTGCCTCGTTCTGCGAAAACACCTTGTCGACGACCGATCAGCTCCAGCAGCTTGCCGTCCCAGTCGGGTCGCGCGGTAATTGATCAGGTGATCGGCGCCGAGCGCCTTGGCCCGATCGAGCTTCTCGTCCGAGGACCAAGTAATGACGGTGGCCCCGGCCGCCTTGGCGAGCTGCAGCGTGAAGATCGAGACGCCGCCCGTGCCGAGCAGCACGACGACCGAGCCCGGCCCGACATCGGCGGCACGGAGCGCGTTCCAGGCAGTGGTGCCGGCGCTCGGCAAGGTCGAGGCTGCAATCCGCGCTTCGGAAAGGTGTTAAGCGCCATTTCCTTCGCATTCCCGAGGATGCCACGCCATCATAAGTCCTGTATGGTCGCCACATGTCTCGGAGGGCGACCATGCAAAACGGATTGGCAAAATTCATCATGGCTGCTCCCATCGCGGCCACCCTGCTGGCCGCAGCGCCCGCCCATGCCGCCTCCTGCGCCTGGTCCGCCAAGATGGAAGAAGACGAGGGCGGCAGCGTGATGACGGCGTCGGTCTGCGGGCCGAAGGGCGATGCGCATCTGATGCTGGCCTGCTTCGACAGACCGGTGCTGAGCTATGATCTGGGCGCCGCCGGCGGACAGCTCGAGCCCGGCATCAGCGGCTCCTTCACCTTCAAGGCCGGGGGCAAGAGCGTGACCAAAAAGCTCGAGCTCGAGGCGATGTACAATTACTTCACCGCCGAGCTCTCCGGTCCCGCCGACCCGTTGCTGGCGCTCTTGCGCGGCCAGGGCGAAGTGACGGTTTCCGCCGACAAATATGGCGCGGCAAGCTTTCCGCTGAAAGGCTCAGGCGCCGCAATCGGCAAGGTGCTGGCAGCGTGCGGCAAGGGTTCAGGCGGCGAGGCGGATTGATGCCTGAGCGCGCGCCGGCGCCCGCGCGTTCCATCGCTTTTCACGCCTTCCGTGGAAGCGGAATTGCTTGGAAGCCACCGTCTGGCACAGCCAGCCGCGTGGCGTCGCGTCCGCCTGCCTTGGCAGCGTAGAGCGCCTTGTCCGCCTGGACTGGCCGCGCGTGTTCTTGACGTAGCAGAAGTCCGGCGGCTGGGCGACGGCGGCGCGCAGCAGGTCACGCTCGTTGGTGACAAGCTGCGTGTGCAGCACGACGAGGCCGGCCACTTACGGTTGTTATGCGGTTGCGCGTCGGTGACCAGCCCCATGGCGAAACCTTTCGTCCCGCACCATATGAATCTCCGCCGGCGATGATTGCCCTCGCGACAAGCGTGATCGATCCCAGAATGCCGGCCAAGCGGTCCATCCCGGGCCGCCGACGCTCCTCGCGAGGCCCTTTGCGGCGTCGCGCGACCCTGTCACCGGCCGCGACACGGGAGCTTTATCCATGAATCCGATCAACCTTTTCCTCACCGCTGTCTTTGCGCTCATCGGCGCCGGCGCCGGCGCGCTTGCCGGGCCATGGGCGGGCGCGCCGTTCTTCGTCATCGCGGCGCTGATCGCCGCCTCGCTGAAGATGGCCAACACCTGGCAGCGCTTCGTCGTGCTGCGCGCCGGCAATCTGCTGGGTGTGCGCGGTCCCGGCCTGTTCATGATCGTACCGGTCCTCGACAATGTCGTGGCGGTCATCGACCAGCGCATCCAGACCACCGCCTTCAACGCCGAGGAGGCGCTGACCAGGGATACCGTGCCGGTGAATGTCGACGCCGTCATCTTCTGGCACGTCCATGACGCGCGCCAGGCGGCGCTGGAAATCACCAACTACCGCGAGGCGATCGACCGCGTGGCGCAGACCTCGCTGCGCGAGATGATCGGTTCCTCGATGCTCTCCTCGCTGCTTGCCGACCGTCAGGCCGCCGACGCGCATCTGCGCGACGTCATCGGCGCCAAGACGGCCCAATGGGGCATCACCGTGATGTCGGTCGAGATCCGTGACGTCGCCATCCCCGTGGCGCTGCAGGACGCCATGTCGCGCCAGGCACAGGCCGAGCGGGAGAAGGAAGCGCGCGTCATCCTGGGCTCAGCCGAGGCCGAAGTCGCGGCCAAGTTCGTCGAGGCCGCCACCACCTATGCCGACCATCCGGCGGCGCTGCAACTGCGCGCCATGAACATCATCTATGAGACGACCAAGGAGCGAGGCGCCACCATCCTGATCCCGACCGGGCTGGTGGACAGCCTCAACCCAGCAGCGGCACTGGTTCAGGCCGGCGTGCTGAAAAGCGCAGCGTAGGGAGATTGCATCCTCCCGACGCATCATAAAAATCCGGTCCGGCTGATGCGCCATGACGCGCCAGCCGGACCGGATTTGTTTTCAACGATCGATGGAATCTCAGTAGTCGGAGCCGCCCTCGACCACGACCGGACGATGGTGGTGCCGGTGGCCGATCGAACCGGTGACGACGACGGTGTCGTCACGGCGGTGATGGCGGTGACGCCAGCCGCGTTCGCCATTGTCATAGAAGGCGACCGTGCCGTGATGGCGGTGATGCAGGCGGTGGCCTTCCTCATTGATGATGACCGCCGGGCGGTGGTGGTAATGATGCCTGTGATGCGTGCCGATGACGATATCGGCCCCGGCCGCGGAAGCCACGGCGGGGGCGGCGACACAGAGCGCCAGGGCAGCAAGAAGCACTGTTTTCATTGCTCTTTTCCTAATTTCTGATCATCCCTTCGCCGGGGTAAACCGCTGCCCGCCGCTTTGGTTCCGGGGCAAGGCGGACATCGCCATCCGCTTCCGGCGCTCGATCGAGATCAGGTGGGAGGATGGGCCGGTGCCGCAGTGGATGGGGTCCGTTGGGGTAGCCGAGGCACCGGCCGAAGGCGGAATGGGCACCGCCGCAAGGCAAAGATAGTCTTCGCGGCCGGCGGCGAAATTACGCGATCACGGAAGGCTGGAATCTCTCCCTTGAGAGGTCCAAGGAAGATCACTCGCTCCTTCGTCCAGCCACCGCAATCACCGCTGCGACCACCACCAGCATCGACGCCGCGGCGAAGGTGAACCGCATTCCGCCGGCAACCGCCTCAGGCGGCGCCGCCGCGATGTTCCCCGTCCCCACGGCGAAGGCGAACACCGCGCCCATCACCGCCGTGCCGGTGACGAGGCCGAGATTGCGCGAGAGGCTGAGCATGCCCGACACCACGCCGCGCTCGTTCCTGTCGACATCGGCCATGACGGCCGTGTTGTTGGCCGCCTGGAAGAGTTGATAGCCCGGCGTGAGCAGGATGATCGCCGCCGCGTAGCCGGCAACGCCGAAGAGGCCTGGCAGCGCGGCGAGCGCGACGCAGCCGGCGACCATCAGCATCAGCCCGGCGGTGATCATCGCCGCCGCGCCGAGGCGGTCGACGACGCGCCCGGCAATGACGCCACATAGTGCCGAGACGACAGGCCCGATCGACAGCACGGCCCCGGTTGCCGCGTCGCCGAGGCCCAAGGCGCGCGACAGGAAGAAGGGGCCGACAACCAGCGTCGCCATCATCACCGTCGAAACCAGCGCGTTCATGGCGAGGCTCGGCGCCAGTACCCGGTCGCGCAACAGCGCGAGCTTGACCAGGGGTGACGCCACCTTGGCCTCAACGATAACGAACAGCACCGCGCCGGCCGCGGCCGCGCCGAGCAGCGCGATGTTCAGGCCGCCGAAATGGCCGCGCCCCATGGTCATGGACAACGCATAGGCGGCAAGCGTGGCGGCAAGCAGCAGCGTGCCCAGCATATCGAAACGACCCCTCGCCTCTCCACGGACGCCTGTCGCCCGGCGGACGATGCCAGCCGCTTCGCTGGCGGGCATCGCCGCTGGAAGGAAGCGCCAGGCGGCGAGCAGCGCGACGGCGCCGAGCGCGGCGTTGACGAGGAAGATCGAGCGCCAGCCGAGGGCGGCGATCAGCACGCCGCCAAGCGAAGGCCCCAGTGCCGTGCCGATCGCCGACATGGTGCCGAGCAGACCCATGGCGCTGCCGGTGCGTTCCTTCGGCACCGTCTCGCCGACGAAAGCCATCGTCAGCGCCATCATCGCCGCCGCGCCCAGGCCTTGCACGGCGCGGGCGCCGATCAGAAAGGCCAGCGACGGCGCGAGCGCGGCGGCAAACGAGGCGGCGCTGAACAGCGCCAGGCCAACAATCAGCAGCGGCAGGCGGCCGACGAGATCGCCAAGGCGCCCGACGATGACGATCAGAACGGTGATGGCGAGCAGATAGGCCAGCACCACCCATTGCACCGCCGCAAAGGACGCCGCGAAGGCCACGCTCAGCGTCGGCAGCGCGACATTGGCGATGCTGGTGGCGAGCGAGGAGACGAGCATGGCAAGCGACAGGCTGGCCAGCGCGCCAGCCGCCGAATGGCTTCCAGGCGCGGCGCGGGTTTCGGCGATGTCGGCCATGATCTTCTCCGTCGATTGAACTTGCCGGGGAAGATAAGCGTGCGATCGACATGGCGGAACGCGCAGCGTTTGCACTTGAACAGTGCATCAAACGCCATGTCCGTTTAACGGATCCATGCTATGGTCGCGCCATGTCGCGACCCGATCTCAACCTGCTCGTCACGCTGGATGTGCTGCTTGCCGAAGGCAGCGTCGCAAAGGCCGCGCGGCGCCTGAAGCTTAGCCCCTCGGCGATGAGCCGGGCGCTGGCGAGGCTGCGCGAGACAACCGGCGACCCGCTTCTGGTGCGCGCCGGACGCGGCCTGGTGCCGACGCCGCGCGCCATCGAGCTGGGCGCCGAGGTCGGCCGGCTGGTGACGGAAGCCGAAGCGGTGCTGCGGCCGGCCGAACGGCTCGACCTCACGCGGCTCGACCGCAGCTTCACGCTCCGCAACAGCGACGGTTTCGTCGAGAATTTCGGTCCGGCGCTGCTCGCCCGCGTGGCCGAGGAGGCGCCGGGCGTGCAATTGCGCTTCGTGCCCAAGCCCGACAAGGACAGCGGCCCGATGCGCGGGGGCGCGGTCGATCTGGAGACCGGCGTGGTCGGCGGCTCGACCGGACCCGAGATACGCACGCAGGCGCTGTTCCGCGACCGCTTCGTCGGCGTCGCGCGCGCCGGCCATCCTTTGAGCGAAGGCCGCATCACCGCCGCCCGCTTCGCCGCCGGCCGGCACATTTTGATCTCGCGCCGCGGCCTCGACCGCGGCCCGATGGACGACGCCTTGGAACACGCCGGACTGACGCGGAAAGTCACGACCGTGGTCGGCGGCTTTGCCGAGGCGCTGGCGCTGGCACGCGGCTCCGACCTCATCGCCACCGTGCCGGAGCGCTATACCGGCACCCTGCGCGAGGGCCTGTTCACCTTCACGCTGCCGGTGAAGCTCGCCGCGCTGACGATCTCGCTCTTGTGGCACCCGAGGCTCGATGCCGATCCGGCGCACCGCTGGTTGCGCGGGCTGGTGAAAGAGGTGTGCCGCCTTTCCTCTCCCTCCTTTCACCACGGCGAGGAACCCTTGCCCTGATACGCCGGCCCCACGGAACCAACCGCGCGTTGCAGGCGATATCCCTATAAATATTAGCCATAACTAATGTATACTATCGCACGCAGGACAAACCGTGTCTGTCATGGAACCCGCGGCGCAATCAGCGCGTTCCCGGGCGCCTGTGAAACAGCCGGAGGCTCGCTTGAGCGAATTCAGGAAGTTCGCCTGCCCCCGGTGCCTGGGCGCCGGCAAGGTGTTCGAGTGCGGGAAGCAGGTGGCGTCGAACGGCACATGCTGCCCCTCGGGTGCATTGCACGACAATTGCCCGGGACAACTGGTTTCCTGCCGGGCCTGCAACGGAACCGGCCTGCGCGGCTACAGCGCGCCCTCCAATGTACAGGCTTCCCCGATCAGCTGATGGCCGGGCGTGGGAATCTTGCATTTTATTCGCCATTTCTAATATAAAAGGCGCTTGCGCGAGAAGCGAAACGGCGGGCGCCCTGGAGACGCGCATGAAAACCTATCGCGTCGAGGAAATAGACGGCGAAGCCGTCGTCGCGGTGCATTCGGCGGAAGCCAAGACGCCTTTCGAGGCGGCTGAGAAGGCGCTTGGCCGGAAAGTCTCGTTGCGTGCCGGCGCTGACAGGTGGGTCCGCGTCGTCGACCTCACCGAGCGGCCGAGGCCGGTCAGGCTCAGGCCCACGATCTTCGAATTCAAAGCAATCGGACAGAGGAAATAGGCGATCCGTGGCTTTGAACGCTTCGCACTTTTCCTGGAATTGCTTCAGGTGCTGGCGCCGCCCATCAGCGCGGCAACCAGAGTCGCCAGAAAGACAAGCAGCCCCAATGCGACCCGATCCAGCCATGACCGCCGTCTGGCAAGAACCTCGAACAACCGATTGGCCATCGCAACTTCCCCCATTCGTTGGCGACATTCTATCACGTCTTTCATGAGCGGATCATGAAATGGCACACAAATGGGTCCGATGCCGTTTTCAACGGCGAGACCCGTCTTCGCCGGGCGCCAATGCTGCGCTGCCGAATTGCACCCAAAAAAAGTCGGGGTCGAAGTAACATGCCGGCCGGCGAAAAATCAGCCTATTCAAGCGGATAGGCATATATGTGCGGCGCGGCCTGGTGGACATCGGAAAAGCCCGGAATTCGGCTATTTCAGGGCTTCTTGGCTTGGCCCGGCATGACCGCAAAGCGTGCATCGGACACGAAAAGGCGGCTAAAAAGGCGCTCCCGGGCCACTCGCCGGCGGCGTTGACAGGACACCGCGCCAATGGCACTCCGCAAACCACTGGTCACGCCATGACCGTTGCTGTTGGGGACGGACGGGGTTTCAGCAGCTTGGCGGCGGCGCCGGACGGGCGGGCACCTTCGAAGTGTACCGCCCGCTCCTGGCCGGCCCAGCTTTCAGCTTTAAAAGTGCTTGCTTTAAAACCGATCAAAGGCTGTGGCGCGTTCCTGAGAAACTCAGAACGTGAAGCCCGAGGATGGCACTGCGGCGGTCACCGCCGAAAGCCTGTCACGTCTGGCAAGCGTCGGTTTGCGATATGGCTTCTTCATCGGCTGTCTCGGCCCGGTCGACGATGAAATCAGGACAGCAAGATATGCCCGGCGACCGCCGCGTCAAGCGGAGGGATAAATTTGGCGGAAGGCTAATTCGGCGAGCGCGTAAATTTGGCTGGCAAGCCGATAGGCTCGCCAGCCAATGTGATCGGTGCGCCTGTGTTACGGCGCGGGATTCGAGGCGTTCGCGACGACGCTCGACAGCTTCTGGCGCTTCGACAGCACCGGCTTCTCGTAAGTCTTCTTCATGGGAAGCCTCTTTGCGCCGCCCCCCGATGGAACTTTACGACCGCGTTAGGGTCAACCCGAGTGCTGCAGCCAATGGCGGTCGAACACGTCGAGGATGGCGCGGAACTCTCCCGGCGGAATCTGGATAGCGCCGTCATCGCTGTAGGCGTCAAGGAACTGGTCGAGCTGCCGGTCGACCGCTTCCGGATGTTCCAGGCCGATACCGAGGCTTACCAGGTCGGCGGCAATCGAACCGCCGGCCGGCAGGTACCCGCCCCATGTCGCGGCGCCGGTTGCCGCATCGCGCAGCCGCACCAGCAGTATCCGGGTCAGCGAGGGCTGCGCTTCGGGACCAATGACGGCCGAGCCGCACATATAGCCGCCGAGCACGCTGACCGGCTGTGTCTGCGGGAACAGGCACAGGAAGAATTGCGTGTCGCCGCCGACATCCTTGAGATGCAGATAGACACCGCGCTTTGCCGGCATCACCGGGCCGACGAGTTGCAAGTGCCCCGTCGGCAACGTCTCGCCATAGGTAGCCGTCAGCCCATGCACGCCTGGCCCGGCCTCGATCGACAAGCGGCCCTTGATCAACTGGCCGCGATAATAGGGCGACCAGGCGCGAGAATAGCATGCATAAGTTCCGGCAAGCCCGGAGCCGGCGCCGCGCTCGTCATGCGAGGAGGCATCGAACTGCATGCCGGCGCGTCGCTCCAGCTCGGCGCTGTCGACGCCGTGGCGGGCCGCGATGGCGGCGGTGAAGGCCGGTAGCTCGCTCTCGGCGATCCAGGCGCCGGACTGCTCCAGTTCGAGCAGCCTCGCCCAGTCGTCATAGACGCTCATCTGTCGCGGCCGCGCGCGGCCTTGCAACCATTTGTCGGCGCGGCCGAGATCGAACGCGGTGTTCGGGTTGACGGCGCGGAACGCCGCCGCCAGGTCCTTGCGGGTCACCGTTCCCAGCAAGGCCGAAGTCAGCCTTAGTTTTTGCGCGATTTGCTGCGCCATGCAAAAGGTCCCCGATGTTCTTCGCCGCCTAAGCAGTTCGGCGTTCCGGCGGGAATCGCCCAGCTTCTCCGACGCTCCTGGCTAGCGCGCCGGCAAACAATCTCCATTCCCGGCGGCGGCGTTTGTTTTCCATCCACTAATATTACTGGAATTCCAAAGAATTCCACAGTGTTCCGCGCGCGTGGCCTTCGCGACGAGACAAGCGGCGCTAGGGTCGCTTCGGGGTGAATCCAGGGAGCTGCCATGAAAATCCTTCTATCCACGCTTGTTATGGCACTTGCGCTGTCGCAAGCCGCTGAAGCCAAAACGAAAATCCCGCTGACCGAAACAAAGACCGGTGCCGAGAAGAGCCGGCAGCCGCTCGATCAGACGGCCACCGGCGGCATCGTGCCTTCGGCCGGCCCGACGTCGAAGAGCGCCGAACCGGGCCAAGCCTATCCGCAGCCGCTGGACCTTCACTTCTAGAGCAATTCCGGAAGCCGTGCTCGGCGGTTTTGGTCCGCTACCGCGTAAGACAAAAGGTAGCCATCCCGGGGACCCATAGCCGGTTCATCATCCGGGATCGGCGGGGAAAAGCAGCGGCCGGACGGCCGAACCAACAGCCGCCAGCCTGACGGCTGGGGGCTTGGCGCCGCCGGCGGGGGCGGCGCCTGCCCGCGCGGATGCAAGGCCACGATCCGCGCGGGTCAGGCTTCCGGCCAGTCGCCCCAGATCATTCTTCTGCAGATCCAAGCCGTTCTTGACGAAGGGCCAGCGAACCGGAAAGCTCGGACACGGCGCCGCGATGGCGCTGTGCGAGAAGGAAGGCCGTGCCATGCCGGGTGCCGACGAAAAGCTTGCCGCGCTCGGCATCGTACTGCCACCGCCGCTGAAACTGCCGCCGGGCATGGTGCTGCCCTTTCCCTGGGTGAATGTGCGCGGCGACCGCGCCTATATCTCCGGCCACGGGCCGCAGGAGCCGGACGGCTCGCTTGCCGGCCCGTTCGGCGCGGTCGGCGAGAGCGTGTCGCTGGACGAGGCGCGGGCTTCGGCCCGCAAGGTCGGACTGTCGATGCTCGGCAGCCTGAAACGCGAGCTCGGCAGCCTCGACCGGATCACGGGCCGGTGCCGCGTCCACGGCATGGTCAATTCGGCATTGCGCTTCACCGAGACGCCGGCGGTGATGAACGGCTTTTCGGAGCTCATCCTCGAGGTCTTCGGCCCTGAGATCGGCCGTCACGCCCGCACCGCCATCGGCGTCGCCGCCCTGTCCCTGAATTTCCCGGTCGAGATCGAGGCCGAAGTGATGATTGGGGGGTGAGCCTCCCTTGGTTCCAGCGCAGCTTGACCAGGCCGTGGTCGGCGCGATAGGCGGGCCGAGGCCATCCAACCGATGAAAGACCCGCCATGACGGACCCTATCGTGAAAGACAGCAACGGCACGCCGCTGAAAGACGGCGACTCCGTGACCCCCATCAAGGACCTCAAGGTCAAGGGCACGTCGGAAACGATCAAGCGCGGCACGCTGGTGAAGAACATCCGGCTCAACGGCGATCCCGGCGAGATCGAATGCAACACCAAGCAGGTCAAGGGCCTGGTGCTGAAGACAGAGTTCCTGAAGAAGGCGTGATGGCAGGGGAGATCGGGAGGGCCGCCCTCGCCCTCCCCTTATGTTGCACCGCGTTAGATTTGTTGCATTGCGATATCGGCGCCTAGGGCCGAGGCTTTAGGGAGGCGGGATACGAACAAGCATCGTGAGGTTCGTATTCGTGTCAACACATGCGCAGGATTTCCGGCCCGACATCGAAGGCTTGCGGGCGGTGGCCGTGGCGGGCGTCGTCGCCTTCCATTTCGGCCTCACCGCGCTGCCCGGCGGCTTTGCCGGGGTCGACATCTTCTTCGTCATTTCGGGCTATCTGATCACCCGCCATCTCGCCGCCGAGATTTCCGAGACCGGCCGGCTCGACCTTTTGCGTTTCTACGCCCGGCGCGCGCGGCGCCTGCTGCCGGCGGCGCTTTTCGTCATCGCCGCGACGCTCTGCGCCGGCGCGCTCATCCTGTCGCCGGAGGAGCAGGCGCTTTATTCCAAGGGTGCGATGTTCGCCTCGGCCTATATGATCAATCTGTGGCTGATCCGCTGGTCGTTCGACTATTTCGCCAATGACGCCACGAGCAACCCGTTCATCCATTACTGGTCGCTGTCGGTCGAGGAGCAATTCTATCTTGCCTGGCCGGCGCTTTTGCTGCTGGCCGCCTGGATGAAGCCCGGCAAGCGCGCCATCATGATTGCGATCGGCGCCGTCGGCCTCGTCTCCTTCATCGCCTGTGCCTGGCTGACGAGCGTGTCGCAGCCCTGGGCCTTCTATTTTTCGCCGCTGCGCGCATGGGAATTTGCCGCCGGCGGCCTCGTATCGATGGCGCCGGCACGGCTGTTGCAGGAGCGCCCGCTGCTGGGGCGGGCGTTAAGCCTGACCGGCCTGACGATGATCGGGGCCGCATATCTCACCTTCAGCGAGGACGCTCCCTTCCCCGGCTTTCTGGCGCTTCTGCCGGTTGCCGGCACGGTCCTTCTGCTCAAGGCGGGAGCGGCCGGCGCCAGGGACGGCTCGCGCAATTCCGAATGGAATTGCGTGAATGCCGCCCTGGCGCTGCCGCCCTTACAATGGATCGGCAAGCTCTCCTATTCGCTCTATCTGTGGCATTGGCCGGTCATCGTCTATGCCGGCATGCTGGCGCCGGACCTGACGCCGGCCGAGCGGCTGCTGTGCCTCGCGGTGACGCTGGCGCTCTCCATCCTCAGCTATCATCTCATCGAGAACCCGATCCGTCGCAACGGCTGGCTGATGGCCAGTGCGGCGCGGGCGCTGGTGCCGGCCCTCCTCCTGACCGGCACCGGCGTCGCAGCCGCCTATGGCAGTGCCAGGCTTGCCGTGCACGACCTCGATCCGGAACAGCGCATCATCGCCGCCAGCGCCGCCCAACCGTCGACGGCCCGGGCCAAAGCCGGCTGCGTGCAGGATTACCAGAGCGTGACGCCGAAGCCTTGCGTGTTCGGCGATGGCCAGCGCCTCATCGCCCTCTTCGGCGACTCCCATGCCGACCATTGGTCGACGCCGCTGATCGAAGCGGGCCGGAAGAATGGCTACCGGGTGGTGACCTGGCTGAAGAATTCCTGCCGCGCCTCGCGCATCAGCGTCTGGTCGTCCGAGCTCAAGCGTCCCTACAGCGAGTGCGACCGCTGGCGCGAGCAGGCGATCGCCGAGATCATCGAGGCGAGACCGGCGCTGGTGGTCATCTCGGAGCTGGCGCTGACCAGCGGCCGAAAAATGGCCGGCCGCAGCGGCGACACGCGGAGCCAGGACGCCGACTGGCGGGCCGGCCTGCGCTCCACCCTCACCAGCCTGAGCAGGGCGGGGCTCAAGGTCGCCTTCATCCGCGACGTGCCGTTCAACAACGCCAATGTCGACACCTGCGTGGCGCGGGCGCTGTGGCGGGACGAGACGCCCTCGCGCTGCGACCAGACGCGCGCCTACGCCGCCAACGACGCCATGGCGGCGGTGGAACGCGACATCGTCGACAGCATTCCCAACGCCGCTTACGTCGACCTCACCGACCGCTTCTGCGGCGCCACCATTTGCCACGTCTTCATCGACGGCAAGCTCGCCTTCCGCGACCAGCACCATATGGCGACGCCATTCGCGGAATCGCTGGAGCCGGAGGTGGAGAAAAGGGTGATCTCGAAGGTGGGGCGCTGAAGCTGTCAATCTCCCCCTCGTGGGGAGATCAGCAGGTTCAGCGCAGCCCCCTACTCTACCACGACGACGAAATGCTTGGTCACCGGCTCAAGGATCTTCCAGGTGCCCTTGAAATCCGCCTCGACGACGAAGGCATCGCCGGGGCCGACCTCGACCGGCTCGCCGCCGTCGGGGGTGATGATGATGCGGCCGGCGATCATGTGGACGAATTCATAGTCGGTGTAGGTGGCGTGATAGGTGCCGGGCGAGGCGCGCCAGGTGCCGGACATCACCTTGCCGTCTTCGGTGGTGTGCTGCACGGCCGTCTGCATGGTCGGCGAGCCTTCGACAGCGATCCAGCCGGGCAGGTCGCCGCCTTCGGCATGCTCGACGGGGCCGAATTTGAGAATGGTGGGTCTGGTCATCGGATGCTCCTGGGGTCGCCGGAATTGGCTGGGGATGAGATAGCCGATGGCGGCATACGGTGCACGCGGCGATGCGACAAAGCGAGGCGAAGCGGCGACGGATGCCTACGGAACCGATAGCTGTCTGAGGCTATAGGCCGTGGCATATTAGCAACACTTAACAGGCGTCGCACAGAGTTTGCGGCATTGAGCATCACTGTCCCGTTTCGGGACTGGCATCAGCCTTGCTATAAAGAGATTGCCGGTGTCCTCCCGCCGGTCCTGATCGGGGGATCAGGTCTTAAATCTCGCCGGGCGTGTGGGCTTTGGGCACCAGGGGCAAGCCCGGCGAGTTTTCTTTCTTCATTGTCATGCCGACTGGCGGGCGCGCCGCCCTTCCTCCGCGGCCTGCAATTGCTTCCGGCGCGCCGGCTGGCGGCGGCGGCGGTGGGCGGGTTTTCAACGTGACCGCCGCCTTGTTCGAAAGCGCGCCAGTCACCGCGTCGACCCATGCCGAAGGCGACGATCTGTCGGGCTGGGTCGCGGCCGAAGGCTTGCCGACCATGCAGGCGGCCGGGCAGCACACCATCGAGCCTGCCTGCTGCCTGGCAATGATCAGAGATATTTCGCCGGCGTGCGACGCGCCGCGGCCCGGTCGGTTGCAGATACGCTAATAAATATCTGATCTCATTGCCTTACGGAGAGGCAACACTGCGCCGGACCAAGCGGCTGGCGCCGCGGCCAGTGCCTTGTCCAAGGGCGGCAACCCGACGGTTTTCGGGAACATGCACCGCTCGAAACCGTTGTCTTGCCGAAGGGGCGTCCTGCAAACTCAAGGAGGCAGCGATGAAAAAGCTTCTGCTTGCTTCGATGATCGCCATCGCCTCGGCGTTCGCGATCGCGCCGGCCAGCGCCGGCGGCGTTCAGCTTGGTATCGGGATCGGGCCGGGCTATGATGACGACTATTATGGCGGCTATTATCCGCACCGCTACTACCGCCACGTCTACAATGACGATTACGACAATGGCGGCTATGTGGTGCGCTACCATCACCGCTATCATCGCCATCATTGCCGCACCGAACTGGTGACCCACTGGCGCCGCCACCACCGCGTGGTGGAGGAAGTGCGGGTGTGCGGTAACGGCTACAACCGCTACTAAGCGAGCCAACGTGGATCGCGCGGGAACCGCCTCCGGCGTCCCGCGCGATGGCCGATCCCGCCCCGGGGCGGCTCCCGGCGCTCACAGAGCCTTCAAATCTTGCTGATTGCGCGACGCGGCCGGACTTTTTCGGCGTGCCGCGCGTTATCATGGCGAACCTCAGGAGAAGGCTTGTCATGCGCAAATTCGTGTTTGCCTCGCTGCTCGCCCTGGCTTCGGCTGCGACCACCGTCATGCCTGCGGATGCAGGCAATGTATTCCTCGGCGGCAGTTATTTCGACTACGGCCCATTCGGCGACTTTTACGACAGCTACGGCTCCGTGCCGGTCTACGGTTCCTATTGGGGCGGCCCCTATCTCAACTACGCCCCCGGTGAGCATGACGACCATGACAGCTTCTATGTCGCCGCGCCGAATGCCGCACACGCCCGCCGCCATTGCCGGATCGAAAGGGTGAGAACCCGCAGTCATGACCATCGGTTCATGCGGCAGGTGCGCGTCTGCGGTTAGGCCATGTCCACCGCCGGCGGGTAAGTGCGACTTCAAATCCCGGTGATTTTCCGGGCAGGCGCGCCAGTTCCTTGGCAGCCTTTCGGCGCGCCAAGCGTTGTCGATGCGAACCTTCAGGAGGAGGTTGCCATGAAAAAGCTTCTACTCGCCTCCGCAATCGCCCTCGCGTCGGCGGTGGCCACGGTCGCGCCGGCAGACGCTCAGGGATTCTTCGGCCTCGGTATCGGACCGTTTGGCGGCTATCCGTTCTACGGCGGCCCGTTCTATGGCGGCCCGTTCTACGATTACGGCGGCCGCTATTACGGCCCGCGCTACTATGATGACTATTATCCCGGCTACGTGGTCCGCTATCCGCACTACCGGTACCATCGGTATTACAGACACTACTACGTCTATCCCCACCGGTACCACCACAGGCATCATTACCGGCACCACCACAGGCTCTACGGGCGCAGGTAGGTAGCAGCGGCCGCACCGACAAGCTGATCTTCCCCCTGTGGGGAGATCAGCCGCTTGCAAATCCCCGCCGAAATGCCATCTAAGTCGCCGGTTCAAGGAGAACGAAAGGTGACGCAGCGAAGCGGCAGCGCCGACCTGCCGCTGCATGGCGGGCGGGTTCCGAAATGGCTGGGCGAGCGCATGACGAAGCTCGGCGCCGTGCTGTGCGAAGCGATCATCCACCATTACGGCCGCGACGAGCTTTTGCGGCGCCTTGCGCATCCCTTCTGGTTCCAGTCTTTTGGGGCCGTGATGGGTATGGACTGGCATTCTTCCGGTATCACCACCTCGGTCATCGGCGCGCTGAAGCGGGGACTAAATCCGCTCAGCAACGAGCTCGGCATCCATGTCTGCGGCGGGCGCGGCGCGCATTCGCGCAAGACGCCCGGCGAGTTGCTGGCCATCGGCGACCGCGTCGGGCTGAACGGTGAGGCTTTAGCCACCGCCAGCCGGCTCGTCGCCAAGGTAGACAGCGCCGCCGTGCAGGACGGCTACGACCTTTATCTGCACGGCTTCATCGTCACCGATGACGGGCGCTGGGTGGTGGTGCAGCAAGGCATGAACGGCGACGCCCGCCAGGCCCGCCGCTACCACTGGCTGTCGGAAGGGCTAGCCAGCTTCGTCGACCAGCCGCATGCGGCGATCGAGGGCGAGCGCCAGGGCGAGATCGTCAACCTCACCGACCGTCGCGCAGAGAAAGCCCGCGGCGGCCAGATCGAGCTGCTCAAGACCATGAGCCCGGAAAAGATCCTCATCGAGTTGGCCGCCCTGGAACCGCAGCCGGAGCCTGAACCGGCCGCGCAGCCGCTGCTGCCCAACCTCGTCATGCCCGCGCATCACGACGTGCGTGAGAGCGACATTGTCATGCGCCGCCTGCATGGCAACATCGCCTCGGCCATCGAAAGCGGCCCGAAGGATTTTCCTGATTTGCTGCTGGTTCCCGGTGTCGGCCCGCGCACGGTGCGGGCGCTGGCCATGGTCTCGGAAGTGGTGCATGGCGCACCCTTTCGCTTCTCCGACCCGGCCCGCTTCTCCCTCGCCCATGGCGGCAAGGACCGCCACCCCTTCCCCGTGCCGCTGAAGGTCTATGACGAGACGATCGGCGTGCTGAAATCGGCGGTGAGCAAGGCAAAGCTCGGACGAACCGAGGAACTGGAGGCGCTGAGGCGGCTGGACGGCGAGTCACGCCGGATGGAGCGCTATGTGACGGGGCCGAGCTTGAAGGAGATCGTCGCCGGCGAGATGGACCAGTCGCATTTGCTGGGCGGACGGAGTGTGTTTGGGTGGGAGGGGAAGCCGAAGGGGTGAGAACCGCAGAGTCAGGGTTGCTCGGTTTTTAGATTTCGAAGCAATTGCTCGAATTTATCCGGCCACGGAAATTTGGTGCGGTCTAGCCAATCGGGATGCGCCTCCAGACCGACACCACTGGACTGAAACCTCATGCCAAGCCAGATCTCGGCCTGTAACATGCGATTGCCAAGTTCATACAACCCTTCGGGTGTAACGTGTTTCGGTAAACTGGCCTTAACCTGCGGGTCGGTCCATGTTTCTGACCTGACGAACATAAGAGAATCTTCGCTTGGTGAATAGGCATACGGCAGATCGTGGATAAGCCTGTTGCGAAGACTATTCAGGTCTCTGACCTCCCGCGCGATGGCTACAAGCTTACACCTGTCCACGATATCCTCAATTTTTAAGGGGATAAGGCGTTCCAACATCTCTACCCGAGTCGAGAGGTTCATTACGGGCGAAAGCAGTGCAATCAGTGAGCTGTGATCAAGCCCTGTTAGGTCGCCGATGGACTGATTAACAGCCTTGTCCATCTGTGTTTGCCTGACGGCAATGAAACCCAGCGCGGGTAGAAAATGTTGAGGCACCAAAGTACCGAAAACGTATTGCATTACGTCAAAACCCCAAAAGACGAACGACCAAGACAGGCTGCCCGGCCGCACAACGATCTGCAAGGTGCACTTCTGTTATTGCTGGTGAATCTTCCTTCACCCGGCCTTCCTCCCCATCATCCCATAGTGCACCGCGAGTAAATCCAGCCCCACCTTCAACAGCTTCACCACCACGTCGCGCCCCTCACCGCTGCGTTCGGCGATGGCCTTCACCGACTGGCCTTCGAGGCAGATTCTTCGCGCCACCTCCGCCACGTCCCAATGGGCCAGCGCAGCAACAGCGTGGGCATGCGCCCGGCCGGCTGACAGCACGCGGTCGGGGACGCCGCCGCCGACGCGGCCGCCATCGACGCGCTCGCTCCAGGATTGTGGCTCCAGGCCCTCGCGCTGGCTGCGCTCGAAGTCGTCGCGGAAGCGCCCTCCTGCCTCGCGCTGCTGCCGGCTGAGCGAGGTGATGCCCACCAGCGGGTCGACATTGCGCAGGCGCACGACGCCGCCGGTGGAGGTGTAGCCGCCATTCGACACCTCATAGACGCGGCGCGCCTCGGCCGTGCCGGGGGTGAGGCGCTGGCGGCCGAAGGCGTCAGTCTTCAGCGCGAAGTCGTGGCCGACCTCGCGGCGGATGCGCACCTGCTCGGCCTCGCCCTTGGGGAGTTTTGGCGGTTGCGGTTTTTTCGAGGATTTGCGGGGCATGCGTGCGGTCCTTGGGTTGTGGGGTGGATGGCCAACGGGAGAGGCTGAGTTCCTTCGCGCATGGATCAAGGTTCCTCGCCCCACGAAGTGGGGAGAGGTGGCGCGGCGAAGCCGCGACGGAGAGGGGTTTTTCGTGGAGCGCCAAGCTCGACAGCGGGTTCTCGCCGCGCGGCGTTTCGTCCTGCCGTCGTCGGCGCTATCCCCGTCCGCTTCGCGGACACCTCTCCCCCGCCATCGGCGGGGGCGAGGAACACAAGCGCGCATACGCCTCGCCTCTCACATCCCCCTCCCGCGATGGCCGTGGAACCTGGCATGGTGATGCGCGCAGTAGCTTCGCGTGCCCGCGGTGCGCAAACCGCAGCACAGCATGTCCGGTGCCGGGCGCGCGCCGGCGGGATCGTCTTCCGGCGTTTCGCGCAGCGCCAAGTCGAGCGGCGCGCGGCAGCGGCCGAACAGGCAGTCGAGGAAACGCATCGCCGCGACATGCGGCTGGCGTCCGGGGTTTACCGGCGGCGGCGGCGCGGGCAGCTTGTAGCGCTGCGCTTCGGATTTCTCGCGCCCGCCGGGGGTGAGCCAGGCGGGTGGAAGCATGCGCGCGGGTTTGCGGGGTTTGGGTTTCTTGGGCTTGGGGGCGCGGGCGGTGACGGCGTCCGTTTGTGTGGTGATGCCACAGGCTGAGAGGTCGGCCGGACAGCGCTCCCCTCTGTCCTGCCCGTCCTCCGCAGCAGTTGCGCTACAGCTGCGGAGGGTGGACCGGGCATCGCCCCCAGTTGGGCGGAGATCAAGCACTTCAGCGCCGGCGCCTTCCGCCAACTCGGCGTATCTGGCAAGTGCTGCAGGTTCGGAGAGCGTCACGCTTCCAGCGGCTACCCTGGCGCGCCGGCCGGGGCGATCCGGCCGTGCGGCATGCTTCCTCGGCCGGCCGCCGGCGCGGCCGCCCTTGGGGTTGGCGAAGCCGATGGCGCTCAGGCCCGCGTTGCGGTGGACGATGCCGATGATGGCGTTGCGCGAGACCGGAGCGCCGCGCAGGGCGCTGAAGCGGCCGGCGATGCGCGAGGCCGAAAGCCCCTCCTTCAGCCAGGTGGCGATCTCGTCGATTTCCTTTTGCGTGTAGGCGGCTGCCATTCTTCTCATTCCATTTTCTTGTCGAAGGCGCGGACAAGCGCCAGGGTTCGGCCGCGAGGCCGCGGTCAAGTCAGCGATCGGTTGAAGTCAGGCGGCGCCGGTCAGTCGAAGCAGCGCTGCCTCGGCCGCGGCGTGGGTCAGGCCCGACACCGCAAGACCCGTCGCCCGGTCGAACAGGATGACGGTTCCGTCCTCGGTGCGAATGCAGGATGCGCCGCCACAAGTGGCGGCCGGAGCCGGGGGAGGAACGGCTCCGGCCGCTCCGGTGAACCGGGGTGCGGGCGGTTCGACCGGATCCGGGGCAAGCGCCCCGGAAAGCGCCCGGACCGGGGAGGAGGACGGTCCGGGCGATTGGAATTCATGGATCGAGGGAGGCGCGTTCATGCCGCCTCCTCTTGCATGGCGGCCGCGGCGCGGCCGGCCAGCCATTCGTAGCTGACGCCGGCGATGCCGTGCCTGCGGCTTGCCGCCATCACATGCGGCCAGTGCTGCGGCGCGATGCGGCCGCGCCGGCGCATCTGCCGCGCCGCCTCGTAGCCGCAGCCGACATCGGCGGCGAAGGCGCCGATACTCCGCGAGGAATCAATAAGCTCCGGAATGTCGGCGGGCTGGGCGGATCCGCCGGCGGGCGATGCGGAAGAGCTTGCGGAATGTACGATCATGCGTTAAGCGTACGTTATGTACGAATGACGCGCAAGCAAAATCGTACACTTTGGACGATTATTTTCAGGCATTTTGTACGATGATGGAATCCCGGCACAGATTGCAGCAGGCGCGCGCCCAGGCCGGCTATGCCTCGCCCAGCGATGCGGCGCGGGCCTTGCGCGACATCAACAAGAACACGCTGATCAGCCATGAGAACGGCAACCGGCCATTGTCCCGGAAAGCGGCGGAGAAATACGGCCGGCTGTTCGGCGTCGACCCCGGCTGGCTCCTGTTCAATGCCGATGGCGCGGAAGCGGCGCCCGTCAGCCTCATGCCCTCGCCCGTCACCGTCGACGTGCCGATCGTGTCGTGGATCAGCGCCGGCGAGCTCGGCAGCCAGGACAGCGTGGTCAACCTCTCCGACTATCCGACCATCCCCACCGCCGACCTCGAGGAGGGCGAATGGATCGCGCTGCGCGTCGACGGTCCGTCGATGAACAAGATCTCGCCGCCGGATTCGATCATCTTCGTCAATTTGCGCGACAAGCGGCTGGTGACCAATGGCTGCTACGTGATCTCGGACGAGACGGGACGCGCCACCTACAAGCGCTACCGCCCGAACGACAACCCGCCGTTCCAGCCGGCGTCCTATATGGATATCCCGCCGCCGGAGCTGGAGGGCGCGATCACCATCATCGGGCGGGTGAAGCGGTCGATGATCGATATGTGAGCCGCTGGGAGCGATGCCGCCAAGCTGAGGCGCTGCTTTGCTTCCCTCTCGCAAGGTCCTCGCCAAACTCCATTTGGCCCACCCCAAGGGCATAAATGCAGCCACCGCAATTTCTGCTTGCATTAGGGAACAAAAACAGAACTATATAGGTATCCGCGAGAGCAGTCGCGGTCACTCCGGGGGGAGGATCAATCATGTCACGCCACACCGGCGCGTTGACGCGCGCGTTTGTTGCCTGGGTTCCGAGCGGGCCGCTCCTGGCGCTGGCAGGGGTGGTTGTGCTTGGTGCTTTCGGCAGCAAAACATTCGCGGCTGGCAAAGACTACAACACTTGCTTCAGTGAGAGCAAAGTCTCCGCCGACCGGCAGGTTGCCGCCTGCACCGCAATCGCCGAGGACAGAGGCGAGGTGCCTGATCTTCGCGTAAGCGCCTATTTTGTGCGCGGCCTGGCCTATGCACAGAGGAACGATATTGCCCACCTCATCGCCGATATGAACGAGGTAATCGCGATCGATCCGACTTACGTCCGCGCATTTACCAATCGCGCCATCGCCTGGGAGAGCAAAGGGGATTTCGACCGGGCCGTCGCGGACTACACAAAAGCGATCGCGCTTACGCCGGATGATGCAAGCCGATATGCCGATCGCGCGCGGGCGCTCAACAAGAAAGACGAGTATGATCGGGCTATCGCCGATTGCGACAAGGCGATCGACATCGATCCCGCCAATGAAATGGCCTATGGCGTGCGCGGCGTTGTGTGGGAAGACAAAGGCGACGCAGCGCGAGCCCAGGCCGACTACGACAAAGCGGAGAGCGTCCGTATTGACCCTATCGCTCCTTACCTAGACCGCGCCCGCTCATCGATCGCCGAGCGTGATCGCAAGCGAGCCAAGGCCGATTGCAAGCGCATCGCCAATATCGATGCGGACAAGGGGCGCGATTGCACGCGACTGATTGTCGAGGCTTTCGGTGAGCCGGGCGACGGCGCGACCGACCCAAACCCAGCTTCTGCTCAAAATGCGATTGGAGTAGAGTGGCAGGAAAAGGGCGACCATACCCGCGCCATCGCCGCATTCGACGAGGCGATCCGGCTCAATCCAGCAAGTTCCGCTTTCCACTTCAACCGCGCCAAGAGCTGGGCCTCAAAGAAGAATTATGCCCGCGCTATCGCCGATCTGGATGAAGCCGTTCGCCGCGATCCGGCCAACGCCCAAGCTTACCGCGTGCGCGGCATGACCATGGCCCAGATCGGCAATTCACGAGAGGCGTTAGCCGACCTCGACAAAGCGATTGCCATCAGCTCCGACGATCCAAAATCATATTTCGAGCGGGCAGTCGTCTGGGAGGCGAAGGATCCCGACAAGGCGATTGCGGACCTCGACAAAGCGATCGCGCTCGATCCGGCCAACGCCGACTACCGAAAAGAAAGGCTCAGCGTCCAAATCAGCAGGAGCAGGGCGAACGGGCAACCCGTGCTGCAGTCGCCGAGCGCTGCGACCAATCAGGCTGATGTCCCAGTCCCCGTTGAGCCGCAGCCGGCCAAGCCTACCCCGCCTCCCACATATGCGCCGCCGCAACTATATGCCAAGCAGGATAACTCCGCCGCCATTGCTTGGAACCTCAAATCGGGGTTGCAGGCGATGCAGGTCGACCCCAAGGGCGCGATAGATACATTCAGCTTTGTCATCGGCCTCGATCCCTACAATGCAGATGCCTATTACAACCGCTCGATCGCCGAGGCACTCGTCGGCAATTTCGACCTCGCCATCGGCGATTGCCGGCGAGCGGTCGAACTCGATCGGAAACGCGCAGGCACGTGTTGGGAAAATCTGCCTGGCCAACAGCCGACCGCTACGCAGCCAAACGGGGATCCGGCGACCGCCAAGACACTGCTCGAGCGCGCCCAGATGCGGTTGTCGAAATACGGCGTCGACGGCGCGCTGCTCGATTTCGACAAGGCGATCAGCCTCGACCCCGACAATGCCGACGCCTATCTGGGCCGCAGCCGCGCCAGGACGCTCAAGGGCGACAGGGCCGGCGCGGCGGCGGATTGCCGGCGCGCCGTGGAGTTGGATTCCACACGGTCGGCAAGCTGCGACGAGCAGGCTGCCGGCGATGAGGGCAAAACTGAACCGTCGCAGGACCCTGAGCAGCCGAAGGCGGCGGCCGCTGCTCCAAAGCCACAAATCGTCCGTCCGAATTTGGCGGCTACGGACGACACGCTGGCAGCAAAGACCTTGGAGACAAAAGACCAGCGCGCCCTGCAAGCGATCCTGGAAGGCGATGCCTGGCTGGACATGGGCAAATACGACAAGGCGATCGGCTCCTATGACGTGGTGATCGCGCTCGAACCCGACAACCGCTTCGGCTATTTCGGCCGCGGCAGGGCCAGGGCAGCCACACGCGATTACAGCCAGGCGATCGCCGACTTCGACAGGGTCATCCAACTCGCCCCCAATTTTGCCGCCGCGTATTTTCACCGGGGGCTCGCCAAGGTGACGTCTGGCGACGTCGATGGCGCGCTTGCCGATTGCGATCAGGCAGCGACGCTCGACCCGAAGGCGCGCGACGCCCACTATTGCAAAGGCATGGCCTGGCACGCCAAGGGCGACACCGGGCGCGCCATCGCCGCCTATTCGGTGGCGATCGGGATCGATCCCGGGCATGACGCCAGCTACTACGCGCGCGGCATGGTGCGGGCGGACCGGAAAGACTATGCCGGCGCCATCGCCGATTTCGATCAGGCGCTCAAGCTCGATCCCGGCAATGGTGATTATGCCGTAGCCCGCAAGGCAGCGGCGGACGTCAGCGGGGAGCCTGCCGATGGCATGACCAAAGCGGACGGCTCCGACATAACGGCGAACGAACAGAGCGCCACCGCAGTTGCGCCAGCAGAAACCCCGTCTGCGGTCAAGCCTGGTGCGAGTGACGATCTTTCGCTTGCCGATCCGAAGTTGGCGAAGCTTATCGACACCAGTGATCCCCGCGTCCTCGACGCGGTAGCCAACGGCGACAGCCTCTTGCACGAAGAAAAGTATGACGAAGCGATCGAGGCCTATGAAGAGGCCATCGCGATCGATCCTAAGAGCCCGCTCGCCTATTTCAGCCGTGGCAGGGCCTTTGATGGCAAGAAGGATTTTACCCGCGCGATCGCCGATTACGACAAGGCCATCGCCATTATTCCCGATGCGGCCGCGCCGCTCATGCGCCGTGGCCTGGCCAAGGCCGCGGCGGGCGACGCGGACGGCGCGCTTGACGATTGCATCAAAGCCATCAGGCTCGACCCGAAAGCGAGCGGCGCTTTCTTCTGTTCCGGAGCGGCCTGGTACGCGACGGGAGACCCGAAGCGAGCGATCGAGGCATTTTCAGCGGCGATCGAGATCGATCCGAAAGACGCCGCCAGCTACTACGGACGCGGCATGGTGCGAGCCGACGGCAAAAATTACGCCGATGCCATTGCCGACCTCGACCAAGCTGCCAAACTAGACCCGCACAATCCAAACTACGCCGCCGCGCGCAAAGCAGCGATGGCCACGCAGAAGAAAGGCGGTGCCGGCGGCAACGCGATCGCGCCATCCTCGAAGAAGCTAAACGCTCTGGTCGATCGCGGCTACGCCTTCTACTACAAGGGCCAATATGATCGTGCGATCGCCCAATTCAACAAGGCGATGGCGCTCGATCCGCAAGATGCCTCGCCCTATGTCGGACGGGCCATCGCGCTTGTCGACAAAGGCAAATACGACGCGGCGATCGAGGACTACAACAAGGTCATCGGGCTCTACCCTGACTACTCGGACGCTTACATCGGCCGTTCCGTCGCGTGGACCAAAAAGAACGAACCGGATCGCGCCATCGCCGATTTGAGCCGTGCAATCGAGCTCGACGCCAATGACGCGCAGGCCTATTTCGGGCGTGGCGGCGCCTTCGCTGCCAAGGGTGACTATGGCCGGGCGATCGCCGATTTCGACCAGGCGCTGAAGCTCGATCCGGAGATGAGCCTCGCCCGCAAGGGCCTCAAGCTTGCGGCGGCGGCGAAGGCAAAGACGTCAGGCAAGATCGAGAGCGGAGCGGCGACCTTGGCGGGTGGCATTCCGCCTGGAGCCAGGGCGGCTTTCAACAAGGCACAAGTGCTGGACGGCAGGGATGACTATGACGGCGCCATCGCGCAGTATGGCAAAGCGATTGCCCTGTTCCCCACCTTCCGAGACGCATATGTAGCGCGCGCCATCCTTTGGGAGACGAAGGGCGACTATGCCCGTGCCATCGCCGATTTCAGCCAGGCGATCAGTATCGGCCCCGACATCGGTGACACTTACAGCGATCGCGGCCGCGTCCTCAGCTACCAGGGGGACTATGACGGGGCATCGGCGGATTACGAAAACGCCGTCCGTCTCGATCCAACGAACGCAAGGATCTATGCCGGTCGAGGCATGTTCCGCATGAAGCACCACGAAGACACAGTGGCATTCAGCGATTTCGAAACGGTTCTTAGACTCGATCGCAATAACGTTTTCGGTTACTTCGGCCGCGGCACGATCCGCGCCCGCAAAGCGGACTATGACGGCGCCATCGCCGACCTCAACCAAGCGATCAAGTTAAGGCCAAATTTCGCTGGCGCATACAAATCGCGTAGCGCTGTGTGGGAAGCCAAGGGCGACCGCAAGCGTGCGGAAGCCGACCGCAAGAAGGCGCTGAGCCTTGGGGCAGAGTGAGAAGGGTGTCGGGGCGTAGGCGGATGTCACCTTGGAAATGGTTGCAAGTCGCGGCGGTCGTCCCCGTAAGCATCGTTGGGACTAACGTGATGCCAACGATGTTCGGCAGCGGCAGACATCACCACTATCAGTCAGTAAAGATGCCGCCCCAGACGCTGACCACCGCCGACATCGATGCCGAGATCCGGAAGCAGGATCTCCAGATATTCGAGGCTATCGCCCGCGAATTTCCGGACGACTACGATGCGATGCTGCGCAAGATCACTGCCGCGGCCCAGGCCGGAAGCCAAACAGAAGTGCGCGATATCAGCAGACAGGCGGTCGCCGATCTCAGGCATAGATATGCGCCACTCCTACCTACGACCCCCGACAGCAACGCTTCGGAAGCGCTTTCGGCGCAACTCGACATGCTCAATCATGTCATGGCGCGCGAAACACCGGCCACCTGCAACAATTACCTGCGCAACGGACCGGACGCGATCAGTGCGCCCGGCCACGATTTCCTGGCTGACCTGGACAGGATCGGCGCCACGCTGTTCCGCGCCTTCGGCGCCGCCAAAAGAAGCGGTCTACCGGCGGCCGTGCCCAGCGATCAGGACTGGTCGCTGGTCGCCGACGTTTTCACAAAGATCGGCGGCACGTCGGCCGAGATGGAGGCTATCTCGAACGCCAACCAGGACTTCCCGGGCCTGTGCCCGGCCGTGGCGAGATTCTATGAGGCCGCCCTGTTACTGCATGGCGAACCCGGGTGGCACATCAAAACCGCGCTGCTTCGCGCCATCGTTGAGAATTAGGCTCTGCACCGGATTTCCGGACGGGTTCCGGCGCGACACCGCGTTCCTTCGTCCTCTCAGGCGCCCAGAAACTCGTTGCTGAAATATGCCTCGACGTCCGGCTTCGCGGTCAACGCCTTGCCATTGCCGTCGAGCAATATCCCCGACGAGAACAGATACCCGCCCATCGCCTCCATCTTCGCCTTGTCCATCGTGCCGATGGCGCCGTTGGCACTCTTCAGGAAATGGCCGTCGTTCAGCGCCTTCAGCGAGGCGTCGATCAGCGCCGGGTTGGCGAGTGTGTCCTTGTTGGCGGCGATCAGCAGTTCGCCCGCCTCCAGCGCCTGATCGACCGCGAAGGCATAGCCGCGCCGCGTCGCCTTGACGAAAGCGGCGGCGGCTTTCGGATTGGCGCTAAGGAAGGCGTTGCTGGAGGCGATCAGCGTGGTGTGCTCGTCCGGCACGCCGTAGTCGGCGTAGCGGAAGCTGCGCTGCTTGAGGCCTTTCAGTTCCGCTTCGACACCTTCCCATGTCGAGACTTCGAGCGTGAAATCGACCGAGCCGTTGGCCAGCGCATCGTATGCGGACGTCCCCAGCGTCACGGTCGAAAAATCGCCCTTGCCGCCGTCATGGCGGATGATGGTCCGCAGCAGCGCGTTTTCCCAGGCGCTGCCGAAGCCGCCATAGGTCAGGCCGTCGAGATTTTTCGGGCTCTTGATCGCCGCGCGGTCGGCGTTGAAGACGACGCGGCCGGTCTCCGACTGGACGACGGCGTAGACGGCCTTCAGGTCGGCGCCAGCACTCTTCTGGGTGAACAGGCCGAGCGAGCCGGAAATGCCGAAATCGGCGACACGGTTGGCTACCAGCGTGCCGGAGCCGGTATCGCCATAGGGCAGGATTTCGACGTCAAGGCCGGCGTCGCGATAGAAGCCTTTGTCGCGGGCGACGAACAGGCCGATGTGGTTGGTGTTGACGGTCCAGTCGAGCGCGACCGTGATCTTTTGCAGGGTGGCGGCACAGGCGTGCGTGACAGCCCCGGCAAGAGGCAAGCCGGCGGCCAGAAACAGCGCCTGGCGGCGGGTCAGATCGGTCATTTCAATTCTCCATCGGATGGTCGGAAATTCGGATCGGACTGGCCAAGCAGCGTGTCGAGGATGCCTGCCTCGATCGCCGCGGCCTCGCGGGCAAGCGCCGCGCTCTCGGTGCGCGGGCGCGGGAGTGGCACGGCCACCTCACGCACCACGCGCGCGGGCCGCGCCGAAAGCACATAGATACGGTCGGACAGAAGCACTGCTTCGCGCACGTCATGGGTGATGAGCAGCGCCGTCCAGCGATGGTTTCGCCACATCGTCTCCAGCCAGCGCTGCATGGCGGCGCGGGTGAGCGCGTCGAGCGCGCCGAACGGCTCGTCGAGCAAAAGCATGTCGCGCTGCTGCACCACGGTGCGCAGGAGCGCGGCGCGCTGGCGCATGCCGCCGGACAGTTCGGCCGGCCAGGCGCGCTCGAAGCCGGCGAGGCCGAATTCGGCGAACAACGGCGCCACGCGCTCGCGCGCCGCGCGCCGCTTCATGCCCTGCACTTCGAGCCCCAGCGCCGCATTGTCGATAACGCGCCGCCACGGCATCAGCGCGTCGCGCTGCGGCATGAAGGCGAAGCGGGCGCCATCGAGCGGCGCGCCGTCGAAGCGCATCTCGCCCTCGCCCCGGATCGCGCCGGTGAGCAGTTGGAACAATGTCGACTTGCCAGCGCCGGAGGGACCGAGGATCGAGACGAACTCGCCCGCGCCGACATGGAGCGAGACGCTGGCCAGAACCTGGAGCGCGCCGAAGTTCTTTCGCACGTGGCGGAGCTCGAGCCGGGTCATGGCCGGCGCTCCCCGACAGGCTTGTCGCCGTCGCGCCCCGCCCTTTCGCCCTCTGCATTTTCCCAGGGCATGGCGAGACGCTGGACGAGCACGGCGAGGCCGAACAGCGCCAGCGTCAGCGCCGAGCTGACCGCGACGGCGGCAAGCACCAGGTCGGGGCGGAAATTGTTCTTGGCGCTGAGCATGTAGATGCCGAGCCCCTTCGCGGCGCCCGCATATTCGGCGAAGATGGCGCCCACCACGGCATAGGTGATGGAGATGCGCAGTCCGGCGAAGAAATAGGGCAGCGCCGACGGCAGCCGCGCCAGCCAAAAGACGCGCCAGCGCCCTGCTCCCATGGCGGCGAGCATCTGGCTGATCTCCTTGGCCGTGGCGGCATAGCCTTCGACCAGCGCTACCATCATCGGGAAAAAGGTGACCAGCGCCACGAGCAGGATTTTTGGCAGCAGCCCGAAGCCGAACCACAGCACCACCAGCGGCGCGATCGCCACCAGCGGCAAGGTCTGGCTGGCGATCAGCAGCGGGAACAGCGCCCGGCGCAACGGGGCCAGGAAGTCGACCAGCGCCGAGAGGATGAAGGCGGCAACGAGCGAGCAGGCAAAGCCCGCCAGCGTGGCGCGGATGGTGGGCAGCGTGTTGTCGGCAAGCGCCGAGCGGTTCTCCCAGGCTTGCGCCAGCACGCGCGAGGGCGCGGGGAGCACGGTGGACGCGATGCCGCTGAGGCGGGCGTAGAGCTCCCAGGCGATGAGGAGAAGAGCGAAAGCGATGGCGGCGGGGAGGCTTTTGGCGAAGGCGTTGGCAACAGCTGATCTCCCCCGCAAGGGGGGAGATTGGACGGCATCCCGGCTTTCGCCAATCGCCGAAGGCTCTTCTTGCGGCGTAGAACCGAACGAAACAGCCATCACATCTACCTCGGCAGCGCTACGCGGCTCAAACCGCGGTCGGGCTGTTCGCCGAAATCGTTATGTCGAGCGTCACGTGGCCCGCGCCGGGGCCGAAGCGGCAGAAGGCTTCGGCGAGCGTGGCGAACACCGCGCCGGCATCGCCGCGCAGCCTGGTGCAGAAATTCTTCGAGCGGTCGAAGACGCCGGAGTTTTTCAGGAAGTCGATGCAGCCATAGATCTCGTCCATGTGGTCGCCGGTGCCCATCACATAGAGCGAGAATTGCGCCGCTACCGGCTGGTCGGTCGAGGGCGTCGCCTCGACGGCGCGGAGCGCGGCGCGCTTGCGCTCCTCAAGCGGAATCGCCGGGCCGCCTATCTCGTCCGAGCGGCAGATCGGGTCGTCCGGCTCGCCGGGGCAGCCGCGCGAGACCGCGGCCGACAGCACGCAGTGCCTGCCGCTCTTCGCCGCCGCGACGAACAGGTCGCGCATGGCGGGAAAAAGCACTTCGGGCGGCCCGACCAGCAGCGTCGAGATATCGTCGGTCTCGATCCTCAGCCTGTCGCGGTAAGGATCGAGCGCGCCCAACGCGCCGAGGATGACGCCGACGAAATCGTCAGCCATGGGATAAAGGGAAATCTGTGCGCCGGAAAACATGGCCCGCCTCGCTCCGCTGGTATTATCCAGATCAGCTTTAGGGTCCGGAGGCTTGCCGCCGCCATCTCAGCCCCGACCGTACGGAGCACCCCTGTGGATGGCCGCGTTAAAGCACTGTTCGAGCGAATGGGAAAGCGGTTTTTTGTGAGGCCAATTGAGCCAAGGGCCCCATCTCCCTAAGGGAGATGCCGGGTTACAAGATTTTCGCAGATTTCTTATAACCGCGGTATCGCAACCGCAATGTCGTTCAAATTGTACGAATCCGGCTTGATTGTTTTTCGTACATAAAGTACGATATTTCCCTTCCTTTGAGGGGACTTGCTTGAATACCGCGAACCGTGGCGCTTTCGCCGACCTCTCCCGCCCTTTGCTCTCGCCATTGCCGTTCGCCGAGCGCGAACGCGTCGCCGGCGCCTGGCGCATGGCCAGCCAGGACATCGCCGACGACATCCGTTTCATCCGGCAATATCTGAAGGTGATCGCCGAGAAGGACGAGCGGCTTTCGACCGGCACGCTGGTGCATGGCCGCGCCTATGTCGAGGCCTGCGCCGCCTGGCTCTCGGAGACGGTGGCGCGGTATCTGCGCAATCTCAGGCTGATCAGCGAATGCGAAAGCGCGATGATCGCGGCCGGCATGAGGTTTGCCCGGTCGAGCGATGCGTGGTGAGGCAGGCAGCTCCCCCTACAACCCTTGGGCCTCCCGTCGAAAAATGCATCGTTTCATACAATTGGCAATTGGTGGACGCGGCTGAGCGGCGGGTGGTTAAATTCGTCTCAGGCGAAGGAGGGTAAAGCCGCGTACCAGGGAGGAATTCGTTTGATGGACCAGCGTATCGACATCGGCATACAGCCTGACGACCAGCCCTACGAAGTCACGTCCTTCGCCAGAAAGCATGGCTTGGCGATCCCCGTCGCGGACGCGGTGCTTTTCGCCAGGGGACCGTCGCCGTCGCGGACCGCCTGCGATATGGCGGCGCTGGCTCTCATTTGCGCGGTCGCGCAATACGCCGGAAAGCAAGGGAGACGGTAGCCTCCCCTACCAGCTGAACTGCAGCCCCACATTGCCGCCGACCTGGCTGCCGGCGAAGGCAATGCCGAGCGTGCTGGTCAGCCGGCCGCCATGGTCGAAGCCCTCGCTCAGCACCGCGGCGCCCGTGATGCCGAAGGCATTGGCATAGCCGGCATTGCCCCAGTTGACGCGCACACCGAAATGCTCGCCCTGGACGAGATCGGGCGCTGCGAGCGCGGCCGAGATCGAGGCGTTCTCAAAGGCGCGCGTGATGCGGTTGTCGATGTCATCGACGTGGGCCGCGAGCGCCGTCTTACCGACCTCGGTCATCTCGCCGCCATTGCCGTCGTCGACCTGCTTCTTGGTCACGCCAGTCTGGGCATTGATGCAGGTGTCCGTGCCCGGACTATAGTAGTAATTGGCTCCATAGGCGGAGCAGATCTTGACATACGCGACTGCCGCCTGGGATGGCGCCGCAAGGAGCGTTGCCGCGCCGAGGATCGCCGGCGCAAGAAGATATCTGAACATTGATTGCCCCCGGTCGCGCTTACCAGGTGAACTGCAGGCCGGCATTGCCGCCGACCGTCTTGCCGGAGAAGCCGACGCCTGCGGCGCCGGCCAGCCGACCGTTGCCGCCAGACATGAAGCCCTCGCCAAGAACCGCCGCGCCGGTGACGCCCATGGCGTTGGATTGACCGGCATTGCCCCAGTTGACGCGCACGCCGAAATGCTCGCCCTGCACCAGGTCCGGGCCGGCCAGCGCCGAGGCCACCGATGCACCCTCGAAGGCGCGCTGGACGCGGCGGTCAATGTCGTCGACCTTGCCCGCCAACGCCGTCTTGCCGTCGACCACACCGTCCTCCGTCAAGCTGCGCGTCTCGCCCGTGTTGGCATTGATACAGGTGGCGGTGCCGGGACTGTAATAGTATTGCGCGCCATAAGCCGTGCAGACCCTGACGTACTCGACCGGCGCTGCCTGGCAAGGCGCAGAGAGACCGCCCGCCACAGCTAGAAACGCAAATGAAATGACACGGTTGATACCCCGCATGCCTGATCCCCGAAGTTGGATGTTGAGAGAAAGCCTCGCATGAAAAAGGCGCATGCGAGCGCGCGGAGTCAACTGCGCCTTCCGCTCAATGCCTGACTTTTACTGGGAGCATTTCATCTATTGAACACATATTGCAGCCAAGCTACAGTAAACAGTTCAACCTGATCAGTAATTCCCCGATGATTTGGAGCTGTGACGTCGAGGCTTATTAACACTCTCTAATATCAAGCGATGCCGGGCGATCTGCCCGGCAGGCTCGCGGACATAGGCCCGCGCAGCTGGCGCGGGCCGCGGCTTTGCAGGTCGCCGTCGCGCCGCCGGTGGGTCAACTATGCGGCAGACGGTCTGACGACTGCCCGTAATCCTTTAGGACGCGATCAGCCCTTGGCTTTCGACTTGGGTGGCGCCTTGGGGGCCTTGGCAGGCTTCTCCGCCTTCGCGGCCTTCGGCTTCTCGACCTTGGCGGCAGCGGCCTTCTTGGCGGCTTTCTTCGGCCTGCCCGCCTCATCGATCTCGGCCGTCGCCTGGTCCCAGTGCTCCATATGCGCGCCTTCAGGCCGGCCGGCCTGCTCCCAAATCTCGTGCGCGCGTTGGCGAATGCGTTCGTGCCTGTCGTCCGTCACTTTGTCGCCTCCTACGGTTTGGGACTGTTCCCCAGCCAAACATTAGCCGAATTTTCGCGTGCCGTCTTGGGTGTAGACGCGGCGCGCAAACGCATCTTGAAGCAATATCCGGTGATGGCTCACTTCTCGTCGGAAAGCACCGCGATGCCGAGATACGCGGCCTTCTTGACGATCAGTCCGGCCAGGTCGGCGTCGGAACGATCGGTTCCGGTGCGCTCGCGCAGCAGCGCGACCGCCTGCTTGATCGACAGCAGCCCATCGCCGCGTTCGGCCAGCAGCCTGTCGACTTGGCGGGCAATGTCAGGTGATTCGACGTGTGGATGATGCATGGCAACGACTCCTTCCGCGCTTCGTTGCCTCCCAAACCGCTGTTTATCTTAGGCCTTATGCCCGGATACGAGAAGAGCCCGATCCTTCCCCGATGCTCCGGGGAGAGGATCGGGCTCTTTCAGGACTAAATCTACTCGATCACCTGAACAACGCGGCGCGTGCCGGGATCGATCAGCACCGTATGGTCATTGACGACCGCATAGCGGTACTGGACGTCCGGAACCTGCTGCAACTCGACGGTGTCAGGCACGGTCGAGCCGACGCCGAGCTCGAGGCCGAGCACATTGACCGAGGCGATCGGATGCTTGTGGACATATTCCCTGACCACGGTCTGCTGCTCGGGGGTGACGATCACCTCGTCCGCGGCCGCGATGCCGATGCCGGCCATCAGAGCCAGGCCGGCGACAGCTGGAATGAGGGTGGTTTTCATCGTTTATCTCCTGTTGCGTTGGCGAGCTCCGCCTGGCCTCCGCGGGGCGGAAACACGGGCAGGTCGAACATGGGAGCTCCCGGGGCAAACGCCGCCGGCAGGGTGTTGTTCCGTCAGCCACGACTAATTGATTTGGCGGAACCTTCGCATCGGCTCCGCATTGGAAGGCATTGAAACTGCCCAAGTCTTTGAAAATCAAAGGATGCCGCAGTCATGCAAGAAGGCCCCATCAGAAGCGACATCGAACTTCGGGCCCCCGTGGCCATTGCCGTGGGCGCCGGCTTCAAGCGCGAGATCGCCACGCTCACCGGGATGCAGAACTTTCTCAAGGAATGGCCGCAGGCCACGCGGGGCGATAGCTACGCCAACGCATTCCGCGCCTGTGAGGCGGCGCGGACCGGAGAGATCGATCTCGACAAGGCGCGGCAGGCGTTCCTGGTCTTCGCGCGGAAGGCTGGAATCGAATGGACCGGCGCCGATCCGGTCGCGGTGCTGCGCGAAGCAAAGATCAGGCGAAGCCGGGTACGCGAAAGCCGGGCACAGAACCGACACGTGCCTGGATAGTCCCTCGCCGGGCAAAGGCCGGTCGGCAGCGACGGGCATGACGTCCGCAGGGCCAGCGGCGCCCGCTGGAGCGGCAGCGTCTGTTGATCACGCCTCACAACGCGTATGACGACCATCCGCCAGGACGCCGTGCGCATTGGCCTTGACCGCGAGTTTAGGATTTGGCCCGCGAATCCCGGAGCAACCGGGCGCGCGCTGACGTCCGTTGCATCCGTTTGCCTGCAGACCGCCGCCTTGCCGGCTGGAGGTCGACTGGATCGATCGGGGATTCGGCTGGAGGCCGCTGTCAGCTCGGTGCCGACTCGCCCGGGGCCTCGGTGACGAAGGACGCGGCGATCAGATCGTCCGCGTCTATGCGTAGGGAGCCCTCGCCGCCCCCCATGATGGCCGCGACCTTCTGGAAGGTCTTCATCTCATGCTCGGTGATCCGGGCGTCCCGCATCCTGGCTTTGAGATCGGCGACACGCATCCCGAGCGAACGGGATGTTCCGATTTCTCGTTTCGACATGTTGGTCAGTCTCCTCCCCCAACCCGTGCCTGTTTCGCCGCCGCCCGATTCCCGCATCCTGCGCATGCTTGTGTTCTCTATGAGGCAATTTCGAACACAGCAGCGGCAACGCGAGCCCGGAACGAAGGTTCCGTTAGCATGTGGTCACGAATTAATACTGGTTAACGGCCCGGCCGCAGTCCGCGGCAAGGCCGTCAACTCAGCTGCGAATGATCCTACTGGATGACCTGGACGATCTTGCGCGTGCCGGGATCCACGATGACCGTCTGATTGTCGACGACGACGTAACGGTACTTGACGTTCGGTACCTCGTGCAATTCGACGGTGTCGGGAAGGACGCTGCCGATGCTGAGCTTGACGCCGGGAAGCTTGACCGACGCCAGCGGCTGCTTATGCACATATTCGCGGATGACCGTTTCCTGTTCGGGCTGGATAATAACATCCTCGGCGGCGGCGGCACCGATGCCGGTCAGAAGCAGCAGGCCCGCGGCTGCGGTTGTGAGGTGCATTTTCATCGATCTTCTCCTTGATTTGGATAGATTGCCTCTCACGCTGCGCCTGCGATTTCACAGCCGGTAGGCAATGTGCGTAACGCCGGCCGACAAGCCTTGTTCCTGCAAAAAATTCGCCTACACCATTTTCGGGGGAACGTCACAGGCGCGTCCGAAGAACGTCACCGGCGCGCGGCGCGGCAATTTCGGAACAATGCTTTTCGGGCCGGGTTTTCCTAGTGAAGGGACCGAACTTTCCGAGGAGAAATCCCATGAAACATCTGCTTATCACAAGTATGATCGCGCTCGGCGTCGGTTGCGGCGCCGCGATGGCGCAGACCGAATCCGCACAGCCGAGCGGCGGCGACAATTGCGCGGCCGGCACGGCCGATTGTCAAAAGGGCGGCAAGGCCGGCGGGCAGGCTCAGGGCGAGACGAAATCGAAGACCGAGATGAACGCTCAGGGCAAGGCCGGCGCCAACACCGAAGAGCAGGCCCAGGGCACGGCCAAGATGAAGACCGATGAGCAGGCCCAGGGTCAGGCCGGCGCCAATACCGACCAGAATGCTCAGGACAATACACAGCTGAAGAAGAAGCAGGCTCAGGGCAAGACCGGGACCAGCACCGAGCAAAACGCTCAGGGCAACACCAAGATGCAGACTGAGCAGAACGCGCAGGGCAAGACCGGTACGACAACCGAGGAGAATGCCCAGAACAAGACGAAGACCCAGACCGATCAGCAGGCCCAGGGTAACTCCGGCACAACCACCACCGAGCAGAACGCTCAGGGCGGCAACACCAAGATGCAGACCGAGCAGAACGCGCAGGGCAAGACCGGTACCAACACCGAACAGAACGCCCAGGGCAACACCAATGTCGAGACCGACCAGAACAAGACGGCCTCGATCAACAACGTGACGGTGGAGCAGAAGACGCAGGTCACGCAGATCATTCACGAGACCAGGGTCGAACCGGTTCGCGACGTCAGCTTCGACATCTCTGTCGGCGTCGAGGTTCCGCGGCACAAGGTGCGTCTGCACCGCCTGCCGGCGCGCATCGTCAAGATCGTGCCTGCCTACGAATCCTACGAGTATTTCGTGCTGGCCGACGGACGTATCGTCATCGTCGACCCCGACACTTACAAGATCGTGCTGATCCTGACCTGATCCGGATAGCAGGACAGCCAAGGGCCCGCCACGCGGCGGGCCTTTTTGCGTGCAGAGACAACCGAACACACGGGCAATCGCCTGCGCGTGTTCATTAGGCATGCGTTGAATGTTGAGCCTCGGGAACGATTTGGCGCAATTCCCAGTTGTCACACCGGAAGTCCTGCGTCCCTAGTCCCTATCGGATCGGACGAAAGGGCGATGGGCCCGCCGGCAAATCGTTCAAGCTTGCGGTCCACCAGGAAAAGGTGCATGGGTCGAGATGGGTAGAGATATGGGCGAGATCGTCGATGACCGAATGTGGCCGCGGCGCTCGTATGGGCAGATGTATTTTCCGCAGTTTCTTGTGGGAATGGTGGCAACGCTTCTGGTGATCCTCGGTTGGACTTACGCCTCCACGGGATCTGTCTGGATGGCGATCGGCTGGACATTCCTGGCGGCCGTGGTTCTGCAGGCCGGCTATTTCGTGGCCGTGCTCTGGCTCGTGCATGGCGAGACCCGCGTGACCGACGAACGCAAGGCGGACGCAAGCTCGGCACCGGCCAAGATACCCGGCCCGTTCGAGCGCGACGGCATCATCCACGCTCTCATCTTGTGGCTGTTCCCGAAACTGCTGCCTTAATCGCTTTGAGCGGCGCTTTGCGGCCGGGCTGCTGACCGACCGTCTTTTCGTTTTCGAGAGGTCGTCGCACCGCAATAGCCGGCGCTCCGCATTCTCCGCTCGAACGCAGGGACCGGGCTACGCCTCGGTGCTAAAGTTCCGAGGCGCCATCAAATTTGTATTGTCGCCGGCGGGCCGCCTTTCACCACGTCAATGCGGCGCAACGCAAACGGCCGGCTTGCAGCCGTCGGAACCGTGGTCCGAGCCGGCTGCAATCCTGTGGTTCGCCGAGTTAACGCGCGGTGGCCGGCGAAGCCGAGCGGACAGTCTCCGAAGACGAGAAGACGACGAAGCCAAAGACCAGCACCGCAGCGGCGACGATCAGCGAGCCGATCGCCACGACCGGCTCGATCTCCGGATGGCCTGCCGCCAGCATCCAGTAGAGCGCGGGCAGCATGATCACGATGCCGACCGTATAGAGGCCGTAATGGATCATCGCGATGCGGCGCTCGGCCTTGGCCGGGTTGAGTGCATAGTAGCCGCCGAAGATGGCGCTGGTGACCCAGCCAAGAAGGTTGATGTGGGCATGCGCCGGAAAGGCACCGTGATCGCCCGAAATCGCCATCTGCAGCCCGGCGGCGATGCCCAGAATAAGAAAGACGATGGCCGTCTTGAAGAAAAGCTCCGATACCCGTGGCATTTTGTTGTCCTCCCAATACCTCTGTAAACCCGACTCTGCGAAGTCTACATCCTGCAAGCCATATTAGCCATGGCGTACCTAAGTCAGTGGGGCTTCGGCCGAAAGCCGCGAGATTGTCGACGGCTTTGCAAAAAAATGGCCCGCCTCTTTCGAGGCGAGCCAAAAAGGAGCCGGGCTTGAGGTCGGCCCCATCCAGGTTGCCACCTGAATTTCAGACGGCGCTAACGTAACAGAACCCGGAATTTATTCCACCGCTATAGCGGACTGACACGGTAGGGTTTTCCGACTTTGAACAGCGCAAGCCCTTGCCGATCGGCCATCGGAACCAAGGCACTACCAGACAGGACGTCGCCCCTTTTTCAGCCGGCGGGTGAGAGCACGGGCTTTCAGCGTCCCATCCTTCTGCTAGAACCGATGGTGCAGCACGGCAAGGCGATGCGCCTTGCACGTCCGCAGCATTTGAGCAATGCTTGGCGACGGGGGTGGTTTCCGTAATTTCGGAAGCACGATTACATGTTCATTGACTACTACGAACTTCTGGAAATAAGCCCGAACGCCAATTCTGAGACCATCGAGCGGATTTTCCGCTACTTTGCCATGCGCTACCACCCCGACAATCGGGAAACAGGCAACGAAGCGCGCTTCAGCGAGATCGTGGAAGCCCACAATACGCTGCGGGACCCAGTCAAACGGGCTCAGTACGACATCCTTTACCGGGAGCATCTTGGCCTTCGTCACGAACTCACGGAAGGAGCCCGCGACGGCGGCGGCATGGAGAGGGATACCGTCATCCAGGCCAATCTGCTGTCGCTCCTCTATGTGAGGCGCCGGCGGGACGTCAACAATCCGGGCATCGGTGACGACGAGCTCGAGCGCCTGTCGGGCTGCCCTCGCGAGCACCTGGAATTCCATCTGTGGTACCTCAAGGCGAAGGGCTTCATCGGCAGGACCGAGAACGGGACGTTCGCGATCACCGTGGAAGGCATCGATCACGCCGGGACCAAACAGGGCCGGGATCGCCCCGACGCCACCCGCCTGCTCGATCACGCGAGTTAGGCCGACCATCAAAAGCCCGCCGACTGGCGCCTGAACCAGTGGCGGGCTCGATGAAGGAACAGCTACATCCCTGAGGAATCGACTGTCGTCTTCTCAACTCCCCATATCTGGGCTCGGTTCGCCGGGGGCGGCGGAGTCTAAGCCATGCACCATGACGGGCAAGACGAGGAGTGCAGGGTTACATTGGCGTTGTATTTCGCCGAATACAAGGTGACCGAGGTCTGACGTGCCGACGCATTGGACCGGTGCCGACCCGTCGGGGTGATTACGAGGACGCCCCGCCAACAGCTTGTTTGAAGCAATACCCGCGTGGCTGGCGCTCGAACATCAAAAGTTGTTGCTGGCCTGTCATGCCAAACGATAAGTGTATCGTAACACGACATTTTGCGAAAGCCGTCAGCGATACCCGAACATCCTCACCGCCAGGCCGGCGCCCATGCTTTTCATCGCCCAAGAAAGCAAGCATTCGTGAAATCAGGTGGCAACCTGTAGCGGGAGCCGACACCAACAGTGCGGCTCCCGCTTTGGCTCGTCTCGATCGAGGCGAGCCATTTTCTTTCTGAAATCGCGAGTGCACGGCCGGCGACATACCGACAAAAAAGCCGCCGGGCGGGCCCGGCGGCTTTTCGTTCACCCTCTGGTCGGTTCGCCCGGCCTTACGGTGTTGTCGCCGTGGCGGCGGCTTGCGCGTCGATCTTGCCCGCCAGCGTGTCCTTGGCCCAGGCGGTGACGTCGGCGTCGACCGGCTTGTTGGCCATCTCGGCAAGGGCCGCGTCCAAGGACGCGTCAGTGGGGGGCGGCGCGTTGTCAACCGCGGCCTGGGCATCGGTGACCGCCTGATTGTCGGCGGTGATTGCCGTGTTCTGGGCGTCAATCTGCCCCTGAACCTCGGCAACCTGCGCATCGAGAGCGGCCTGCTGCTCGGGCGTGAAGCCGGTCGTGTCGGTCGCGTTGAGATCGGCGAGTTGCTGAGTGAAGTCGGCGAGCTTGCTCTGGTCGGTGGTCAATTGGGCGTTCGCGGCGTCGAGCTTGGCCTGCGCGTTCTTGGCCGCCGCGGCCTGCGTCACGTAAGCTTGGACGCCGGCGAATTTCTTGCTCTTGGAATGCTCGTAGGCGCTCCGATTGCGCTTCAGCGAGTTCAACCGGCCGAGCTTGGCGTGAAGGTTCTTCTCCTTCGACGTGGCGGCCGTGGTCGTGTTGTCGGTCGAGCTGTCGTCGGACGCGCTGTCGTCCGAGGCGTTGTCGGTGCCCTTGTTGTGGCCCGGAGCCGAAGCCGACTTGCCGTGCGAAGCGCCGCTGTTGCCGTTGCCGTTGCCGCCGGCATTGCCGCCGCCGTTTCCATTGCCGCCATTGCCATTGCCGCCGCCATTACCGCCGCCATGGCCGTTGCCGCCGCCATTGCCGCCAGCGTCGGCAAGCGCGGGGGCCGCAGCAAGCGCCAGAATGGCAAGAGATGCCAGAAGTGTCTTTCGCAATGTCATTTTGCTTCTCCGCAGATGAATCGTCGTCATGGCCCAACCGCTAGGCAGCCTCTTATGAGAATTTCCTAACGGCGTCGGATAAACTTTAAGCAATTGCGGTCGCGAAATGAGAGCATGGCCGACGCGGCCCGGCGATCTCCGCCAGATAGCGTGTTAACGCATTGAAATTTAATGAAAATACAAAGGGCCGAGCGCGCTTGGGCCGTTTGGAACAATGAGGGCCCTTGTCTCGCCAGACCATGGTCCCAAGGACATTCCCGCCCGGGCGAAACCGTGCAAACCCGGAACGTCCGCCCGGCGCGAGAACCAGTCCCGGTCGACCAGAAATGCGCCCGGCGCGACGCGCCTAAAGCGAAGGATCCGAGGCTTGCGTGTCGCCTGCATCCTGATCCGTGGGTACCGCGGCGCCCGGCTCCTGGCGTTCACCTGAACCGGTCGGGGAAAGGACCGTCAGATCCATCCGAGCTATGCGGGACGCGGCTTTTCCTTGCGCATTCGGCTCGCTGTCATCCGTCTCGCAAACCGAGGCCTTTGCAAGGTGGCCAACGCTTTCGCCACTCTTGCCCGGGAAGGCTTCCGACGACGCAGGAGGTTTGCTCGGATGATGCACCAAGCCGGTGCCGTGCTGGCTTCCAACAACAGAGGTCATGGCTGCGCTTCCGATATGGATGACAGGCAAATTCCTAGGCCGTAGTGACGATTTAAGGAATTGGGATTCCCACGGGCCGGCAAATCAGATTCAACGCTGATTTTTGGGGATCAGTGATGAACTGCGACGCGCTTCGGGACGACCAGTGGGACCGGATCAAGGGCTTTGTTCCG
>NZ_VFTL01000031.1:0-83039 GCF_006439385.1 Mesorhizobium sp. B3-1-7
GCGCCTCGCTCCTTCTGCCACGCCGGCGATTGGCAAAGCCGGCGCGACATCCAATCTCCCCCCTCGTGGGGGAGATGTCCGGCAGGACAGAGGGGGGCGCTGTCCCGCCATCTTCTACAATATGCATGCTTAGCCCGACCCATTCCATTCGATATCCCGCGTCGAAGCCGACTGCAGGCTGACCCGCTCGCGCAATGCCACCCGTGCAATCTCCGCCAGCGCCGGCCATTGCGCCTTAACCGGCGCTGAATCTTCCGTCCAATTGAGCAATTCCTTGCCCTCGCGCATCGCCTTTCGGAATCCGCCAAGCCCTCCCGAACGCAGCGCCGCCGGCAATCCGTAAATCCACATCGCAAGCCGCACCGTTTGCGGGGCGGTGACGTCGGGCGCGACTTCCTGACCGTCGCCGAGCACGGCATCCACAAAGCGCGCCGGATCGCGGAAGAAATGCAGGCCACTCACGGCGCGTGGGTTGCATTCGAGCGGCAGCACGCGGCCACGCGCCTCGCGCATCAGGTCGAAGGAGATCTGCCCGGTCCATGCGGTGCTGGCGACGATGCGCTCGACCAGATCGCGCGCCGCATCGTCCTCGACCCGCTCGAAGAAGATACCGGCGCCTTTGCCGGCGCGGTAGAGCGAGCGGTAGAGCGCAAGCGCCTTGAGCCTGCCTTCTAGCGCCACCGCATAGGCGCTGATCTCCTTGCCCTCGACAAAACGCTGCGCCACCCAGGGCATGGCGGCCGAGGGCGCGATCGCATCGAGCGCTTCGGGCGGCGGACGCAGCAGCACATGGCTGGCAAAGCGCGACCAGACCGGCTTGAACGCCAGCTCGCGAGAGCGGCCGCGCACGACCTCCATATCGCCACGCGAGCTGAGCAACGTCGTTTCCGGCACCTCCAGCCCGAGCCGTTCGGCGAGCCGGATGAAGCTGTGCTTGTTGTGGACCTCCGCCAGCAGCTCGATATCGGGTGCGAACAAAAGCGCCGGCATGCTCCTGCCGCGCCAGGCAAGCGCAAGGTGAAAGACCTCCTCGCAGGTCGGGACGACGAGGCTGATGCCCTCGGCCCGGATCAGCTTCTCGACCGCCTCGGCATAGGCTTGCGGCTCGAAGCGCGGCGGCGGCAGCCGGCAATAGCGCGCGCAGGCCTTGCTCGCCGCCGCGATGGGCCGCGCCGGCGTGTCGGCCAGGATCACCCTATGGCCCGCGCCATGGAAAAGGCGCGCCAGATGCAGCGCAACCGGCGCCCGCGCCCCGGTAATCAGGATGGATCCGTCAGCCCCCGGCATCGCTCATTCGCGTCGTTCCCGTCGCGAAAAATCGTGCGCGAAATCGGCGTGGTTGGCAACGCGGGCAGCGATCGATGCCGGAGCGGCAAGATCATTTCTTACGCGGCTTCGCCTTCTCGGTCGCCGGCTTGCTCGGCCAGTGCCAGCCGTCGCCCTCGCCATGCGCGGGCTGCGGCCGCGCCACATAGGCGAGCGCGCCATTGGCCTCGAGATAGACGCGCGACAGCATCTCGGCGAGCACGCCCGACGTCACCGCCTGCAGCCCGGCGATCACCAGGAAGAAGCCGGTGATCAGCATCGGCCTGGTGCCGATATCCTGTCCCAACAAAACCTTGATCGCAAACAGATAGGCAAGAATCAGCGAGCCGAGCACGCCGAGCACGATGCCGATGCCGCCGAAGAAATGTCCGGGTCGCGTGCGGTAGCGCAGGAAGAAGAACATGAAGACGAGATCGAGCACCACGCGGAAGGTGCGCGAGATGCCATATTTCGACTGGCCGTGGATGCGTGCGTGATGCGTCACCACTTCCTGGGCGATGCGGCGCGGCGTCGTCACCGTCGCCAGCCACGCCGGTATGAAGCGGTGCATCTCGCCATAGAGCCGCACGCTGCGGATGACGCTGCCACGAAACACTTTCAGGCTGCAGCCATAGTCCTTGAGCTGCACGCCGGTGACGCGCGCGATCAGCCTGTTGGCGATGCGCGAGGGCAAGCGGCGCATCCAGAAACCTTCCTTGCGGTCCTTGCGCCAGCCGGCGACGAGGTCGAGATCCTCGGTCAGCAGGCGGTAGACCATGCGTGGAATGTCGAACGGGTCGTTCTGCAGGTCGCCGTCCAGTGTCGCGATGACGTCGCCGCGCGCGGCGTCGAGGCCGGCCTGCATGGCCGCGGTCTGCTTGTAGTTGCGCACCAGTTCCACGCCATGCACATGCGGCCCGTATTGAGCCGCCAGCCGGCGGATCTCGGCGGGTGTGGCGTCGGTGCTGCCGTCGTCGACCAGCACCACTTCCCAGGGCTGGCTGTAATTCTCCATCGCCTGATGGATGCGGACGAGCAGCGGCTCGACATTGTCAGCCTCGTTATACATCGGGATGACGATGGAGAGCTTGTGCTCGGGCATGACGGCGCCCTCGGGCAGTCCCGATGCGGGAATGGGAAGCACGTTCATGGCGGTCATTTCCTTGCCGGTCCTGCCGTCGGGGTTTCCGGCAGCGTCGATTTCGAGGGGAACAGCCAGGCGATCGCACCGGTTGCGACCGCCGAGCAGAGGATGAAGAGATGCAGCGCCAGCGCCGCCTGTAGGCCATCCTTCATGGCAATGCCGGAATAGAGCAACGCGGCTGCGGCGCCCGCCTCATAGGTGCCGAAGCCGGCGACGCCCTGCACCGGCAGGATGGCCGCGGCTTCCGCGCCGACGGCGCCCGGAAAGGCGGTCTGGAAGGAGATGTTGAGCAGCATTGCGAGCAGCCATCCCTGCACGCCGAGCTTCAGCGCCCAGTTGGCGATCGTCCACCACCAGCCATAGCGTGAGCGTCCGGTCGCTTCGGTGAAGATATCGCGCAATTTGCCGAGCTTCGAGACGATCCTGCCGCCAGTGGTCCAGTTATGCGGCGCGCGCGCCCAGCGCGGCAGATACCATGCGGCGGCGATCAGCGCCGCGATGCCGGCGGCCCTGAGCGCCGGATGCAGGCCCGGCCAGACCAGGCAGGCCAGCACACCGACGACAAAAGCGTCCTGCAGCCGAAACCAAAGCAGCGAAGCGCTGGCGCGCACGATCGAGACGCCGAACACCTGGCGCAAGAGGATCGGGAAGGCCGTCTCGCCGCCGCGGAACGGCACGACGTTGATCATCGCATTGTGGATCAGAATGACGCGAAGCACGGCGCCGAAGCGGCCGTTCACATCGTCGCGAAACTCGTCGCAGACACGCAGCGCCCTGAGCAGATAGGTGACGAACAGCGCCGCCGCCACCGCCACGAAAGCGCCGGGCGTGATGGAGGCGAAAGCATCGCCCACCATCTTCCAGCGCTGGTCGCTGGCAAGCCATGCCAGCAGCGCCAGAGTGACGATTATCGATATCGCTCGCTTCAATCAGGGTCTCCAATGGGCCGCCCGGCCGGGGCGGAAAGCGCTATCCGAAGGCCTGCAAAGCGGCAACTCTCGAATGTCGGCCCGGCCGGCGGCGGTCCGATATCGGTGCCGGCGTTTTTCAAGGCGCTGTTCCTATAGAGCAGCGGCGGCGGCGAATCCACAAGCTTGGTTGGAGCGTCGATCGAGGCGGCGAAAGGCGGGCGGGGTTCGCGCCCGCCCGCTTTGCCGGATAAGCTATGCCGGGATAAGTCTTACTGCCCGGCCATCTCTTTCTTGAACTGGTCGAAATCGACCTGCATGCCGTTGAAGATGGTGCTCCAGTGGCGTGTCAGCGCGGCCATCGCGACGGCTTCCTGGATCTCCTCGTCGGTGGCGCCGGCGTGCTTGGCGTTCTCGGTGTCCGACCAGATACAGTAGCTGCACGGGATCTGCGCGGCGACCGCCAGCGAGATCAGCGACTTCTCCTTCGGCGTCAGCGCCGTTTTGTCGCTGAGCTCGATGGCCTTGACCTCGGCCCAGGCGCCGGGCAGACCGGCTTTCGGGAACTGTTTCACGAAGCTCGGCACTCCGCCCATCGTCGACTGGATGTCCTTGAGGGCGGCGTCGTAGTCATCGGCCCGGGCGGGCGCGGAAGCCAGGGCAGTGGCAAACACGCTCGCGGCGGCGATGAGCGAGGCGGAACGAAGGCAGGAATGCACGGTTGAGACGATGCGAATGACTGACATGATCTTCTCCTCTGGTTTTTGTTAGCCTTACGTTGTAAGGTGTGTGGAAGATGAACCTTACAGTGTAAGTTGTCAAGCGCCGCCATGGATGCACAGAGCAAAAAAAAGCGACCCCGGGGAAAGCTCTCCCGCGAGATGATCGAGGACGCCGCCTTCGAGGTGATCGAGCGGGAAGGGCTTTCCGGCTTTTCGATGCGCAAGCTCGCCGCCAGGCTCGGCTGCGAGGCGATGAGCATCTACCACCACTTCCCCTCGCAGGCGCATCTGTACGAGTCGCTGGTCGACCGGCAGATGAGCAGGCTTGTCATCCCTGACGACAGCCTGCCGTGGCGCGAGCGGGCGCGTGTCGGCATGCAGGAATTCCGCCGCGTCGCCACCGAGCACCCGGCCTTCGCGCCCTTCATCGTCGTCTATCGCATGAACTCGCCGCCCTGCCTCGCCAAGCTCAACGCCATCATCGGCCTGTTCGAGGATGGCGGTTTCGGCCCCGAGCTCAGCGCCCGCCTGTTCCGCGCCGCCGGCTATTATCTGATGGGGGCGATCCTCGACGAGACGGCCGGCTACGCCAAGGGGCCTTCGGCGGTCACCACCGTCAGCGACGAGGAACTGGCGCGCGACTATCCGAGCGTTATTAAGGCCGGCGCCTATTTCGGCGCCAGCGGCTTCGACAAGACTTTCGAGCTTGGCCTGGAAATGTTTCTGGACGAGATGGAGCGGGTCCGCGAAGCTGCCCGAAACGAACCCGCCAAAAAATAGCGGCGATCTCGCCCAGAAAACCAAGGCTCTGAATGCGCTTCCTCTGTGTCCTTCTCCTCATCGCCGGTGCCGCCATCGGCATCTTCTATCCCTGGGCGATGAGCAATTTTTCCGGCCATGCGATCGGTACTTACCGCGTCTATGAGGGCGGCCGCTTCCGGCCGGTCACCGTGCAACTCGCCGCAAGCGACGCGCCGGTGCGGGTGCTGGTCGACTTGACAGCGCGGGCCGAACGGGTCGCTGGCCAGCAGCGCACGGTGCTGACGCTGACCGCGGCGAACGGCGGCCGCACGGTGCTGGCGTCGGCGCTCTCCTTCAACCACACCGACAATCCCCGCCAGGCGAGCCCGCAACTGCCCGACAAGATCTTTCGCGACGAGGGCGGCGTCATCGATAGGGTCACGCCCGGTCCTTATGTGTTCACCGTCGGCCCCGGCGATGCCGACGGCATCGACATGCGCGCGGTCGATCTCATCCTGCGCGCCGGCACCGGCTCGATCGACGAACGCGCGCAGCCGGCCGGCTATACGCTGATGGGCGTCGGCCTTGCCGGACTGGCGCTGTCGCTGGTCTTCGGGCGCCGCGGCGGAGGCGATCCGCAGAATCCCAATTCGCAGCCGCCACCGCCACGCTGGGGCCGCAACGGTTCGCCACGAGCATGATGCCGAAAAGTGTGAAGCGGTTTTCGGTCGACATCATGCTCTCTAGAGGTAGGCGCGCATGAATTATCGCCACGCCTACCACGCCGGCAATTTCGCCGATGTCGTCAAGCATGCCGTGCTCGCGCGCCTCGTCGAATACCTCAAGCAGAAGGATAAGGCGTTTCGCGTCATCGACACCCATGCCGGCATTGGCCGCTACAACCTTGCCTCGGTGGAGGCAGGCAAGACCGGCGAATGGCAGGGCGGCATCGGCCGGCTGGCCGAGGCGACGCTCGAGCCGCGGGCGGCGGCGCTGCTTCAGCCCTATCTGGAGGCGGTGCGCGCGCAAAATCCCGACGCCGGCCTCAAGCACTATCCCGGCTCGCCGCTGATCGTGCGACATCTCCTGCGCAACCAGGACCGGTTGACGGCGGTCGAACTTCACCCCGAGGATGCCGCACGGCTGAAATCCGTCCTCGTCGGCGATTTCCAGGCGAGGGTGATCGAGCTCGACGGCTGGCTGGCGCTGGGCGCGCAACTGCCGCCGAAGGAGAAGCGCGGCCTCGTCCTCATCGATCCGCCCTTCGAGGAGGAGGGCGAGTTCTCCAGGCTCGTCGATGGCCTGCTGAAGGCGCATCGGCGCTGGCCGGGCGGCATCTACGCGCTCTGGTACCCGATCAAGGATCGCAGGGCGGTGACCGCTTTCCGCGCGGCGCTGAGGGAGACCGGCATTCCAAAACTGCTCGACATTGCCTTCGATATCCGGCCTGCCTCAGACGAGCCCAGCCTCGACGGCAGCGGGATGGTGGTGGTCAATCCGCCCTACACGCTGGAAGGCGAATTGAAGGTGCTGTTGCCCGCCCTTCACAAGGCGCTTGCTCTCCGGCAGCCGTCGCGATGGACGCTTGATTGGCTGGCGGGCGAGTAGGGCGACCGCGCGCCTAAGCCAGCGCCGTAGGGGTCACACCGGTCAGCCGCCGGCTTTCGCGGATCAGATGCGCCTGGTCGGCATAGCCGGCCTCGATGGCGAGCAGCGCGGTCGAAGCTTCGCCCTGCTGCCGTTGCAGGCGCCGGAACCGGTGGAAGCGCAAGATGCGGTCGAGCGTCTTCGGGCCATAGCCGAAGGCGTCCTCGAAGCGGCGTCGCAGCGTCCGTTCGCTCATATGCAAATGGCGCTGCAGGAAGGGAACCAGCGGCGTTTCCGGCGACAGGCCCTCGTCGAGGACACCAAAGGCCCGGCCCATCCGCGGGTCCAGCGCATCGCGGCCCTCGGTGTGCATGCCCACCGTCTCTTCCAACTGCCGCAGCATGGCCGGCAGATCGGTCGCAGCGTTGATGCGATCCGACAGTTCGCGGGCACGCGTGCCCCATAACTCCTGGAGGTCCAGCCGCCCGCCGACGATTTCGCTGGCCGGCACGCCGAGCCAGCCGGCGGCCGCGCCCGGCCGGAAGCGGAAGCCGACGATCACCGCGCCGGCGGCAGGAGTCTCGATCTGTGGCTCCCTGTCCGGCCCGGCAACGCGGAAGCGGCCGTCGATCCATTGCAGGTCGATCGTCGCGTCAGGCGTGATGACGATGGGCGGGGCGGCGCGCTCGTCCATGCGGTGGACCCAGATCGCACAGAAGGCATCGGCCAGGCCTTTGCCAGCGGGCCGTTCCTGGAAGAAGCCGGTTGTCTGCGCCAGGACCGGTTCCATCTCTTCTCCGATCTGCTCCGGCGGATGCCGGATCGGTGCGACGGTCAATTTTGGCCGAAATCTTCAAGGCCGGCCACTTCATCCATGGCAGAACAGACGCAGCCTGATGGCGCCCATCGGCGCGTTTGCCAACCAGATCCGATTTCGGATGTTGGTTTCGAATATAGAAAGGAGTGAGAGAAATGAAAGCTCGCATCACCGTATTGACGCTCGGCGTCGACGATCTGGAAGCGTCGCTCAAATTCTATCGCGACGGCCTCGGCCTGCCGACCGAAGGCATCATCGGCCGGGAATTCGAGCATGGCGCCGTCGCCTTCTTCGAGCTCGCCGGCGGCCTGAAATTCGCCATCTACGAACGCGCCAACATCGCCTGGGATGCCACGGTGCCGCAGAGCGGCCGCAGCCCGACCGAATTGACCATCGGCCACAATGTCGGCAGCGAGGCCGAGGTCGACGCCGTGATGGCCGAGGCCGTCAAGGCCGGGGCGCGCGTGGTCAAGCCGGCGCAAGAAACCTTCTGGGGCGGCTATGCCGGCTACTTCCAGGATCCCGACGATCATCTGTGGGAGGTCGTCTATAACCCGGCCTTCGTCCCCGAGGACTGAGCGGAGCGAAGCAGATCATCGAGGGGAGGCCGCCATGCCTGGTCAAACCGTTCAAGCGCTTGGCGCTCTCCTCATCGGTGGCGTGTTCGTCTTCGCCGGCATCGAACATTTCCTGAAATTCGGGGCGATGCGCGGCTATCTGGCCGCGCAGAAATTTCCGGCTCCGGCCTTGATGCTGGCCGCCGGTTCGGCGGTCGAGATCGTTGCGGGTTTCCTGCTTGCCGTTGGCATGGCCCGGCCCTTCGCCGCCGGCGCGCTGGTCATCTTCACGCTGGCGACGAACGCGATGCTGCTGCGTTTCTGGGCCAGCGAGGAACCGGAGCGCCAGGTGCTGCGCAACGCGTTCCTGATCAACATCGCGGTCATCGGCGGGCTGCTGCTTGCCGGCACTCTTGGTTAGCTGGTCAAGTCTGGAACGAAGTTTTGCGGAAACCATTGTTTTCGCGACCGCTTGACCGCCGCCAAGCGAATCCGCACAGTGTGCGGAACCGACCTTGAGAGGCTGTCATGACTCGCTTCGCCCGTTCCGCCCTTGCCGCGCTGGTTGCGCTGTCCACTCCCTTTGCCGCTCCGCTGGGCTTCACCCAGGCGGCGCAGGCCGCAGACCTTTCCGTCTACAGCGGCGACGATGGCAGCGTCTGCGGCGAAAGCTGGGTGCTGAGCAAGATCACCGACCGCTTCTCCTACCAAGTGCATCACGTGCCGCACCTGCCGGATGTCGCGATCACAGATTTCCGCAACATCCGCCAGCACCGCTACGAGCCGGCGAGCGACGAATGGCCGATCGGCCGCCACTATTGCCGCGCCACCGTCAACCTGTCGGACGGCCGCGACCGCTCGATCTTCTACCTGATCGAGGAAGGCCAGGGCTTTGCCTCGATCGGCGACAATGTCGAATTCTGCGTCTCGGGCTTCGACCGCTGGCTGGTTTATAACGGCCGCTGCCGCGTGCTTAGGTAAATTTTCCGGCTGATAGGCAGGCCGGAGGGGCGCTGTCCCGCCGGCCTATCCTTTTCTCTCAACCATCACCGTCACCAGCCCGCGCCAGCAGCAGCGCGCGCTCCCGCTCATTTGCTGTCAGCTCGGCGGCGCGGCGGAATTCGGCGCGGGCCTCCTCCATCCGTCCGAGCCTCGCCAGAAGGTCGCCGCGCACCGTGGGCAAGAGGTGCGACTCTTTCAGCCGCAGTTCGTCCCGCAGCGCATCGGCGATGGCCAGCCCTTGCGCCGGTCCGAACGCCATGCCGGCGGCGACCGCCCGATTGACCTCGACGATGGGCGAGGGCGCCGCCAGCGCGAGCACCTGGTAATAGGCGGCAATGGCGATCCAGTCGGTGTCGGCCGCGCTCACCGCGCGGGCATGGCAGGCGGCGATCATCGCCTGCAGCTGATAGGGACCGGGCGTCGGCGTGAGCGCCATCGCGCGTTTCAATCGGTCGAGGCCGCGCCGGATCAGCGACCAGTCCCAGCGGCCGCGGTTCTGGTCGAGCAGCAGGATCGGATTGCCGGCTCCGTCGGTGCGGGCGCCGAAGCGCGAGGCGCCGAGTTCCATCAGCGACAGCAGTCCGATCGCCTCCGGTTGCTCCGGCATCAGCGTCGCCAGCAGGCGGCCGAGGCGCAGTGCCTCGTTGCCGAGATCGGCGCGCAGCCAGTCCGGTCCGGAGGACGTGACATAGCCTTCGTTGAAGATCAGGTAGATCACCTCCAGCACAGCAGTCAGGCGCTCGCGCCGCTCTTGCCCGCGCGGCGTCTCGAAGGCGATGCCGGCGTCGCGCAAGGTCCGCTTGGCGCGCACGATCCGCTGGGCGACGGTAGCCTCGGGCACCAGGAAGGCGCGCGCGATCTCCGGCGTCGACAGTCCGCCCAGCATCCGCAGCGCAAGCGCCGCGCGCTGCTCTGCCGGCAGCACCGGATGGCAAGAGGTGAAGATCAGTCGCAACAGATCGTCGTCGATATCCTCGTCGAGCGCCGCCTCGATGTCGGGCATGGCGCACTCCAGCTCGGCGAGATCGACGGCCAGCTGCCGATGCTTGCCGTCGATCAGCACGGTGCGGCGCAGCCGGTCGAGCGCGCGGTTCATGGCGACCCTGGTCAGCCAGGCGGCCGGGTTGTGCGGAATGCCGTCGCCGGGCCAGCGCTCCAGCGCCTCGACAAAGGCATCCTGCACCACCTCCTCGGCCAGCCCGACATCGCGCAGGGTGCGGGTGAGCCTGGCGGCGAGTTTCGGCTGCTCGATCCGCCAGACCGCTTCGACCGTTGCAGTCGTGGTCAATCCTTGAGCTCGTCGAACCCGTCGACGACCTTCTGGACGTCCTCGGGAAAATCGTTCATCTCGAAAACGCGCCGGACCTCGATCACGTCGTTTTCTCCGGCGGGGCAGCGGCGTGCCCATTCGATGGCTTCCTCGGGCGAGCGCACGTCGATCATCCAATAGCCGCCGAGCACTTCCTTGACCTCGGCGAACGGGCCGTCGGTGACGGCTGGCTTGCCGCCATTGAAGGAAACCCGCGCGCCCGAGGACGGCGGATGCAGCCCGTCGAGCGCAAGCAGCACGCCGGCCCGCTTCAGCTCTTCATTGTATTTCATCATCGTCGCCACGGCCTCGGCTTCGGGCCTGACGTCGGGAGCCGCGGTCGCGTAGCCGCCGGGGATCATCAGCATCATGAAACGCATCTTTGTGTTCCTTCGGTTTGCAGAATGCGATGATACGACGAACGGCGATCGTGGGAATCGACAGTCGATACGAATTTAATTGCGATGCCGGCAACCGAGGAGGCGCGGGCATGCGGCCGGCGCCAGCCTGTCTGCCGTGGCTGCCTCAGGCTGCCCTGCCGCCCGATACGTAAGCCTCGATCAGCTCGACCAGTTGCCTCTGCAATTCCGGCGCGTCGAGCATGTTGCGCCGCGCCGCGTTGTGGATCACGCCCTCGATCGCCGAGGAGAGTACGCGCGCCATCGTCTCGGTATCCTTGCGGCGCTTGCGGTACTGCGCGACGGCCGCCGCGTAATGTTCGAGATAGCGCGTCTGGAACGAGGCATGCGCGGCACGCGAGCCGCGGTCGCCGGGCGCCTCGTCGAGCAGCACCTGGTGCAACGTCGGATGGATCGAGTGGGCGCCGATCATGCCGCGCACCAGCTCGCGCGCGAATTGCCTCAGCGGCTTCTCGTCGGCCGCCGCTTCGCGAATCACCGACAGCACATGATCGAAGTGACGGCGCCGGATCGCTTCGACCAGAGCGAGCTTGTCGGGGAAATATTGATAGAGCGAGCCGATGCTGACGCCTGCGGCCTCTGCCACCTTGTTCGTGGAAAAGCCCGCCCAGCCGAGCTCGCTAAGAACGCGAGCACCGGCTTCGATGATCGCCTCGACGGTGGCGATCGAACGCGCCTGGCGCGGCTGCTTGCGCATGCGCGCGGCCGGCTTTGCAATGCGAGTAGACATGCTGGCCCGTCTCCCGAGAATATAAACAGGATACTCACATTCATTTCACCAACGCAAATGGGCCGGAACATGAGCGCCAAGACCTTGCTGAAGAGCCTGCTTGTCTATCAGGCCTGGGCGAATGATGAGCTCGCGGGAAAGCTTGCGGGGATGGATCCGTCCCGCGACCCCGAGGAGCGGCGCGCCGCGATCCACCTGATGAACCATATCCATGTCGTGTCGCGGATTTTTGCCGCGCATCTGAGGGGCGTCGCCCATGGCTATGCGAGCGACAATACGCCGGACACGCCCGAACCGCGCGCGTTGCGCGTCGCCTTGGCCGAGATCGACGGCTGGTATCTCGACTATCTTGAAACCGTTGCGGAGCAAGAGCTTGCCGACCCGGTCGCCTTCACCTTCACCGACGGCGACAGGGGCTGCATGACGAGGCAGGAGATGCTGACCCATATCGTCTTGCACGGCAGCTACCATCGCGGCGAGATCGGCCGCATGCTAGCCAGGATCGCGCACTCGCCGCCCTGGGACACCTACGCCGTCCATCTGCACCGGGTCGAGCCGGCGCGCCGCCTGCAGCACGGACGCCAACCGGCGGGCGCTTGATTGTGGCGCCTGAATATGAGCCTTAAGCTCACTTTAAAGCGCTCAAGCTTTGGCCGTCGCGCATGGCCGGTTCATCTGTAGATGTTTCTGCTGGACAAGATGAAGTCGACCTCCGACGGCCTCTTGTCTATTATGAGCACTCTGCTCACATTGTGATGCAAGGTTATGCCGCCGGTCGGTGGAGGATCGGGCGATAGAAGCCGCACGAAAATCTGTGGGCCGGGCCGTCACTTCGAAAGTGACAGATTCGCTCACAATTTTTCAATGAGATGCATCTTCGAGCGTTTCGTGTAACCAAAATTCAATAACTGAAAATCATTGTGTTGCTTCGCTGGCTAGACAGTCGCGAGTCAGATATGCATAGACACGCCGGGTCACTCACGACCATCGGCAAAACGCAAGGGGCATCGCATGGCAAAGACGACAACCAAGGCGCCGGCGGCGAAAGCGCCGGCAAAGAAGCCGGCAGCTAAGGCTGCCGCGAAACCTGCAGCAGTGAAGAAGGCAGCGGCCAAGCCCGCCGCCAAGGCTCCGGCCAAGGCAGCGGCGAAGGCTGTGGCTAAGCCCGCCGCCAAGAAGCCGGTGGCGAAGGCAGCGGCCAAGCCCGCCGCCAAGGCCGCGGCAAAGCCGGCGGCCAAGCCTGCCGCCAAGAAGCCGGCAGCCAAGGCCGCGGCCAAGCCCGCCGCCAAGGCTCCGATGAAGGCCGCCGCCGCCAAGGCACCGGCCGCTGTCAAGAAGGCAGCTCCGGCGAAGAAGCCGGCCGCCAAGAAGTAATCGCGTAGCTTCGCTCGCGAACCGCAACAGGTGAGGGCGGGTGCCACCTTGGCACCCCTCTCGCCAATTCGGTGTAAGAGCGAGCGGAGTCGGAGCGGGCGCTCCTCCTAAAGCTCTCGGAAATTTTGCCGCCAGGCAAAACGTCCGGGAGCTTTTTCTTTGGGGTGCCTGCGCCGGCAAGATGCATTGGCCAATCCGGATTGCCCGGCTGGCCGTTGCCCTTCGGATCCCGATCGGTCAACAGTGCCGTAAACAACTGGGAACCCGATCATGCCGAAACTGCTCTACGCTTCCACGTCGCCCTACAGTTCGAAGGTCCGCATGGCGGCCGCCTATGCCGGCATCGCGATCGACCTCGTGCCGGTCAAGACGGAGGACAAGCCCGCCGATCTGATCTCGGCCAATCCGCTCGGCAAGATCCCGGCGCTGGTGCTGGAGGACGGCCGCTCCATCCATGACAGCCGCGCCATCACCCAGCATCTCAACCGGCTGTCGAGGAACGCGCTCTTCCCGCGCAATCCGGACAAGCGGCTCGCGGCGGAAGTTCTCGAGGCGCTGGCCGACGGCATCTGCGACTGCGCCCTGTCGATGGTCTACGAGCGCCGCACGCGGCCGGAGGCGATGGTCTACCAGCCCTGGCTCGACCGCCAGTGGACCAAGATCGCCACCGCGCTCGACTTCATCAACGCCAACCCGCCGAAGCTGCCGAAGAAGATCACCGCCGGCCACATGGCGCTGCGTGCCGCCCTCGGCTATCTCGCGTTGCGCTTTTCCGGCCAATGGGAGAAAGGCCGCAGCCGGCTCGTGCGCTGGGCCGCGAGGTTTGACGAGAAGTTCCCGGAGCTGAAGGCAAGCGTGCCGGGGTGAGAACTGCCAATCTCCCCCTTTGCGGGGGAGATCAGCAGCTTCGCCGCTGCACTTCTCCATAACGCCGCCCCCACTTGAACCCCATTCCCTTCCATGCTTGCCTGGCATCACCCAAGTCGGAGTGGTGAAGATGGCAAAGCCCTCAACCAGCGCCGCGCCGGATCCGATGGTCGCACGCCTGCGCGCCGCCCTCGGTCGACGCGCCTTCACCGAGCAGGAGATGTTCGGCGGCACCTGTTTCATGATCAACGGCAACATGCTGATCGGCACCTCGAAGCGCGGGCTTCTGGTACGCGTCGGCAAGGGCGCGCATGCGGCCGCCGCGGCACTTCCTCATGCAAGCGCGATGGAGATGGGTGGACGCTCGATGGAAGGCTATATCCGTGTCGCGTCCGAAGGGACGGCAACCGACGCCGATCTTGCCGGTTGGCTCGGCCGCGCATTGGCTTTCGTCGAGACGCTGCCGGCGAAGGCGAAACTGCCGAAGCGGTCGAAATGAGGACGACTGGGGAGCTCGCAGCCCTTCCGTCTTCCACGGACACAAAAAAACCGGGCGCAAGGCCCGGCTTTTCCGTGTCGTGGCTTTTACGACTTAGAACTTCATACCGACGCCGAACGTGACGCGGTTGTCCGAAGACTTGACCTTGCCCGTGTCGCCGAAGTTCTTGCTGCCGTAGTCGGTGTAGCGATACTCGACGCGGCCGAACACGTTGTCCGTGATCTTGATGTCGGTACCGGCGCCGGCGGTCCAGCCGAGCATGGCCTTGCTGTCGTTCACGCCGGTGACGCTGTCGTCGATCTTCTGGTTCTTCGCAGCGAGACCACCCGTGCCGTAGAGCAGGATTTCCGGGGTCACGGCATAGCCGAGGCGCGCGCGCAGCGAACCTTCGATGCCGGTCTTGGCCGAAAGGCCGTTGTCCGAACCCTTGGTGCCGTTGTAGCCGAGGTCGGCTTCAGCACCGTAGACGAAGTTATCCTGCTGCCAGTTGTAGCCGCCGAAAACGCCGCCGATGAAGCCCTTGGTCTTGGCGTCGACGCCCGGGGCCTTCACATGGCCGCCGAAGCCGTAGCCGAGATTGATACCGGCATAAGGGCCGGCCCAGGAAGCAACCGGAAGCTCGGCAACCGGGGCGGGAGCCGGCGGCTCCTCGGAAACGACGTCGGCCGCGAAGGCGGTACCACCAAGGGCGAACAGCCCGAGCGCAGCAGCGAGCGGCGCGAATTTGAGATTGGTCTTCATTGTTATACTCTCCTTAAGCCACAAGACACTTAGGCTTGTTTGTTCATGAAACGCCCCGGCCCGTCCGGGGGGATAAACGGGCTTGGCGCTCAACGGTTCCAAATGTCGTGCTGAAATGCGGCTGAAGCGAACCTGAACTTGGGTCATATCCCGGCGCGAATGAGGCCGAAAGTTGACGTTGCATCTTCGCAACAGCGAATGTCAGCAGGCTAAATATGTTGCGCTGCACACCGCTTGGTTCAAGGGGTCCAGCGACATATATTGCCGGGAGCGGTGCCCCGAATCCGGCGGGGTGGAAGCGCGTCCGGGCCGCTTCGCCACATTCTTGCCCCAGGTGGAAATGGCATTTAACGCTTGGCCCGTCATATTGTGCCGGCTTCCCGGAATCGTGAAGCCGATTGAGGATTGACAAGATGAGACAAGCCACGGCTGTCGCGCTGGTGACGGGTGGAGCAAGACGGATCGGCAAGGCGATCGTCGAGGACCTTGCCGCCAATGGCTTTGCTGTCGCCATCCACGCCAACCGGTCAAGCGACGAGGCAGAGGCGCTGGCGGAGAAGATCGCGGGCGAAGGCGGCCGCGCCGCCATGGTAGCGGCCGACCTCACCGACATGGAAGCCGTGGGCGGCCTTGTCGGTCGCGCGCAAGCGGTGCTCGGACCTGTCACGCTGCTGGTCAACAACGCTTCCCTGTTCGTCGACGATCGTGTCGAGGATTTCGACTGGCAGGCCTGGGATCGCCACTTCGCCATCCATGTGAAGGCGCCGGCGCTTCTGGCGCAGGCCTTTGCCCGCGCCCTGCCTGAAGGCGAAGAGGGGCTGATCGTCAACATCATCGACCAGCGCGTCTGGCGGCCGACGCCACGTTATTTCTCCTATGCGCTGTCGAAATCGGCGCTGTGGACGCAAACCGAGATGCTGGCCCAGGCGCTCGGGCCGCGCATCCGCGTCAATGCCATCGGTCCTGGCCCGACGCTGAAGAACAAGCGACAGGACGACGATGATTTCGGCAAGCAGGTCGACGGCCTCATTCTGAAGCGCGGCCCGCAATTGCCCGAATTCGGCGCCACGATCCGCTATCTCTGGCAGGCGCGCTCGGTGACCGGCCAGATGATCGCGCTCGACGGCGGCCAGCATCTTGCGTGGCAGACGCCCGATGTGACAGGCATGGTGGAATGAGTCCCGCAGCCCAAAGACATAAAAGAAACGGCGCCGCCGACGATCTGCCGCCCGATGTCGATCTCGACATCGAGGACGAGGCGGCGGAGGAGATCGTCGAGCCGGAGACGATCCCGACCGGGCCTGACGTCGCCTTCACGGCCATAGACTGGACGCCTCATGCCGGCGACGCCGACGGCATGGTCGGCGCCGAGGTGATCCAGACCTTCGTCAAGCGGCTGCCCAACCAGCCCGGCGTCTACCGCATGATGAACGCCGCCGGCGACGTGCTCTATGTCGGCAAGGCGCGCAGCCTGAAGAAGCGCGTCACCAACTATGCTCAGGGGCGGTTCCACACCGCCCGCATCGGCCGCATGGTGCGCGAGACGGCGACGATGGAGTTCGTCGTCACCCGCACCGAGATCGAGGCGCTGCTGCTGGAGGCCAACCTCATCAAGCGGCTCAGGCCCCGCTTCAACGTGCTGATGCGGGACGACAAGTCGTTCCCTTACATCCTCTTGACCGGCGACCATGTCTCGCCCGGCATCTACAAGCATCGCGGCGCGCGCTCGCGCAAGGGCGACTATTTCGGCCCTTTCGCCTCGGCCGGCGCGGTCGGGCGCACCATCAACTCGCTGCAGCGCGCCTTCCTGCTTCGAAGCTGCACCAACTCCTTCTACGAGAACCGCACGCGGCCCTGCCTGCTCTACCAGATCAAGCGCTGCGCCGGTCCCTGCACCGGCGAGATCTCGCATCAGGGCTATGCCGAGCTGGTCGAAGAAGCGAAGGATTTCCTTTCCGGCCGCAGCCAGAAGGTGAAGACCGAAATCTCGGCCGCCATGCAGCAGGCCTCGGAGGAGCTCGATTTCGAGCGCGCCGCCATCTATCGCGACCGTCTTGCGGCGCTCTCGCATGTGCAAGCGCATCAGGGCATCAACCCGCAGACGGTGGAAGAGGCCGACGTCTTCGCCATCCACCAGGAAGGCGGCCAGACCTGCATCCAGGTGTTCTTCTTCCGCACCGGCCAGAACTGGGGCAACCGCGCCTATTTCCCCAAGGCCGATCCGGCGCTGGAGCCGGCGGAGGTGCTGGGTTCGTTCCTGGCGCAGTTCTATGACGACAAGCTGCCGGCACGCGCGCTGCTGCTGTCGCAGACCGCGCAGGAGCAGGAACTGCTCGCCGAGGCGCTCTCGACCCATGCCGGCCGCAAGATATCCATCTCGGTGCCGCAGCGCGGCGAGAAGAAGGACCTGACCGACCATGCGCTGCAGAACGCGCGCGAGGCACTCGGCCGCAGGCTGGCCGAGACCTCGACCCAGGCGCGTCTGCTCAAGGGTTTTGCCGAGACCTTCGGCCTGGAAAAACCGCCGGTGCGCATCGAGGTCTACGACAACTCGCACATCATGGGCACCAATGCGGTCGGCGCCATGGTCGTCGCCGGGCCGGAGGGGTTCGTGAAGAACCAGTACCGGAAATTCAACATCCGCTCGACCGAGATCACGCCGGGCGACGATTTCGGCATGATGCGCGAAGTGATGCAGCGGCGCTTTTCGCGGCTGCTCAAGGAACATGGCGACGTTCAGCCCGGCCCGGCGGTCGAGGACGAAACAGGCGAGGAGGATCTGGTCGCCGGCAATGGCGGCTTCCCGGCCTGGCCGGACGTCATCCTGATCGACGGCGGCCAAGGCCAGATGACGGCGGTGCGCCAGATCCTCGCCGATCTCGGCGTCGAGGACCGGGTGGTGGCCATCGGCATCGCCAAGGGCCCGGACCGCGACGCCGGCCGCGAGCGCTTCTTCGTCAAGGGCAGGGACTCCTTCATGCTGCCGGTGCGCGATCCGGTGCTCTATTTCGTCCAGCGCCTGCGCGATGAGGTGCACCGTTTCGCCATCGGCTCGCACCGGGCGCGGCGCAAGAAGGAGATGGTCAAAAGCCCGCTCGACGAGATCGCCGGCATCGGCCCGGGCCGCAAGCGCGCCCTGCTGCTCGCCTTCGGCACCGCCAAGGCGGTCAGCCGCGCCGCGGTCGGGGACCTGGTCAAAGTCGACGGCATTTCCGAGCATGTGGCGAAGCTGGTCTACAATCACTTCCACGAGAGCTGAGAGGGCTAGGGTCGGGCACGGAAGGTTGAAGAGACTTGCGCTGGCTAACTTTAGTCAGAAGATTGGCGGAGAACCCCGCGCCTTCGTTATCCTAGGGTCTGCGCGTCCGCTTCGCTCCCGCTCCGCCCGTGGATGACGAACGCACAGAGACCTCCGCTAACTCGAAGGTCCGCGATAGCTCGCCCTGGCGATCAGACGTCTGCATCGTCCTTGTTCTCGACGCATCCGTGGCATTTTTCCCTGTCCAATCGAATCTCGCCTGTTGACCCCCTACATTCGCTTCTGATTTGAGTACGTCTGGCGGAGGAGATTTCCCGAGACAACATGGCACAACGCGCGTTCAACCTGCCGAACATCCTCACCTATGCCCGCATCGTCGCGGTGCCGCTGGTCGTGCTGTGCTTCTTTCTCGAGGGGCATCTGAAGTCGTCCGACTTCGCCCGCTGGTCGGCGCTGGTCATTTTCCTGCTGGCCTCCATCACCGATTACTTCGATGGCTATTTCGCGCGCGCCTGGCAGCAGACCTCCAACATCGGCAAGATGCTGGATCCGATCGCCGACAAATTGCTGGTCGCCACCTGCCTGCTCCTGCTTGCCGCCGACACCGACCGCCATGGCGGCATCGCCGGCTGGTCGCTCTGGGCGGCCATCATCATCCTGTGCCGCGAGATCCTGGTTTCGGGCCTGCGCGAATATCTGGCTGCCTTGAAGGTGTCGGTGCCGGTGACCCAGCTCGCCAAGTGGAAAACCACGATCCAGATGGTCGCCATCGCCTTCCTGCTGGTCGGCCCGGCCGGCGACAAGATCTTTCCGCTGACCACCCAGATCGGCCTGGTGCTCTTGTGGGTCGCGGCGCTCGTCACGCTCTACACCGGCTACGACTATTTCCGCGCCGGCCTCAAGCACATCATGGACGAGTGAAGACAATGTCCACGAAGCTCATCTATTTCGCCTGGGTGCGCGAGCGGATCGGCAAGCCGGAAGAGGACGTCGAATTGCCTTCCGGCATCGAGACGGTCGCCGATCTGCTGCGCTGGCTGAAGTCGCGCGGCGAGGAGTATGAGAACGCGCTGCAATACCCCGACGTCATCCGCGTCGCCATCAACCAGGAACATGTCGGCCACCGCGAGAAGATAGCGGGCGCGCGCGAAATCGCGCTGTTTCCGCCGATGACCGGGGGTTGAGATGGTCGGCGCGGTAGTGCCCGCCATCCGCATCCAGCGCGAGGATTTCGACGTCGCCGCCGAGATCGCCGGCCTGACCGGGGGCCGGGCCGATATCGGCGCCGTGGTCACCTTCTCCGGCCTTTGCCGCGACGAGCAGGGTGCGCTGTCGGCGCTCGAGCTCGAGCACTATCCGGGCATGGCCGAGGCCGAGATCGGCCGCATCGCCGCGCAAGCCCTCGAGCGCTGGCCGCTGCAGGGGCTCACCGTCATCCATCGCCATGGCAAGATAGCGCCGGGCGAAAACATCGTGCTGGTGGTCGCGGCCTCGTCGCACCGCCAGGCGGCCTTCGAGGCGGCGAATTTCCTCATGGATTACCTGAAGTCGCGCGCGCCCTTCTGGAAGAAGGAGCATCTCGCCGACGGAACTCAAGGTGGCTGGGTCGAGGCCAAGGAAGCCGACGATCACGCCGCGGACCGCTGGAAGAAACAGGGCGAATAATGCATGTCGCCCAGAAGTGTGCAGCGGTTCTGGGGCAACGACATGCGTCAGAAAAAAACTCCCGTTCGGCCATCGAACGACCGCAATCCTTCCCAAGCTTGCCAATCGGTTTGATTTGCTTGGCGGAGCAATCTCATGCTGGACGGGATCGCGGAGTTCTTCATCTTCGGGCTGGTGCCGCTGGTCGTCGGCGTGCTTGCCGTGCCGGAAATGACCAATGCCGGCGAAAAGACGATTGCGGGCGAGGTGACCTATCGCGAACGCGTCGCCCTGCCACCCGATGCCGTGCTCGTGGTCGAGCTCGCCGACGTCTCGCTGGCAGACGCACCGGCGACCGTGATCGCCAAGCGCAGGATAGCGCCCACCGGCCAGGTGCCGATCAAATTCGACATCGGCTTTGACCCCAAGGCTATCCAGAAGGGCCGGACCTACGCGCTGCAGGCCCGCATCACGGTCGGCGAGCGGCTGATGTTCATCCCTGATACTCGTCATCAGGTCGATCCGCTGGACGGCAAGCCGCAGACGGTTTTGCTGAAAATGGCGCACTGACGTCGTGCGCCGCGCCTGACCGCGCGACTTTTCCGCCTCGAAACCGTGTTCGCCGGAATAAGCCGGCAACGCCAGGCGTTGACTTATGCAGATGGCGGGCAGGCAAAGGGACGATGTCCCTTCACTTAACCGCCAGACCGAAGGCGCGGATCGATCTGGCACTCAAAGGAGACCAGATATGAAAAAGCACACGCTCTTTCTCGCAATCACAAGCATATCGCTGATCGCCTTGGCCGGTTTTGCCAGGGCGGACGATCACCTGTTCAACGCCACGCAGCACGGCCTCAGCCCCGACAGCCAGCCTTTCCAGACCAACAAGGCCGGCCACAGCGGCGACCTTGCGCCTGGACAGGGCAGTCCGTTCGCCGGCGAGGAGACGAAGACGCCGTCTACCGATACCGAGGCGGCGAACGCCCATGCGAATGTGAAAGACCGTCAAGCCAAATGACGTCTGCCCGCCGGGGGGGGCCGGCGGGTCTTAAGAGCAATTCCAGGAAAGTGGGACGCGGTTTTCCGTCCGGAATTGCGTGAAACAAAGAGATATTCGCCGTTTCCAGGAAATGGTGAAACGCTCTAGCATGCCGGACCGCGTCAACAGCGCGAATAAAAATCCCGTTCGGCCATCGAACGACCGCTATCCTTCCCAAGCCTGCCGGTTTGATTTGCTTGGCGCGAGTTGAGGTCTGTCCCGGTTCCATTCAGCCCAGTTCGATTTGCGGCATGCGCTCAAGCCTGCGGCGTCGCCGCTGGTGTCAGGCCGAAGCGGCGCATAAGGTCCATGATCCTCGCCCGGTCCGGCGGGCCGCCGGCGCCAAAAATGGCAAAGGCCTCGCGGAAATAGTCCGGGCTGATCGCCGCGGGTGTGACCACGCACAACACTTTGGCGGTTTCCGCGGTGTTGTTGTCGAAGCGATGGACCGCGCCGCGCGGAATGCAGAGAGCCTGTCCCACCCCGACCTCGTGTCTCTGGCCGTCGACCGTGAGCGTCAGCACGCCCTCGATGCCGTACATCGTTTCTTCGTAGTGGTCGTGGCTGTGCGCCGGGGCGAGCAGCCGCTGCGAGCCGGGCACGGTCAGTTCGAAGGCCGCGATGCTGCCGTTGGACTGGTCGCCGGTGAGCAGGAAGCGAATGGCGAGGCCGCCGTCATCGCCGATCGTTTCTTCCGCTGGATTGACGCGCACATTGCTGGCTTTCCCTAGCATTCCATCCTCCCATGTGGTAAATCGAATTTACCGAAATGAGTAAACTCAATTTACCAGCATGTCAATGCCCCAATCCACGGACGATCCTCCGCAAAAACCGCCATTGATCGGCGCGCTGTTGCGCGTGCCGGCCTTGGCCATCCACCGCAAGCTGATCAGGGATTTGCGGGCATCCGGCTTCGACGATTTGAGCCCGCCGCATATGGCCGTGATCCAGTATCCAGGACCGGACGGGATGCGCCCCAGCGCGCTTGCCGAGCGGGCCGCGATGAGCAAGCAGGCCATGAACCAGTTGCTGAAGACGCTGGAAGGGATGGGCTACATCACCCGCAGCGCGGCGCCTGACGATGCCGGTGGGACCGTCGTGAACTTCACCGACAGGGGCAGGGCCGCTTACCAGAAGATGGCGGACATCCTGCTCGATATCGAGCGGGAATGGGCCGAGGAGCTTGGGCCGAAGCGCTTCCAGGAATTGAAGACGCTGCTCGGCGATCTCTGGGACACGCCGCTGATCCGCTGAGGGCACCAATTGACCGCGCCGCCTCGACTCCCTAGGCTCCCTCGAAAATGGGGATGGGGTTCCCCCGAAACCGCCCTTATGGGCTGATGACTCCTGCCAGGCGTGCTCTCGCGCGGCAGGATTTGTTTTCCCGCTCGCATCATGCCTGATTTCGTGAAGTGGTTCCGATGCGGAATCGCGTTTGGAAAGGCATTGAAGCGATGACCCTTGCGGCTTGCGCCCTGGTCCTGATTGGCGGTTTCCTCGGCGGCATTTCCCGCTTTTTCCTCTCCGGCGTGGTCGGCCGTGCCATCGGCGAGACCTTTCCCTGGGGCACGTTGCTGGTAAACGTCTCCGGCGCCTTGGCCATCGGCGCCTTCGCAGGCGCGGCGCGGGCTGCCGGCGGCGTATTCGCCGGCGATCTCATCCGCGACCTGATCGTCGTCGGCCTGTTCGGCGGCTACACCACGGTGTCGTCCTTCTGCCTGCAGACGCTCAACCTGGCGCTCGACGGCGAGGGGCGGCTCGCAGCCTTCAACGTCGTCGCTTCGTCGGTTCTGTGCGTGCTGTTCGTCGCGCTCGGCTTCTGGGCCGTCGCCTGGGTAGTGGGCTGAGCGATGATGGACAGGCAGATGACGATGCGGCTTTATCTGGCGGTCGGTTGTGGCGCGGCGATCGGCTCGCTGGCCCGCTTCCTGTCGAGCTATGTCATCGTCTCTCTGCTCGGCATGAACGCGCTTTGGTCGACTGCTTTCGTCAATGTCGTCGGCTCGTGGGTCATCACGGCCTTCGCCACGCTGACCGGGCCGGACGGGCGCCTGATGGTCGGCCCGGCCAGCCGCAATTTCGTCATGGCCGGCTTCTGCGGCGGCCTCACCACGTTTTCGGCGATGAGCCTCGATACATTTATCCTGCTGTTCGAGGGCGACTGGCCGCTGGCCGCGACCTATCTCATCAGTGTGGTCGGCCTGTCGCTCGCCGCGGCGTGGCTGGGCTATCTCATGGCGTCCAGGCTCAACCGCTTACCGGTCGAGAGGTGATTGGGCCAACAGGCGATAAGGGAGGAAAAACATGGAACTTCCCACGCAATGCGCGCTGCTCAGGATCTTCTTCGGCGAGGACGACAGAGCAGCCGACGGCAAGCCGCTGCACGAGGCGATCGTCATCAAGGCGCGCGAGACCGGCATGGCGGGCGCCACGGTGCTGAGGGGCCCGCTCGGCTTCGGCCGCTCGAGCGTGCTGCACACTGCCAAGATCCTGCGCCTGTCGCAGGATCTGCCGATCGTCGTCGAGATCGTCGACGCGCCGGAGAAGATCGATGCGCTGATCCCTGAGATCAAGGCGCTGACCAGGACGAAGAGCTGCCTGATCACAAGGGAGAAGGTCGAGGTCATCCGCTACGGCGATGGCGACTGAACCCAAAAACAAAGGGCCGGCGAAGCGCCGACCCTTTTCCAGATTTCGACCTACAGGATCAGCCGACGATCTCGGTGTCCGAGAACCAGTACTTGATCTCCTGCGCGGCGGTCTCCGGCGCGTCGGAGCCATGCACGGAGTTCTCGCCGATCGACAGCGCATGCACCTTGCGGATGGTGCCCTCGGCGGCGTTGGCCGGGTTGGTGGCGCCCATCACTTCGCGGTTCTTGGCGATGGCGCTCTCGCCCTCCAGCACCTGCACGATCGTCGGCGCCGACGACATGAATTCCACCAGTTCGCCGAAGAACGGGCGATCCTTGTGCACGGCGTAGAAACCTTCGGCCTCGCGGCGGCTCATCCACACGCGGCGCGATGCGACGACGCGCAGGCCGGCGTCTTCCAGCATCTTGGTGATGGCGCCGGTGAGGTTGCGCCTGGTCGCGTCCGGCTTGATCATGGAGAAGGTGCGTTCGATCGCCATAGGGTCGTCCTTGTTGTGGGAATGGAAATTGGAGTGGCGGGCTCTATACAAGTCGCCCGGCGGCTTGCCAAGGGGAGGCGGCTTCTGGTCAAGGCGAGCCGTTTGCGGGATAATCAGGCAGCTGCATGCGCCTCGGGCGCGAGGTCCGGAGCACCGCGGCGGTGGAGCCCGAGGCGATGAACCGGCCTTATCTCAGACGCGGCGACATGGCAGGCATAGTTCTCATGGCGGTCATGTGCGCCGTGATCATCTTCGTCCTGCTGGCCCTGCCGCCGCGAGATCACAATTTCGGCTTCGGCCCGGAATGGCAATGCACGCGCATGGGCGAGGGCGACCCGATTTGCGTGAGGCTGGTCGACAACGGCGAGACGACCAAGGCGCCCCAGAAATAGGCGCTAAAGCTCGATCTCAACGGTCACTGTAGGCTCATCGCCCGCGTTGAGGCCTTCCTGCTGGCGCACCGAGCCCTTGACCGGCAACAGCAGGCTGCCGGACGGCTTGTCGGGAAAGAGCGACGTTTGCCACCTGGTCTTGCCGATCGTCGCCGTGATGCCGAGCGAGCCCCAAGGGCGCGCCAGCCCCGCCGTCGCCGCCTTGATCCGCGCCGCGACGTCCGTCGGCAGCGTCATGAAATGCCAACCTCCCTTGCCGGGATAGACCCAGATCTCGGCCTGCATCTCATAGCGCAACATGGCAGTCCCGCGCTCGCGGCGCTCACGCCGCAGCCGCGACCTGCCGGCCGACCCCGCCATGCAGGTCGAGGCAGCGCTCGAACCAGCGCGCGATGCCGTCGGCATCGTCGAGCAACTGGAAAGACGAGGCGATGCGGCCCCATTGCAGCGCCCCGAACACGATGTAATCGACAAACAGAGGCGCCTCGCCGCCGATGAAGGGCTGGTAGGTCAGCGTCGAGCGCAGCGGCTCCAGCGCGGCGCGGAAGGCCGAGAGCCCGGCCTCGCGATTGGCCACGACGTCTTCCAGGCGCTTGCCGTAGCGCTGTTCGCGGTTCTCGCGGAAATAGGCAGCGTTCGGTTCATCCTGCATCGCATGCAGATCGGTCAGAGCCACCGTCGCGATATAAGGGTGGATGGTGAACTGCGACCAGCGCTCGATGAAGCGCGCCGTCGCCTTGCCGCCTTCGCCGCAAAACAGCGTCGGCCGTTCGGGGTAGGCTTCGTCGAGATAGAGCGCGATGGCGAAGGAATCGGCCACCACGCGCTCGCCGTCGCGGATCACCGGCACCGTCTTCGATACGCCGCCCTCGACCTTCGGCACCTCCAGGAAGCGCGTCGGCACCTTGGTGGCGGCAAGCCCCTTATGCGCCAAGGCCATCTTGGTCTTCCAGCAATGCGGGCTGAAGGGTCGGGCGGTGTCATGGCCGACAAGGTCGTAAAGCAGAATGGTCATTGGCGGGTCCGTTGCTGCGGGTTACGAAGGGGCTGGATTCGGGTTAAGCCGGGTGGGAAGAATGAAGCAGCATTTCATGATGTTTGCGGCCTACAATCAATGGGCCAATGGCCGCCTCTACGATGCCGCCGCCGATCTTGGCGAAAACGAACTCGGTCGCGACGTCGGCGCCGCCTTCGGCTCGATGCTCGGCACGCTGAACCATCTGCTCGCCGTCGACCGCGTCTGGATGAAGCGTTTCACCGGCGAGGGCGACGCGCCCTCGAACACCGCCGCCATACTCTACCACGCCTTGCCGGCCCTGAGGTTGGCGCGCGAGGCCGAGGACAGGAGGGTCGTCGACTGGGTGACAGGGATGGGCGACAAGGCGATCACCGGCCGTTTCTCCTACATGACGGTGGACATGCGCACCGTCTCGCAGCGCCTTTCGCCTGCGCTCAGCCATTTCTTCAACCACCAGACCCACCATCGCGGCCAGGCGCATATGCTGCTCACGGTGCTCGGCCGACCCTCGGTGCCGCTCGACCTTGCGCTGTTCCAGCGCTCCGAGGAAGGTCGCGCCTACGCCTGAAAGCGCGTTGGCCGGAAGAAGTGCTCGGCGCGAGTTATCCGGCAATAGCCGGTCAAGTGGCATATCGGGCTGCATTGTCCATGAATGGCTGAGTTTGCGGCCGGGTTGTTATTGAGAAGTTTTCCAAATTTAAGAAAAGTCAAGGCAACGGCCAACCGGGAGTGTCGAACCGGCCGTGAGGCTCCGCGGCATTCTCCTACCGCGTCGCCGGCTGCGGCGGCGCGCTGACGAGAACCTCCGGCCAGCCGGAGAGCCCGTCACTAAAGGCGATGCCGACGGCGTGTTAACCACACTTGCGTTGAAGCTAATATGTTAGGACTTCTTTTGCGCTCGCGCTGCACAATAAGCCAGTTGCAGTGGGAGCAATGACATGCGCATCGATTTGTCCCCCACGAGTTGGGGCAGGGTCGTGGTGGTCACCGCCGCCGGCACCGCCTTTTTCATTGCCGCCGCCTTCTTCGTCGATTCCTTCAATTTCCCCTCGCTGTCGCCGCAGGCGCTGCTGTGGGCGCAACTCACGGACCTGTTCCTGCCGCTTGTACTCGGCGGCTCCTTCCTGTTCTTCCTGATGTGGAAGATGCGCCAGCTGGCGATCACGCAGAAGGAACTCAGCGTCATTGCCGCGACCGACAGCCTGACGGCGGTCTTCAACCGCGGCGCCTTCTCGATGCTGGTGGAGGCCTATCTCGAGCGGGCGCGGGGCCAGACGGTCGCCGATGCCGGCGCGCTGCTGATCGTCGATGCCGATCACTTCAAGTCGATCAATGACCGCCTCGGTCACGATTGCGGCGACCAGGCGCTGAGGTTGATCGCGGCGACGATCAAGGGGCAACTGCACGGCGCCGACATTGTCGGGCGTATCGGCGGCGAGGAATTCGCGGTCTTCCTGCCCGGCGCCGACGCCGCGCGCTCCTTCCTGGTCGCCGAATCCATCAGGCGCCGCATCCGCGAGGCCGAGTTTGCACCCGGCGGGCGGCCCTGGCCGCTTTCGGTGAGCATCGGCGGTACCGCCTTCCGCGGCCCGACCACCTACCACGACATGTTCGAGGTCGCCGACCGCCATCTCTACAAGGCCAAGTCCAATGGCCGCGACCAGGTGAGCTTCGAGAGCCCGCGTGGCGGGCTGGCGGGCGACGCCGCTGGCACGGTCCACTAATCAATTCCAGGAAAGTGCGATCCGTTTAGGCTTGGCAACCGCCGTAGCCGCCCATTGCCGTGCCTGCGGCCCTGGAAGGCGAGGTCAACGGTGGCTGCGGTTGAGCAGCGGCCTGTGCTGGCGGATCAACTGGCGCTCGACATCGAGATAGGGCCTGATCAGGCCGGCCGCGGTCGTGGTCGGCTCCGGCTGGTGCACCACCGCCGTCAGCGTGCCGTGTTCGGTGAGCAGATTCAGCCACTTCAGCGCCTCCCATTTGGGCGTCGCGCCGCCGCGGCCGGTGAGGCTGCGGTTGATATAGCCGGGATAGGAAAGCAGGCGCTTGCCCGCCGACGCGCCGCAGGTGCCGATCCTGACTGGCTTGCCTCCGGCGGTGATCCAGGCATAGACGGCTTCGCCGAGTTCGCACACCGTGGGGTCGGTTATCGTCACCCGGATGGAGGATCTGTCCCGGCCGAGCCGCATTTCGGCCGCCGGCTTGAAACGCTCGCGATCGAGAAACATCCGCCCTCCTTGCCGCGCGTCCGCACTGACATGGTGAACGCGAGCGGTCCGTGCGGTGTTTCACGCAGCGCTCGAAAAGTTTCATAGGGTGTCGCGGCGCCGCGCATGCCTAGAGCCGGATGATTTCAGGTCTGTTCGACCTGAAATCTGAATCCGGCTCTAAATCAAAGAGATAGAGCATGATGTCGCCCGAAAACCGCTTCACGCTTTTCGGCATCATGCTCTGCCATCAACGGTCCGTTCATCCTTTGGCGGCTAGTATCGGAGGCTGGCCTCAGCCGATCCGCGAGCGACCGTGTTCGACCTTATCGATTTCAAGGCGGTGCTGGGCATCGCCCTCATCTTCATTCCGCTCGAGCAGCTTCTGCCGCTGCATGCCGAGCAATCGGCGACGCGCCGGCACTGGCTGAACGACGTTGTCTATCTGCTCTTCAACGGCATCGTCATCAAGCTCGGCATGTTGCTGGTGGTCGGCGCGGCGATGCTTGTGGTGCAGCGTTTCGTTCCCGAAGCGCTCACCGCCGCCGTCCAGTCGCAGCCTTTATGGCTGCAGGCAATCGAGGCTCTGCTCATCGCCGATATCGGCTTCTACCTTGCCCATCGCGCCTTTCACGCGGTGCCGTTCCTGTGGCGCTTTCATGCCATCCACCACTCGATCGAGGAGATGGACTGGCTGGCCGCCCACCGCGTGCATCCGGTGGACCAGATCCTGACCAAGTCGGCTTCGTTCCTGCCGCTGTTCGCGCTGGGTTTTTCCGGCGAGGCGGTTCTTATCTACGTGCTGATCTATCACTGGCAGTCGGTGTTCATCCACTCCAACACGCGCATCAAATTCGGGCCGTTGAAATGGCTGATTGGCTCGCCGCAGTTCCATCATTGGCATCATGCCAACGAACGCCAGGCCTATGACAGGAATTTCGCCGGACAGTTGCCCTTTCTCGACCTGATCGGCGGCACGTTGTTCATGCCGCAACGAATGCCGGAAAAATACGGCGTCGACGAGCCGGTGCCGCAATTCTATCACCAGCAACTTGTCTATCCCTTCGTCGCCGCGGCCGAACCGGCCGCGCCGATCGCTGAGGCCGCGCCCGCCGCCGCCAAGCCGGAATGACGGCACGGAAAAGCCCGCCACTGAGGGCGGGTTTTTCGCGGGAGGGTAGTCCTTTGCCGTAAAACTCAGCCGGCGAAACCGCCATATCCGCGCGCCACCGGCTTGACCGAGACGACCGGCTGCTCCGAAGGCCAGAGCACGCCCGCCGTCACCGCGAAGGTGATCAGCGCATCGCGCGCCGCCTCGGCCGGGATTTCTCCACTGCGCGCCGCCTCGCAGGCCTTCACCGCGGCGCCGTAGCTGAGGCGGCGGCGCGACGGCGGAAACTCGGTCAGGAAGTCATGCATCTCGAACAGCGAGGCGATCATGCGCTTGTGGCCGGCGCCGACGCTGAGGGCGACCGGGGTGAAGAACATCCTGTCGTACATTCGGACCTCGTCTATTGGCTGTGGAAGCGGGGGCTGCCGCCTCCGGTCTGGAGGGAGGACGTCACACAACGCGGCTTGCGGCGAGTGGTTCCGCGCGTGCCGATTTTTCCGTACCTGGACGTGATCCGTCGGGCAGGCGGCCTATTTCCACATCCCGCGCATGCGGGAGCCGAGATCGACCTTGACGCCCGGCTTCTGGCGCGGGTCGTCCTTGAGCGCGGCGCTTGCCCAGGACGACTGCTCGAAGGCTGAAAGCATCGAGGCCGGGATGAAGCGGGTGCGCGAGGCATAGACATGGCGGTCGCCGCGCGCCGGCTGGTTGTGCGGATAGAAGCGCTGCGGCACGACGAGATGCAGGCTGTCCTTGGCCCTGGTCATCGCCACGTAGAGCAGGCGCCGCTCCTCCTCGATGTCCTCCTTGGTGCCAACGCCGAGATCGGCCGGGATGCAGCCGTCGACGGTGTTGAGCACGAAGACGTTCTTCCACTCCTGGCCCTTGGCCGAATGGATGGTCGATAGGATAAGGTAATCCTCGTCACGATGCGGCGGCCCGGCCTGGTCGCTGGTGGCGTCGGGCGGGTCGAGGGTGAGCTCGGTCAGGAAGCGCTCGCGCGACGGATAGGTCGATGCGATCTGTTCGAGCTGGATGAGGTCGGCGCGGCGCGTGATCGCATCCTCATGGATGCGTTCCATATGCGGCTCGTACCAGAGCCTGATCCGCTCGAGGTCGGCCGGCCATTTGGCGCCGGCGCGCAAGCCGCCATAGATGTCGAGGAAGACCGGCCAATCTTGCGCGGCGCGCTGCGGCGGCCGGAAGCGGGCAAGGCCCAGCGTCTCGTCCAGCGATGTCGCCATGGCGTCCACGATCTGCGAGGCGGCGGATGGGCCGATGCCCGGCATGAGCTGCAGCACCCGAAAACCGGCGACGCGGTCGCGCGGGTTTTCGGCGAAGCGCAGCATCGCCAGCATGTCCTTGACATGCGCGGCATCGAGGAATTTCAGGCCGCCGAACTTGACGAAAGGGATGTTGCGGCGCGTGAGCTCGACCTCCAGCGGCCCGCTATGACTCGAGGTGCGGAACAGCACCGCCTGCGCCTTCAGCGCCGTGCCGGCCTCGCGTTCGGCGAGGATCGCCTGGCAGACATAATTGGCCTGCTCGGCCTCGTCGCGCACGCTGACCAGCTGCGGCTTGTGCGATGACCGCCGCTCGGTCCAGAGATTCTTGGTGAAACGCTCGCTGGCCTCGCCGATCACCTTGTTGGCCGCGGCCAGGATCGTCTCGGTCGAGCGGTAATTGCGCTCCAGCATGATGACCGCTGCTTCTTGCGCGAACTGTCTTGGAAAGTCGAGGATGTTGCGCACTTCCGCGGCGCGGAAGGAATAGATCGACTGCGCGTCGTCGCCAACGACGGTCAAGCCCGCGCCGTCCGGTTTCAGCGCCAGAAGGATCGAGGCCTGCAGCCGGTTGGTGTCCTGGTATTCGTCGACAAGTACATGGTCGAAGCGGCTGGAAAGATGCGCGGCGATCTCCGGCTCCGCCGCCATCTGCGCCCAGTAGAGCAGCAGGTCGTCGTAATCGAGCACGTTCTGCGCCTGCTTGGCCTCGACATAGGCCGCGAACAGCGCCTTGAGCTGGTCCGCCCATGCCGCGCACCACGGGAAGGCCGAGCCCAGCACTTCACCCAGCGGCGCCTGCGCATTCACCGCCCGCGAATAGATCTGCAGGCAGGTGCCCTTGGTCGGAAAGCGGCTTTCGGTTTTCGACAATCCCAGCTCGTGCCGGGCAAGGTTCATCAGGTCGGCGGAATCCTCGCGGTCGTGGATGGTGAAGGCCGGATCGAGGCCGATCTGCTCGGCATAATCGCGCAGCAGTCGCGCGCCGATGCCGTGGAAAGTGCCGGCCCAGGCGAGCGCGTCGGCGATGATGGCCGCGTCGCGCCCCAGCACCTCGCCGGCGATGCGCTCAACGCGCTTGGCCATCTCGGCAGCGGCGCGACGGGAGAAGGTCATCAGCAGAATGCGGCGCGGATCGGCGCCCTTGACGATGAGGTGGGCGACGCGATGCGCCAGCGTGTTGGTCTTGCCGGAACCGGCACCTGCGATCACGAGCAGCGGCGCGGCCACCTTGCCGTCGCCATGCATCACCGCCAGCCGCTGCTCGTCGTTCAGCCGGGCAAGATAGGCGGGCGCCTCGAAGGACGAATCACGAGCGGCGATGTTCATCGCCCATCAAGCATCGTTTCCGCTTTGTTCGCAACGGGTATGGCGCTGGCGATTGGCGAAAGCCGACGCGACAGACGATCTTCCCCAGAAGGGGAGATTCTACCGCTTCGGCTCGACTCCCATCGCCGCCGACTGTCGCCGCAGCGCGCGTCTCTCGTCGCCCGGCATGTCCAGCGGTGCGACATCGCCGGGAACCTCGTCGATGATCCTCATGGCGACGCGGTAGGCGGTGTAGGCAAACAGCCCTGTTAACAGCAGGCGGATCATGGCCATCTCCTTACGCGGTTCGATCGGGTCTCAACCGGGCGCGCGCCGGTTGGTTCCCCCTCCAGCCAGCCAAACTGCGCCACGCAACCAAACCGCCACCGCTTCGTTGCCCTTGAGATCAAGGAACAAACGAGAGGAGCTTGTCATGAAAAAGCTTCCTGTGCTGCTGGCTCTTGCGGCAGGGCTCGTGCTCGTCGCCTGTGACAACAGCGTGCAACCCACCAAGGCGCCGGGCGCTGAAGTCAACCAGAACCCTCAGGTCGACAAGAACCCGGTGCCGAAATCGACCACCGGTGGCGACCAGCAGGGTACAGCGCCGAAGCAATAGGGCAGGGCGGGCTGAATTGTCGTCAGCCTGAAACGAAGAAGGCCGGCGCTGCTTGGGAGGAAGCTGATAGCGCCGGCCAAGCGGGAAAATCAGGCCCGCCGCGGGACCAAAGATAGCTGAGTCTCGACCCTGCGTCATGGTGCGATCGCGGTAGCCGGCTATACAGCCTCGAGCAAATCACCGGAAAATCCCGAAATTCTGCAAGACTCCACCATTGTGGGGTCTCTGGTGCCGCCTTGGGTGACGCGCGATCGGAGCCAACTATGAAGACTGTTGCAACAACTGCCCTTGCTCTCGCCGCGCTCACCGTCGCTGGGCCGGTCATCTGGATGGTCGCGTATAACCATCAGCAACATCTCGGCGACCGGGAACTCATCTCGATCGCTGCCGAGGATGTGGTAAGAGTTGAGCTTGGGGCGATCGCCTACGCCTCCGCCGAGGAACTGCTGTCAAGCAACCCCGGCTGCTGCATCGTCAGTCACTCCAATCACGAGTGGCTGCGGTTTCCGGCGCGCCTCTACGAAGACGGCGTCTCAATCGTGCAGATGAGCTATCTCATCGAAAGGACGCCGAAACCGGAATATTACTTCCGCGAAGTCGCGATCGATGCGGATGGCCGAATATTGGAGACCAGGGGCATTGAGACAGACATGCAAGAGCATTGGTAGCCGGCAATCGCCGCCCGCATCGGCGCATTCTCAATATCGAGGCATGGATGACTAGGAAGCTTGCATTGGGCGCGTTGGCAACAACAGCAATTCTATTGGCCGTATTGGCAGCGGCGTCGTGGTATTCCGGTGAGTTGAATGGGTACTGCGGTGAAACGGGCCAGATCGCATCCGACGCTGCGTTGATTGAGAGCGCGCTCATTCTGGAAGCCCGGGAGTCGGATTTTCCCCGCGCAATTTCCGGCGCCGCTGCCGCAGGCGAATACGCAAAAGATAACCCCGATTGCTGCGCCGTCGAGCGATGGGATCATCCGTTCATGACAAGTCCCTTTTTGACTGTCCTGTCGGGGACGCGTGGATTTGCTGTTACCCTAATCTATCCGCGGAAGCATCCGGATGCTGACGGCGCCTACCAGCAAACAACCAATATAATAGATGGCTGTGGTACGTCGATCGACAGGTACTCGATGTCAAGTGTGCGAAAGCCGATGGCGACGCAGTATTAAAAGGGTTCGAGCATCTCCATTCGAGATGCCGGTGGAAGCCTTTATCAGCACCAGCGACCACACTTTCGCGGAATATCTTGCGCGGCCGGTGCTGGATTCGTTCCAGCGCGCATTCGTGGGGCCTCACGCCACCGCCGAGCGCGCTTGTTGTCCGCCGGCGATCTCGATGTCCAGCTGGCGCTGCGTCAGCGCCGCTTCGGACATGAGCCACTGCTTGAACAGCTCCACCTTGCGGGCGCCGAGCGCCTTGATCGGGCTGACGAAATACCAGCCCGCCGTATTGGGGTGGTGGACCGCGAAGGGAGCCACCAGCCGTTCGGCGCGGATATCGCTTGCCATGTAGGCGCGGTTGGCGACGGCAAAGCCCATTCCGGCATTGGCCGCCTCGTAGGACATCATGCAGCTATCGAAATAGACGCTCCTGGTTTCGCCAAGCACGAAGCTCGCGCCGGCAAAGCCCAGCCACGACTGCCAGTTCTGCGTGCAGGTGTCGGAATGAAGCAGCGTGAAATAGCGCAGGTCTTCCGGCGTCACCTTCGACAGCGGCTTGTCGCCCAGCACATCGTGGAAGAGCTTGCGGCTGCAGACCGGTGTCAGGTCTTCCTTGAACAGCAGTTCCGAGGTGAGGCCGGGGAAGTTGCCGTCGCCATATCGGATCTCGAGATCGTATTCCGAGGTTGAGAATTCATGCGTGGCGTAAGAGGTCGACACCCGCATTTCGATGTCGGGATATTGCCGCTGGAAGGCCGAAAGCCGCGGGAACAGCCAGCGCGCGGCGAAAGTCGGCAGCACGCAGATCCGCAGCACATGCGCCTGCGACTGGCCCGTAGCCTCCATGCTGGCCGCCACGATCCGCTCCAGCGCCTCGCGGACGCGCGCCACGTAGGTCTCACCCTCCGGCGTCAGCGACACGGCATTGCCGCCGCGCTCGAAGATCTTGAAGCGAAGCTGATCCTCCAGGCTCTTCACGCGCTGGCTGACGGCGGAAGCGGTGATGAACTGCTCTTCGCCGGCACGCGTGAAATTCTTGTGCCTCGCGGCGCTCTCCACGATTTTCAGCGAGTTGAGGTTGACCTGACTGAGCAGACGCACGGGGTTTCGTCCTTAAGCTGGGCTTACGCTACCACCAGCATTCCTAAATTTACAGGGGTAGGCGTTTAAATGACTGTTAACCAAGTGTTGCCCCCACCTTGGAGAAAGTAGAATGAACGCCCATACAATTCCCGAACTGCGTTGCGCAATGAGTCGCGAGGCCATCATTGGTCATGAGACGTCCTGGAAAGTGTCTGGTTTCGGCGTCGCCCAGTATCGTCACGGTTACGACCCCGCTCTGCTTGCCGCCATCGAGGAAGCCGCCCTGAAGTTGAAGGCCAGCCATGCCGTGCACAAGCACCTCGACCTCACCTTCATCACCGGCGCCGACCGCTTTATTCCAGAGATCAAGGAGCTTTTGCACGACAAGCTGCGCCTGGAAAGACTGTCCGACATGATGGGCACCAAGCTTGAGCCGTATCCACTGTCGATCGTCGGCTCGACCGTCACCTTCATGAATCCGAAAGACGGTGCGGTCGAATGGCATTGCGACGGCGTTCCGGTGACCGAGCTCATTCCGCTGTCGATCAGCGACCCGCTCATCGGCGGCCATCTTGAGATCTATTGCGACGATTCCGAGACCGGCCGCTCGATCCTGGAATCCGGCCGCGATCTGCCGCGCAACAAGATCATGCGCATCGACCACAAGATGAACTATGCCACGCTCGGCCAGTTCCTTGGCGTGCTCCACCGCACCGCGCCGATACAGCTCGGCGAGCGCGTCACGCTGGTGCTCAACCAGCGCTCGGCGATCAAACCCTATGTCGACGATAACCGCATGTTCTACCTTGCCGCCGACAACGACCATGACCGTGCCTGGGTGAACGAACTGGCGGAGGATGTCTGGACCAACCAACTGCCAGCCTACCGCCGCCATGCCGAGGAGCATCCCGTGCCGCAGCCGACGGCGGAAGCGGTTTCCGGCGCGGCGAGGGAGTCGTGGTAATGAGCCACGACCCGGTCGACCGTCAGCCGCTGTCAAGGTCTCTGAGCCTCGGCCCGGTCGCGCCGGAAAGTCAAAACCGTTCCAGCGTCGCCCCCGGGGCGGCGCTGGCCTTCGCCCTCGGCGCCGTGGCGCTGTGGGCCACCAACGCCCTGGTCGGCAAGACGCTGCTTGCCCTCTATCCGGTGTCGCAAGTGCAGTTTCTGCAGTTTTGCGGCGCGGCCATGGTCTTCGCGCTGATCCGGCTGACGAGCACTCCTCCTTTCCCCGTTGTCGGGGAAGGTGGATCCGCGCTTGCCGCTTACCTTGTCGGCTTCGTGGGCCTGGTCGGCACGATGGTGCTGCAATATATCGGCTTCGCCTCGATGCCGGTTATCGAGGCAAACCTCGTCGCCTACACTTGGCCGCTGATGACCGCCGCGGCGGTTATCCTGCTTGGCCGTCCGCGCCGTCCGCTCCTGCTCGGGCTGGCGGCGGCGCTCGGCTTCGTCGGCGTGGCGCTGGTCATTTCGGGCGGCCGCGCGCAGACCTGGTTCCAAGGCGGCAGCCTCGTCGGCTACCTTGCCGCTTTCGGCTCGGCGCTCTGCATGGCCTTTTACTCGCTCGCCGTCGGCCGCCTTGCCGTGTCGCCGGAGCGCCTGCTGTTGCCCTCGGCGCTGATCGGCGTCGCGCTCACCTTTGCCTGGTGCCTGCATGACGGCGTCGTGCGCCCGACCGGCGCGCACCTTCTGCTCGGCCTCTATCTCGGTGCCGGCCCGATGGGGCTCGGCTATTATTTCTGGTCGCGCGCGGCGAAGCTCGATCATGGCGGCAGGATAGCGGTCGTCGCCTATCTGACGCCGATTGCTTCCACATTTCTGCTGACGCTCTCGGGCGAAAGCCTGTCGATGACGGCGGTTGCCGGCGCCGTCCTCGTCATCGGCAGCTGCCTTGCGGTCGGCGTCGAAGGTACGGAGACCCGGAACGATGTCCAAGACGGCCGTTGACGATGACGAACGCCGCGCCAGGCAGGAGGCGTACTGGCTGGTCAGGGAGTTTGGTGCGGAGGCGCCGCTCTATGCGGCCATGAAGGCCGAAAAGGCCATCGAGCAGAAGGATTTCGGCCGCTGCGCGCGCTGGAAGCGCGTGCTGGAGATCCTCGCGGACAAGCCGCCCGCGGAACTCAGGCGCGGTGTCGCCGCCAAATGACCGATTTGCCATGGGGCCGCCGAATCGCGCATGTTCGATTATCCGACGGTAGATTGTCGCGGCCGTGCCGGAACTTGCCCTGAACTTTGATTTTTCAGCAACTTTCACGGCGAATCGAAGTGCTATAGCGCCTTTTGCGCATCCAGGCGGACCGCCTGAGCTATAAAACGCTGGCTATAGCTATTAGAATTCCTAACTTGCGCGTTTCCAGTCCGCGTATAAACATCGCCCGGTATTGAGTTTCGTAGATTTACTGACTATGGACGGTCCGTTGGGGGACAGGTCCAATTCGATACACCGACGAAAGTCTTAAAAAAGAGCTGGCGATTTGAGGGCCAGCAGAAGGTGAAAAAATTGTCCAACATCGACGACAAGACTGCAATCGAGCTGACCGCCGACATTGTCTCGGCCTATGTCGGCAACAATCCGCTCCCCGCCTCTGGCCTGCCTGATCTGATCGCCAGCGTCAGCGCCTCGGTTCGCAAGCTCGCCAGCGGCAGCGTTGTCAAGGAGGCGGTGGCTCTGACGCCCGCCGTTAACCCGAAGCGCTCGGTTTTCCCCGACTACATCGTGTGCCTGGAGGATGGAAAGAAGTTCAAGTCGTTGAAGCGCCATCTCGCGACCGACCATGGTCTGACGCCGGACGAATACCGCGCGAAATGGGGTCTGCCAGCCGACTATCCGATGGTGGCGCCCAGCTATTCGGCGACCCGCTCGGCGTTGGCCAAATCCTCCGGCCTCGGCCGCAAGCCAGCCGGCGGCGACGCGGGCAAGGGCAAGCGCAAGGCCAAGGCCTGAGGCATGTTGCCCGCAACAGATGATGTCGCGCCATTACCATGGCGCGACCATCTGGCCGCCCTCGGCGCGTTGCGCCGTGGCGTAGCCGCCCAGTCCTCGGTGGACGCGGCCAACGGCGTCAGGGCGCGGCGCATCCTGTTTTCGCTGGGCGATCCCTCCGGCGACATGCTTGCCGCGCTCGACGCGCTTGACCGTTTCGAGCGCGCCATCGTCGAATGCGACGACCCGTCGGCCATCGAAGCGCGAAGACTGAATTGCTTGGTTATCCTGGACCGCCTTGCGGCAAACAGTTCGCCGCGCGCCTAGACTAGCGGTGGGCCTGAGGCGGCTTGACCGGCCGGGCTCGCTTGGAATCCTGCTCGCCGGCAAGGCTCTCCGCCTCGACCGCTGTCATTTCAAGGAGATAGACAAGCATCTGGTAGCGCGTGCGCGAGAGCATTTTGGCCAGCTTGCGCGTGATCTCCGCGACATATCGCAACGTTCGTAAATCGCTGGGCGCTCTATCCATCGTGAGCTCCTGATATGGCCAAGTTATTTGGGCCAAGTTACGTGAACCAAGTTATTGTTGGCGCCCACTCACGACTCACGGCGCGCCTACAGGTTTGCAGGTTTGCGGCAAAACTGAAAATCATTTTTGATAAGCATCATGCTTAGCCCGGAAGATTTTGCCGTCTTTTTTTGGTGGTATCACCACTTGTGGTGCTAATATTGAACCAAAGCCGAACTTGCGGTCGTCTTGCCGCGCTGGGCTGATTTTCCGCCAGGGAATGTTGATCGTAGCAGGCCGGCTATGGCCGCTCAGCCTTTATAAGCAGAGCAGAAGCCCGGCGGGTTGTTTTTGCCGATCATGGCGCAGCCGCGCTTGATCTCGTCGATCATCATGCTGCAGGCATTCTGCCCGTTGCAGGGCGGATTGGTCGCCGGCGACACCTGGATGCACTGCGAGACATACTGGTCCGACTTCGCCTTGCCGGCGGATTGCACGCATGGCCGCGTGTCGTTCTGGCTTGCCTTGGCAGGGGCGGGTTTCGCGGGCGCGGCGCCAGCCGTCGCGGGCGCGGCCTTCGCAGGCGCGGCACTGCCGCCGCTTTGCGGCACGCAGGAGAGATCGCCTTCGGGGCATTGCAATTGGTGCTGCAACTGCGCCAGCCGCGCCTTGGTCAACTCCGCCCTGCAGGTCTCGATGAGGGTCGAGTACACTGAGCCATCGGCATAAGGATGGGTGCGGAAGGCGCACTCCTTGTCGCGGAACGGGATCCAGGCGCGCTGCGCGTCGCGCAAGCGCTTCAGGTTGGCGGGAGCGAGACGTCCCGCCAGCGCCTTGTAGACTGCGTTGAGGCCCGCGTCGGCCGAAGCGGCATTCGCGGCCGTGCAGGTAGCAAGGTCGGCCTGCGTCTTCGCTGCCGCGCAGTCAGTGGCTGCCGCGTGGGCCGATGGCGTGGTGAGAAACAGGCTGGCAGCGCCCGCGAAAATCCCGATCACCAGTGAAGCCGAAATGAGCGTGGTCTTGCCTGACATCTGATCTGCCCTCTGCTTGAATCGAACCCCGCCGCTCGCGCCAGCATAGGTTGAGACAACAGCCGCGATCAACGCCAATCCCACGACGCGGCAAGCAAAGCGTGACCGGCGCGGATTGGCTACGACGGAGCAGCGCCCAGTCTCTGGACGGTGCCTCGCCGCTCTCCGCGATCGCTGCGGAGGCTGGAAGGGCAGGGTGCTGTCCTGCCGGCCACTATCTCCGTGTTTTGACGCAATTCCGGACGGCGGCTACGGCGAAGGCGCCGAGCCCAACCGCACACACTTTTCCTGGAATTGCTCTAGTCGTTCATAGGCGACGCCTAAAACACCTTCCCGGAATCGATCTGGATCAACAGGTGTTCCGGCGCCCGCGTCTCTGGTCTGTTCGCAATCTTTCCCGCCTGCGGAGAGGTTGGTTGGGCCTGCGGCCCACTCGCGGGCTCAGTCGGGACAGCAGTTTGAGCAGTCTGGTCCTCGAACAGAACCACCTGCGTCGCCAGCGCGGTTGTCGTGGCGACCTGGAAGAAGATGAAGGCTAGGGCGAGATAGCGGATCACGGGCCTCCAAACGCTTCGGCCGGCAACTGGTTCCAGTCCGTCGTGTTTTCTGCTGAACGGCCAAGGCATGTCGCCCAGAAGTGTGCAGCGGTTCTGGGACAACGACATGCAGCAAAACAAAGGCTTAAAGCGCGTCGCCTGATCCTCTTCAGCGCGACGCGCTTTTAAGTCAGCGCGGCGGGCCTCATCCGAGCCCCTGGCTCTTGCGAAGCGCCGATCTCCCGTGCAAAAGCCGGCCATGCTTATCATCAACGACCTTACGCTGCGCATGGCGGGGCGACTGCTTCTCGATCATGCCTCATTGACCCTGCCGGCCGGCACCAAGGCCGGTCTCGTCGGCCGCAACGGCACCGGCAAGACCACGCTGTTCAAGGCGATCACCGGCGATTTCCCTTCGGAGACCGGCTCGATCAGCCTGCCGAAGAACACCCGCATCGGCCAGGTGGCGCAGGAAGCGCCCGGCACCGAGGAGCCGCTGATCGACATCGTCCTGAAAGCCGATGTCGAGCGCCAGGCCTTGCTCGAGGAGGAAAAGACCGCGACCGATCCGCACCGCATCGCCGAGATCCATACGCGGCTGGCCGATATCGACGCGCATTCGGCCGAATCCCGCGCCGCCACCATCCTTGCCGGCCTCGGCTTCGACGATGCCGCGCAGCGGCGGGCGGCCTCGTCCTTCTCCGGCGGCTGGCGCATGCGCGTGGCTTTGGCCGCCGTGCTCTTCTCCGAGCCCGACCTGCTGCTGCTCGACGAGCCGACCAATTATCTCGACCTCGAAGGCACGCTGTGGCTGGAGAACTACGTCGCGAAATATCCGCACACGGTGTTGCTGATCTCGCACGACCGCGACCTGCTCAACCGCGCCGTCAACTCGATCGTCCATCTCGACCAGAAGAAGCTGACCTTCTGGCGCGGCGGCTACGACCAGTTCGAACGCCAACTCACCGAGCAGCGCGAGCTGCAGGAAAAGAGCCGCGTCAAGCAGGAAACCCAGCGCAAGCATATGGAATCCTTCGTCGAGCGTTTTCGCGCCAAGGCTTCCAAGGCCCGGCAGGCGCAGTCGCGCCTGAAGGCGCTGGAAAAGCTGAAGCCGATCGCCGCTGTCGTGAACGACACGGTACGGCCGTTCTCCTTCCCGGAGCCAGTGAAGACGGTGGCTTCGCCGATCGTCGCGCTCAATGGCGTCAATGTCGGCTACACGGAGGGCAGTCCGATCCTGAAGAAGATGACGCTGCGCATCGATGCCGACGATCGCATCGCGCTGCTCGGCGCCAACGGCAACGGCAAGTCGACCTTCGCCAAATTGCTCGCCGGCCGGCTGAAGGCCGAGACCGGCACGGTGACGGTTGCGCCCGGGCTGAAAGTGGCGATCTTCGCCCAGCACCAGCTCGATGATTTGCGTCCCGAGGAAAACGCCTACGAGCATGTACGCCGGCTGATGCCGGACGCGCCGGAAGCCAAGGTGCGCGCCCGCGTCGCCCAGTTCGGCCTTGCGACCGAGAAGATGAACACCGCGGCGAAAGACCTGTCCGGCGGCGAAAAGGCGCGGCTGCTGATGGGTCTGTCGGCTTTCGAGGGCCCGAACCTCTTCATCCTCGACGAGCCGACCAACCATCTCGACATCGACAGCCGTGAATCGCTGATCCATGCGCTCAATGATTTTCCGGGCGCGGTGATCCTGATCTCGCACGACCGGCACCTGCTCGAAGCCACAGCCGACCGGCTCTGGCTGGTCAAGGACGGCGCGGTCAATCCCTATGACGGCGATCTCGAGGATTACAAGACCCTGGTCACCGGCGTGTCGTCCAACCGCCGCGAGCAGAAGGAAGCGGACAAGGCGTCCAAGGCCGATCGCCGCCGCGAAGCCGCCCAGCGCCGGGCCGCATTGGAACCGCTGGCGAAGGAAATCCGCGCCACCGAGGCGCTGATGGACCGCATGCGCAAGCGCATCGACCTGATCGAGGACGAGCTCGCCAATCCGGCGGTCTACGAGAAGGATCCCTCGACCGCCACGCGGCTGGCCAAGGAGCGCTCGCAACTGGCGCAGACGCTGGCGCAGAACGAGGACAAGTGGCTGACGATGTCGGCGGAATATGAGGAAGGGATCGCGGAATAGCGCGGTTTCTCCTTCTCCCGCAAGGGGAGAAGGAGGAGCTCTATCTGGCCCTACACCTCTCCCGCAAAACCCGCTAAACACCCCGCATGAACCAGCACGCCAAGCTCCGGATCGGCCATTCGGCCTGTCCGCATGATTGCCCTTCCACCTGCGCGCTCGAGGTCGAGCTGCTCGACGACAACCGCATTGGCCGCGTCCATGGCGCCAAGGCGAACAGCTACACGGCGGGTGTCGTCTGCGCCAAGGTGGCGCGCTATGCCGACCGCGTGCATCATCCCGACCGGCTGTTGAAGCCGCTGGTGCGCGCCGGCGCCAAGGGCGAGGGTGCCTGGAAGGAATCCAGCTGGGAAGCCGCGCTGGACCTGGTGGCGGAAAAATTCATCGCGGCGGAAGAGAAATACGGCTCGGAGACGGTCTGGCCCTATTTCTACGCCGGCACGATGGGGCTGGTGCAGCGCGACGGCATCGAACGGCTGCGCCACGCGAAAAAATACTCAGGCTTCTTCGGTTCGATCTGCACCAATCTGGCCTGGACCGGCTGGATGATGGGAGCGGGCGCGCTGCGCGGTCCCGATCCGCGCGAGATGGCGAAATCCGACTGCGTGGTGATCTGGGGCACCAATGCCGTGGTCACCCAAGTCAACGTGATGACCCATGCGACCAGGGCGCGCAAGGAGCGTGGGGCCAAGATCGTCGTCATCGATATCTATGACAATGCCACGATGAAGCAGGCCGATCTCGGCCTTGTCCTGAAGCCCGGCACCGATGGCGCGCTCGCCTGCGCGGTCATGCACGTGCTGTTTCGCGATGGGCTGGCCGACCGTGCCTATCTCGAAAAATACACCGACGATCCGCGCGGGCTGGAAGAGCATTTGAAGACGCGCACGCCCGAATGGGCGGCCGCCATCACCGGGCTCAGCGCCGATGAGATACAGGCTTTCGCGCATTTGGTCGGCACGACGAAGAAAACCTACTTCCGCCTCGGCTACGGCTTTGCCCGCCAGCGCAACGGCTCGGTCAACATGCACGCCGCCTCCTGCATCGCCGCCGTCACCGGCGCGTGGCAGTATGAGGGCGGCGGCGCTTTCCACTCCAACTCCGGCATCTTCAAGCTGAACCAGGATGTGCTGGAAGGTACAGCGATGCGCGACCCGAAGGTGCGCTATCTCGACCATTCGCGCATCGGCCCGGTGCTGACCGGTGCGGCGGATGCGCTCTATGGCGGTCTCCCGGTGACGGCGATGCTGATCCAGAACACCAATCCGGCCAATGTCGCGCCGCAGCAGCGGCTGGTGAAACAGGGTTTTATGCGCGAGGACCTGTTCACTTGCGTGCACGAGCAGTTCATGACCGACACGGCCAAGCTCGCCGACGTCGTGCTGCCGGCCACGATGTTCCTGGAGCATGACGACATCTACAAGGGCGGCGGCAACCAGCACATCACGCTCGGCCCCAAGCTGATCGAGCCGCCGGAAGGGCCGCGCACCAACCACTACGTCAATGAGGAGCTTGGCAGGCGGCTGGGCGTCGGCGACCGGCCGGGTTTCGGCCTGACCGAGCGCGAACATATCGACATCATCCTCGGCAAGCGCGGGCTGGGCAGCTTCGACAGCCTGAAGCAACAAAAGTGGGTCGACCTGCAGCCCGGCTTCGACGACGCGCATTTCATCAACGGCTTCGGCCATGCCGACAGGAAGTTCCACTTCCGGCCGAATTGGACCGGGCAGTCGGCGCCCAACCGGCCGCCGAAAAGCATGGGCCTGTTCGGCCCGGTCGGGCGGCTGCCGGAATTCCCCGACCATGTCGAACTGATCGAGTTGGCGGATGAGGAGCATCCGTTCCGGCTGGCGACCTCGCCGGCGCGCAACTTCCTCAATTCCAGCTTTGCCGAGACGCCGGTCTCGAAGGCCAAGGAAGGCAGGCCCGAGCTGCTCATCCACCGCGAAGATGCAGCAGTGCTCGGCATCGAGGATGGCGGCCGCGTCGAGGTCGGCAACCGGCGCGGCGACCTGGTGCTGCATGCCAGGTTCTTCGATGGCGTGAAGCGCGGCGTGGTGATCGCCGAAGGCATCTGGCCGAACAGCGCGCATGAACGCGGCGAGGGCATCAACGTGCTGACCGGCGCCGATGCTCCGGCGCCCTATGGCGGCGCTGCCGTCCATGACAACAAGGTCTGGCTCAAGGCGCTTTGATCGCTTCGGATTAGAAGCGCAAGCGCCCAGAACGCGGATCTGCAGGCCGCACCGCCAGGCATCAATCCGCAAGGGCGTTGCAGATCACCAGTTGGGATTCCGGCCTTCGAGATCGTCTTCCGGGATGATCGGCGGTCGGCGGTCAAGACTGGTGAAAGGGTCCAGATAGGCTGCCTTGCGTGCATTGACCATCGAACTGAACATGGTGTTGAACGTCGCGAGCATTGCCAGCCTCGGGATGCTTGGCCGCGGCAGTTTGAGACGCCGGACGGCAGTTGGGCCGGTGGTGAGGATGTCGGTCATGATGCCCTCCTGTGGCGGCGACAATGGCAGCGCTTCCCACCCAGGTCCTTGGCTTAAACCTGAAGAGTCCTGAATCGCTCTGAAATTGCTTGAAGCGAAGAATCCCAAACGGCCCTGAAGTTCGCCTTCAGGGTCATCTTGGATTATCCTGCCCGCGAGGGTGGTTCTTGGCCAATGGACCTGGAGTTTGGGAACTATCGTTTGAGACGAGCCGAACGGCAGTTGCTGGGCCCAAAAGGGCCGGTGGAGCTTTCGGCACGGTCCTTCGACATCCTCGCCATGTTGCTCGACAGGCCCGACGAGGTGATCGGCAAGACCGAACTTTTCGATGCGGCCTGGCCCGGCGTGGTGGTGGAGGAGAATACGCTGCAGGTCCACATTTCGGCGCTGCGAAAACTGCTGTCTGCCGAGCTGATCGCAACCGTGCATGGTCGCGGTTACAAATATGCAGGCCCCAGGCCCTTCGCGGTCACAGCAGATGATACGGCGGCGTCCAGACCGTCCATCGCCATACTTCCCTTCGACAACATGAGCGGTGACCCGGAGCAAGACTATTTCAGCGACGGGATTACCGAAGACATCATCGTCGAGCTCGGCAAATATAAGGAGTTTCTGGTCATTGCGCGGAACTCCTCCTTCCAGTTTCGCGGCAAGGCGCATGACCCGGCCGAGGTGGCGAGCAAGCTTGGTGTCCAATATGTCGTCGAAGGCAGCGTGCGGAAGATCGGCAACAGGGTGCGGATCGCCGTACAGCTAACCGATGCGTCGTCGATGGCTCATATCTGGGGCGAACACTACGATCGGGAACTCGACGACATTTTCGCCATCCAGGACGAAATCACCCGGATGATTGCAGCGCGTCTGGCCCGGCAGGCCAGAACCGCGATTGCGTCGCGCGCCAGGGCCCGGCCGACCAACAACATGTCGGCCTACGAGTTTTACCTACGGGCGCTGCAACTGGCAGCCGTTTATGACACGGTGCTTGAAGCGGAACCGTTTCTGCACCAGGCGGTAAAGCTCGATCCGCAGTTTGCTGCTGCCCACGCCATGCTGAGCTTTGTGGAGTCCATCAAGTACTATTGGGACTACAACAATCCCGGCCATCTGCATTCCGGACTGGAGATCGCAAGAACAGCATTGGGCCTTGATCCCGACGAAGCCTATGGACATCTCGCCACCGGCTTCGCTCACTTGTACCTCCGCCAATTCAGGCAATCTGAAATCAGCCTTGACCGGGCCGTTGCGCTCAATCCGAACGATCCGTTCATTCTTAGCATCCGTGCTATTTTCCTCAATCACACTGACAGGCCGGAGCAAGGGCTTGATGAAATAACCGAAGCCCAGCGCCGCGACCCATACGCCGTGGGATGGTATGACGACTTCCGCGGCGTTCTGCTGACGACGGCTGGGCGATATCGCGAGGCGGCTGCCTGCTACGCGAAAATGGCGACTGTAACGCCGTGGTCGCTCATTCGTCTTATCATATGCCATTTCGAACTCGGCGAAATCAGGCAAGCGCAAGACGTGCTGGCGAAGGTCAAGGCACATTATCGCGGACTAAGCCTTGACCAGATCATCGATACGGAAGTGGATTTTTATCAGGACGCCACCGTATGCAGCCGCTATCGCGCGATCCTCGATCGTGTTGACAAGGCGGAATAGGCCCGTCGCGGCTTGTTGCCTTGCTACTTCGCCGCCTGAGCGTCCAGCGTCTTGATCTCATCCGCGGCCGCCTTGCGGGCCGCCGCATCGACACCGGACGCGCCTTTCTCCTTGGCGAAGGCAATGAGGGCGGTGCGCGTGTCCTCGTCGCATCCGTCCGAACCCACGCCGTCGATGCCGGCTTTCTTGGCGGCGGCGAGCACGGAGTCGTAGGCGTCCGGAGCGAAGGCGAACTGACCAATGATGGCGCCGAGCGTGAGCGGATCCTGCAGGCGCGGATCATCGCGGATCGCCTGGATGGTGGCGCTGCCCACCACCTTGGATTTGCGATCCTGCGCGATCTGCGTCAGGTCGAAGATGAACTCGAATTCCGCCTTGTCGACGCCGGCAGGCTTCGACACAAGAATGTCCAGCCCATAGCGGGTGACTTTCTCGGGCGTGACCACCGCGCGCACCACCTTTGCCTGATGGTAGTTGCGCACCAGCGCCCAGCGCGACGGGAGGTCGCCGTAACGGGCGAGCAAATCGAGTTGCTTGATGGCGGCGATCTTCTGCTTGTCGGTCTTGGCGGCCTGCGCCTGGGCGAAGACCTTCTTGCCGATGCGGTCGATGATTTCGTTCGCAAGCAGGCCTGAAGCCGGCGCGGCCTGTTGCGTCGCCGCGGTCTGGACGGGGATTTCGGCGAGCGGGCCTTTGGCGTCGACCCAGGCGGCCAGCGCCTTGCGCGCGTCCGGGCCGAAATAGCCCTTCGGCTCGCCGGTGTAAAAGCCTTCGCTCTTCAGCGTCGTCTCGATCGCGGCGCGGATCTCGTCCGGCAGCGCCTTGCCGAAACCGACGAGGTTGTCTTCCGCGAGCCCTGCCGGCGCCTCGCGAAAAGCATCCATCACCGCGGCCGCGATCGCCGTCGTTCCGGCGCTGGAGGCCGGTCCGGAAAAGAGGCCGCTCAGTTCGATGCTTGCCGCGTCGTTGCCGAGCACGCCGGCGCCCATCCTGCCGATGCCGTCATTGTAAAGCGCGATGCGGTCGGTGATACCTTCGCGCAGCGTCATCAGATGGTCGAAACTATCGAAGGTGAAGGCGTTGGCGAGCTTGCTCTTTGCCTTCAGCGAGCCGAGCCGCGCCGCCTCGCGCCAGGCATGCAGTCGCTCGCGCGGGTTCTTGTCGATGCCGAGACCGTCGTCATAGGCGTCGCCCAGCAGCACCATCGCATCGACGCTGCCGAGGTTGGCGGCGTTGATCAGCATCGCCGTCGCCTTCTGGTCGTCCTGCGGATAGACCGCGCCTTTGCGCATGAGCTTCGCCTGCAGCAGATAGGCTTCCTGCTCTTTCTTGGCCTCGCCTTCGTCGATCAAGGCTTTCAATTGATCGTCGCTCAAGCCGTCGTCGCGGCGCGACGGCTGGTAGCTGGTCGAATCCAGATTGGCATATTGCGTCGAGGCGCAGAGCCAGAGCGCGTCGCGGTCGCCTGCGTCCGCCAACGGCTTCAGCATGGCGCGCGCCAAATCCTCGTTCTTGAACTGCTGATTGTCAGAGAGTTGCAGCCGCGCCAGCGCCAGCGCGGCACCTGGTTCGCCGGCGTCGGCGCCGTCGCTCAGGCGCCCGACCAACTGGTCCGGATTGTCGATCTGCATGCCGTCATAGTCGAGGAGCACGCCCGCAAGCCTGATGCCGGCGTCGAGATCCCACGAGGCGTTGAGCAGTTGGATCGCCTCGCGTGGCTGGCGGCCGACGAACTTGCCGTCCATGAGCAGGCCGGCGAGCATCGGCCCGGCCTCGGCGACATTCTTGGTGGCGGCACGCAGCATGGCGATGGCGCGCTTGCCGTCGGCAGGGCCGCCTTCGCCCTTGGCCAGCATGTCGGCCAGCATCGGTATGGCATATTGATCGCTGCCGACCCGCGCCTCCAGCAACTGCCTGGCCTTCGCCGCATCCTGCGAGGTCCCGCGGCCCAGCCGCAGCGCCTTGATGTAAGCCAGCGCCGATCGTCCGGAGCCGTTGGTCCCGGACTGGAAATCCGTCTCGACGGCATGAAAGGCCTTTTGCTGCTCGTCGCTCGTGAAGCCGTCTTCCGTCAGCGTCGTCCGCGCAATCAGCAGCGGCATGGCGGCGCGGAATTGGCTGTCCCATTCGCCGGGCGACTGGCCCTGGGCCGGCGCGTCGATGACGCGTTGCGCGGTCTCGACCACCTTATGCGCGTCGCGGCGCAGCAGCGGCCCTTCGATATACTGACGGAGCAGCGTCTCAAGCGCCGTGAGATGACCGGCAGCGCCGGCCTTCTGCAAGGCATCGAGCGCCATCGCCCGTGTGACCGGCGGTGGACCGGCATCGGCGCCGTCGTGCCGATGCACCGAATAGACCTCGTAGAGCAGATAATTCGCCTCTGGGCTGCCGCCGTCGGCGAGCAGCTTGATCTGCGGGAGGAGAAAGGTAAGTCCCGCCTGGTTGAGCGCGACCTGGACCCGCAGCCATTCAAGCGTCAGCCGCTTTTCCTGCGGCGCGCCGAGCATTGCCGCCTGGCATTTGTCGGCCAGGATTTTGAGCTTGCTGAGGTCAAAGTCTTGCGGGAAGAGCTCGCCATACTGGACAGGCGGCGCCTTGGCTCCAGGATCGAGCGGCACCGAGGCGCCCCGGTCGCAGACACTGATCGCCTCGGCGAGCGCCGCCTTCTTCGCCGCATCGTCGGGTTTGTCGGAAGATGCCTGGGCCGCGAAGGCCCCGCCGGCAAACGGCATTAAAGCGAGGCAAGAAAGAACCAGGGCATGCACTGGCCGCGGCATGGGCGTCCCCCCTCGGACACGGTCCGGGTGCAGCCGGACGCACAGGTGCTAAAGTAGCACATCGCACGAGTGATGATGAGTGTGGCGCTTCACATTCACGCAGCGTTGCCTAAGACTGCACCACGCTTTGCGATCTGGCCCAAATGGCTCCGGTCGCACACGCCAGCTCCGGCGTCTATAGAGGCCCTTGTCTCGGCAACGAAGGAGGATGTCGTGGCCAAGGTCTCGCTTCTGGGCATTCCGCATGACGAGAATTCGTCCTATCTGCGCGGGCCGGCCGAGGCGCCGCCGCTGATCCGGCGCGAACTCGCAAGCGACGCCTACACTTCATGGTCGGAAACAGGTTTCGACCTGACGGACCGCTTCGTCGATCACGGCGACATCGATTTCACCCAGCCCGGCGACCCGTGGCAGCGGATCGAGGCCGAGGTCGGCCGCGCGCTCGACGCCGGCCATCCGCTGATCTCGCTCGGCGGCGATCATGCGATCTCCTGGCCGGTGCTGCGCGCGGTGCGCCGTCGCCACCAGAGCCTCACGATCGTCCATATCGACGCGCATCCGGACATCTATCATGCCTATGACGACAATCCGCGCTCGCACACCTCGCCCTTTGCCCGCGTCATGGAGGAGAAGCTGGCCGACCGGCTGATCCAGATCGGCCTGCGCACCGTCAACGATCACCATCGCGACCAGTTCAAGCGCTTCGGCGTCGAGGTGGTGGAGATGCGGCATTTCAGGGAAGGGCTGCAGTTCGACCTCAAGACGCCCGTCTACATCTCGATGGACATCGACGCTCTCGATCCGGCCTTCGCCCCCGGCATCTCGCACCGCGAGCCGGGCGGCTTCACCACCCGCCAGGTCATCGGCCTGATCCAGGCAATAGACCAACCGATCGTCGCCGCTGACGTGGTCGAATACAATCCGCGCCAGGACCTCTCCAACGTGACGGCGCTGGTCGCCGCCAAGCTGGTCAAGGAAATCGCCGGCATGATGCTGAAGACCAACGGCGCCGCCTGAATCAACGCTTGAATCAATTTGCCAGGGCGGTGTGCTAGAGGATTGTTCCGACTCAGCTTTCGACAAGGATCGCCATGCCGCAGCCGCTCAGGATAGCCGTCGCCGGCGCGCTCGGCCGCATGGGCCGGCAGATGGCGCAAACCGTCGCGGCCGATCCGCGGCTGCAGCTCGTCACGCGCTTCCATCGGCCGGGCAGTACGGACCAGGGGCTGCTTGAGCGCGACGAAGCGCTGGCGCTTGCCGATGTGGTCGTCGATTTCACCACGCCCGCGGCTTCCGCCGAGTTGGCCAAGGCCTGCGCCGCGCGCGGCGGTCCGGCGCTGGTGATCGGCTCGACAGGTTTCGACGGCGCTGAACTGGAGGCGATTGCCGACGCCGCGAAGAAGATCGCCGTCGTGCGCTCCGGAAACTATTCGCTGGGGCTCAACATGCTGACCGGGCTGGTTGAGCAGGCAGCGAGGGTGCTTGACCCCGACGATTGCGACATCGAGATCCTTGAAGCGCATCACCGCATGAAGGTCGACGCACCGTCGGGCACGGCGCTGATGCTCGGCGAAGCGGCGGCGCGCGGGCGCGGCGTCGAGCTGGACGATGCGGCGCAGCGCACCCGCGACGGCCACGTCGGTCCGCGCCCAACCGGCGAGATCGGCTTTGCCGTTGTGCGCGGCAGCATCGTCGGCGAGCATAGCGTGAGCTTCCTCACCGAAGGCGAGACGCTCACGCTCTCGCATGCCGCCGGCGACCGCTCGATGTTCGCGCGGGGCGCCATCGCGGCGGCACTCTGGGTCGCCGGGCGGCCGCCGAGCGAATATGATATGCGCGACGTTCTCGGCTTCACTGCCTCGTGACCGGGAACCAAGCCGGATTCCATTCCACGGCCGCCAAAACGGCTGAAAGCCAGCTGAAAGCTTGGCCATGCCATGACGGTTTTGTGGCGTTCGCCACATGAGCGGCCTGGGAGCGGCCGGCAGGAGGAAATGCGGCGCGGCGCGCCGCCCAGTGGAGGAAATTACGTGACCGGTTTCATCTCTAAACGCGCGCTGCGCTCAATGGCGCTGACGCTTGCCATGGTTGGCGCTGGCGCATCGGCGGCATCGGCTGCCGACAAGATCACCATCATCGTCGGCGGCATGGAAAAGCAGATCTATCTGCCGGCCGTGCTCACCCAGCAGCTCGGCTATTTCAAGGATGAAGGCCTTGATGTCGAGCTGATCAACTCGCGCGCCGGCGTCGAGGCCGAAAACGAATTGCTGGCTGGTGCCGTACAGGGTGTCGTCGGCTTCTACGATCATACCGTCGACCTGCAGTCGAAGGGCAAATACATCCAGTCGATCGTGCAGTTCAGCCAGGCGCCGGGCGAGGTCGAGCTGGTCTCGGCCAAGCATCCGGAGATCAAGTCGCCGGCCGATTTCAAGGGCGCGACGCTCGGCGTCACCGGGCTCGGCTCCTCGACCGATTTCCTGACGCAGTATCTCGCCGTTCGCAGCGGCCTGAAGCCGGGCGATTACACGCTGCTTCCGGTCGGCGCCGGCAACACCTTCATCGCCGCCGTCAAGCAGGACCAGATCCAGGCCGGCATGACCACCGAGCCGACCATCGCCAAGCTGCTCCAGACCGGCGAGGCCAAGGTGTTGGTCGATATGCGCACGCCCGAAAAGACCAAGGCAGCACTTGGCGGCGACTATCCGGCGGCCTCCTTCTATGTGCAGTCGAGCTGGCTCGAGGGCCACAAGGACGAGGCGCAGAAGCTCGCCAATGCCTTCGTCAAGACGATGAAGTTCATCGCCGGGCACTCCGCCGAAGAGATCGCCGATAAGATGCCGAAGGACTATTACGCCGGCAGCAAGGACCTCTATGTGCAGGGCCTGGCCGGCGGCAAGGCGATGTTCACGCCGGATGGCCGCATGCCGGCCGATGGACCGGAGACCGTGCTGAAGGTTCTGTCGACCTTCTCCAAGAGCCTGCAGGGCAAGCAGATCGACCTGTCGAAAACCTACACGACCGAGTTCGTCGACGCGGCGAAGTAAGCATCAACAGGCGAGGGCGGGCCGATCGGTCCGCCCTTGGAGCAATTCCAGGAAAAGTGTGAAACGGTTTTCCGCCCGGAATTGCGTCAAGCAAAGAGATAGAGCGGTTTGGCGTGAAACGGCGAACCGCTCTAGAGAACAACGACTTGCGCCGGCTGCCTGAATCAATTCTGCAGCGGCGCCTTCCGGATGCCAAGCTGCGGCAAGCCCTCTGGCTTTAGCCAAAGGCATCTTCGCACCACCACGATAGGAGTGTGCCATGCAGTTGCAGACCATGGCGGCGGAGAAACTGTCTCCGGCCGCGCCGCCGGCCGATGCCGCGATCGCCATCGACGACGTGACGCTGCGCTTCGTTACGCCCGACGGCCACATGATGACGGCGATCCGCGATTTCACCATGACGGTGGCGCGCGGCGAGTTCGCCTGTGTCGTCGGGCCGACCGGCTGCGGCAAGTCGACGACGCTCAACCTGGTCACCGGGCTGTTGCGTCCGACCACCGGCAATGTCCGCGTCATGGGCAATCCGGTCACCGACATCAGCCGCGACATCGGCTTCGTCTTCCAGGCCGACGCGCTGTTTCCGTGGCGCAGCGTCCTCGACAACGTCGCCGCCGGTCCGCTCTTCCGCGGCACGCCGAAGAGAGAAGCCTATGAGAAGGCGCGCGACTGGATCGGCCGGGTCGGCCTTTCGCGGTTCGAGAAGCACTATCCGCACCAGCTTTCGGGCGGCATGCGCAAGCGCGCGGCGCTTGCCCAGACCTTCATCAACCAGCCCAAGATCCTGTTGATGGACGAGCCCTTCAGCGCGCTCGACATGCAAACCCGCACGGCAATGCAGGACGAATTGCTGGACCTCTGGTCGGGGCTGAAATCATCCGTCGTTTTCGTCACGCATGACCTCGAGGAAGCGGTGGCGCTGGCCGACAAGGTCTATGTGCTCACCGCAGGCCCGGGCACGGTGAAGAGCGTCTACCGCATCGACCTGCCGCGCCCGCGCGTCATGTCCGACATTCGCTACGACCCGAAATTCATCGAGATTGCCAAGGTGATCTGGAGCGATCTGCGCGAGGAAGTGCAGCTCGGCCAGAGCCGCGGCCTCCAGACCGGCCATTGACAGGAGACACAGCATGACCGCCATTTCTCCCACCGATCAGGCCGCCGCCCGCGCCACTTCGATCGTCGCCGCCGAAGCGCAGGCAAGGGCACGGCTGCGCAAGCGCCATGCCTTGGTCATCGGCCTGCGCCTCGCGATCCTCGTCGTCTTCCTTGGGCTTTGGGAACTCTGCGCCGATTACAACATCATCGATCCGTTCTTCTTCTCCAGCCCGTCGGGCATCTGGGAACAGATCTGGTCCTGGATCACCGAAGGCACTTCGCAGGGGCCGCTCTGGCTGCAGATCTATGTGACGCTGGAAGAGACCTTCCTCGGTTTCGTCATCGGCGCCGTCGGCGGCATCGTGGCGGGCATCATCCTCGGCCGCAACAAGCTGCTGGCCGACGTCTTTTCGATCTACATCAAGATCGCCAACTCCGTGCCGCGCGTGGTGCTTGGCTCGGTCTTCATCATCGCGCTTGGCCTCGGCATGGCCTCCAAGGTGGCGCTGGCTGTCGTCATGGTGTTCTTCGTCGTCTTCGCCAACGCCTTCCAGGGCGTGCGCGAGGCCGACCGCGCGATGATCGCCAACGCCCAGATCCTCGGCGCCTCGCCGATGCAGATCACCACCTCGGTCATCATCCCTTCGGCGATGAGCTGGATCCTCGCCAGCCTGCATGTCTCCTTCGGCTTCGCGCTAGTCGGCGCCGTGGTCGGCGAGTTCCTCGGCGCCAAGCAGGGCATGGGTCTCTTGATCTCCACCGCGCAGGGCGCCTTCAACGCCAACGGCGTCTTCGCCGCCATGATCATCCTGGCGGTAATGGCGCTGGTGGTGGAGTTCATCATCACCCGCTTCGAGAACTATGTGGTGAAGTGGCGCCCGGCGCCGTTCAACGAGCAGGGGGCTTGATTGATCACCGCACACCATCATGGTGTGCGGTTTCCCCTAGGGTGTATGACAAAGTCATGCGCCTGTGCTATATTGAGGGTATCGAGGAGACGAGTCATGCGAAACTCTCAGCCCCTGACGATCACGCTGCCGCTTGAGATGGCACAGATGGTGAAAAATAAGGTTGCCTCTGGCGAATACGCCACCGAAAGCGAGGTCATCCGCGATGGCCTGCGTACGCTTGCGGCGCGTGACGCGGCGGTTGAACGCTGGCTGCGCGAGGAAGTCGTGCCGACGATGCAGGATGCGCGCGCCAATCCTGAGAAGCTTTTGACGGCCGAGCAGATGCGCCGCAATCTCTCGGAGCACATCAACGCGATCGTCGCCAAACCACGCTCCGGTGCATGAAATACCAGGTCAGATTCCATGCTGCAGCCGAGCGAGACATAGCCGAACTGCTGAGCGAACTCGCGCCGAAGGCTGGCGTGGAAATCGCGTTGCGCTTTGTCGGGCGCATTGTCGATTATTGCCTCGACTTTGAGACTTTTCCCGAGCGCGGCACACGTCATGACGAAATCGCTCCGGGTTTGCGCACGGTAGGATGGCGCCGACGCGCGACGATCGCGTTTGAAGTCGCCGGTGACAAAGTGATCATCTTGCGGATTCTCTACGCCGGCCGGACGCTTGATTTGCCGGACGAAGAGTAAAAGGGTCGCCACTCGACCTGATCACGCAAGCGGCAGCCGCACCTCGACCTTGAGCCCGCCCGCGGCGGCGTCGCCCAGCGTGACGCTGCCGCCGGCATTCTCGACCACCTCGCGCACAATGGCGAGACCAAGACCGCTGCCTTCCTCGGCCGAGCCGGCGAGGCGGTAGAAGCGCTCGAAGACATGCTCCCGCTCTTCCGCCGGGATTCCCGGTCCGGCATCGCTCACCGTAAGCTCGGCCTCGCCATCCGTCGTCGCCAGCCTCACCGTGACGCTACCGCCAGATCTGGAATAGCGCAGCGCGTTGTCGACCAGGTTGACGATCATCTCGCGCAGCATCGTGCCGTCGCCGACCACCGTCACCGGTCCGTTTTCCTCGAGGCCGAGGTCGATGTCGCGGTTGATCGCCGCCGGCGCTTGCGCTTCCAGCACATGGCGGGCGGCTTCGGTGAGGTCGATGCGGTCGGCGCGCGGCCGTCGGCTGCCAGGTTCCGCCCTCGACAGCGTAAGCAGCTGTTCGGCCAACCGCGCCAATTTGCCCGAGCTCGCCTGCAAGGCGACCAGCGCCTCTTGGCGCCGGTCGGCCGCGGTTTCGCGCAAGGCATAGCTTGCCTGCGTCGACAAGAGCGCCAGCGGCGTGCGCAGTTGGTGCGCGGCATTGGCGATGAAGCGCCGCTGCGCCGCCATCTGCGCCCGCACGCGCTCCATATAGGCGTTGAGCGCTTCGATCAGCGGCCGGATCTCGCTCTGCGCGCCCGGGACCTCGACCGGGTCGAGATCGCTGCGGCTTCGCGAGCGCACCGCGTCGCGCAGCCGGATCAGCGGCGCCAGCCCGCGGCGCAGGCCAAGCAGCACGAACACGCCGGCAATAGCCACCAAGGCAAGCTGCTGGGCGAAGGCGCTGAGCCACAGGCGCTTCACCATCGCGTCATGTCCGGCGAGCGTGACGCCGACAGTGACCTTGATCGGCGAATCGGTACCGGCGCCGATCACGGCATGGCTGAGCGTCGCCAGGCGCAGCGGGTGATCGCGATAGGCAGCCTCGATGCTGCCGCGCTCCGGCGCCACGGGCAGATCGGGATAGCCGGTCAGCAGCCGCCCGCCGGCGGTCTCGACCCGGTAATAGACGCTGTCCCGGTCGCCGGTGTCGAACATCTCGATCGCCGCCGGCGGCACGGTGGCGTCGAGCGCGCCGTCGGCCATTGCCACCTGCTCGGCAATGGCGCGCGCCGAGCCGACCAGCATGCGGTCGGTGACGAGATCTGCGGTCGCCAGCGCGTTGTGCTGGCTGGTCCACAGATTGATGGCGGCGAGCCCGGCAAGCGGCAGCACCACCCAGGCCAGCAATTGCAGGCGAAGGCTGCCGATCCGAAACCCGTCGATCCTCATGGCGCCGGATCGTCGTGGCGCAACAGGTAGCCGAGGCCGCGCAAGGTGGCGATCTGGACGCGCGATCCCTCCAGCTTCTTGCGCAGCCGGTGCACGTAGATCTCGATGGCGCTGGGGTCGGCGTCGGTTTCGAAATCGTAGATCGCGGTCGAGAGCGCCGCCTTGCTCACCGTGCGGCCGGCCTTGACGACCAGCTGTTCCAGCACGGCGTGCTCGCGCGGTGTCAGCGACAACGTCGCGCCGGCAAGCGAGAACAGGCGTGTATTGGTGTCGAAGACCAGATCGCCGCAGGCAATGACTGGCGCGGTGCGGTCGTTGGCGCGGCGCAACTGCACGCGGATGCGCGCTTCCAACTCCTCGATCTGGAAGGGTTTCGCCAGATAGTCGTCGGCGCCTTCGTTGAGGCCCTTGACCCGGCCGTCGAGGCTGGCATTGGCGGTGAGCACGATCACCGGCACCGGGTTGCCGCGCGCCCGCAACCTTTTCAGCACCTCCATGCCGCCCATGCGGGGCAGGGCAAGATCTAGGATGATCAAGGCATGGTCGCCAGCGGCCAAAGCATGCTCGACATCCTCGCCGTCATGCACGACATCGACGACATAGCTCGCCTGGCGCAGCGTCTTGCTCAGCCAATCGGCCAGTTCGCGGTTGTCCTCGACAAGCAGCAGCCGCATCGTTTGTCGCTGTTTCCTCCCAATGGCGTCGACCGACGCCAAAGCGCGGAAGGCGGCGTCCAAATTGGTTCCCGAGGCAACCGATAGTATCGATCCGCGCGCAAGGCAAACGTGGTTTCCCGGCGGTCGCCATCCCGGTCGCGGCACCTGCCGAGCCGCTTGTTCGGTCGGGCAAGCGATGAAATCGAACCGTTCGGTTCAATTATGTTGACGGTTCGTGTAGCTATGGTGAACACCGGCAGCCCTTACCAGGATGCCGTATCGCGCGGCCTTTGCTGTAACAGATTGATATTAAACGATAACAATGTGGCCGCCGCGTCCTTCGCCTAATTTCAAGATCGAACCGAACGGTTCGGTTCGCAACTTTTCGTGATTGGAAATGGCAGCAGGGCCGACCCATTTCGGGGTGGTCCGAGCGACGCGAACTTCCATTACGGCACGCCACTAGACGGACATGACTTTTTGAAATCTGGAGTACCTAAAATGAACAAGATTGCTTTTGCCGCCGCTGCTTTCCTCATTGCCACGGGCAGCGCTTTCGCCGGCAGCGACCATTACAACCCCAACGACGCCAGCCAGTCGGCCGTGACGGCCCCTGCGGGCAACGTCGACCGGACCGTTACCGGCTCGATCAACAAGTTCGAACAGCGCTTCATCAAGAATGCGCCCAGCTCGAACCAGCAGGAATCCGGCCAGGGCCTCTGGGGCAACCACTAAGCTGGTTCCAGTCCTGACCAAAATCTGACCATCAACTCATCATCCTTGAATTTGGAGTAACTCAAATGACCAAGATCGCTCTTACCGCTGCCGCCCTCCTCGTCGCCACTGGCGCCGCTTTCGCTGGGTCCGACCACTACAACCCCAACGAAGCCAACCGGCCGGTCGACACCTCGATTACTGCTTCGGTCAAGACTTCGGACGCGAACGTCCAGAAGCCGGCGACCCAGGCTCCTGCCCAGGATCTGTTCGGCAACCGCTGAACGCCCTGGTCTTCCAAGACTTCAAAGCGGCGGGCTTGTCCCGCCGCTCTGTTTTTCTAAGGCCGGCTGCTCCCGGGCAGGCTTTTTCAGGGTTGATCAAGCATTCATCACGAAGCGGTGATGCTGTAACGATGCCCCTGGTGCCGTCGAAGTGGGAGTAAGGGCCGATAGACGGGGCCGATGCCAAGGAAATTCAAGTGTGTCGAACGAGCGGGCAGCACCCGGGCGATGTCCGAGGCTACCCCTGTGCCGATCCACTAGGTCATCTGATCGTCGATCGCGCCTGATCAAACAGCGCAACCCGAAACCAGGAGTATTTGAAATGACCAACATCGCTCTTACCGCCGCCGCCCTGCTTGTCGCCACTGGCGCCGCCTTCGCTGGGTCGGACCACTACAACCCCAATGAGGCCAACCGGCCGACTGCTTCGGTCGACAGCTCGTTCACCGCTTCGATCAAGAATTCGGGCGCGAATGTCCAGAAGCCGGCGGCCCAGGCCGCTGATCAGGATCTTTTCGGCAACCGCTGAATGGCCTGGTTCCAAGACCTCGAGCGGCGGGCTTGTCCCGCCGCTCTGTTTTTCTACAGCCGGCTACCGGCATTGTGAAATCGCTTCACAAGTATTTGTATCACAAGCATTTGTAATCGTTTGTCTTTTTCTCGGCGAAGTTTGGGCCGACGCTGCCGGGGCCGCTAAAGAAAGCGAGCGGGCCGGGAATAAATCCCGGCCGCCGCGGGTCTTGTCGGCAGCGGGGTCATCCTCCCAAGGCCTCCGCCCCGATGAAGCCGAACGAACAAGGAAAACCGAAATGACCAGGATCGCTCTCACCACTGCCGCAATGCTTCTCGCGATGGGCTCCGCCTTCGCCGGCAGCGATCACTACGACCCCAATGACGTCAACCCGCCGACCGCCGGCGTCGACAGGGCCTACACGGCTTCGGTCGGCAAGCGTGAGGTTGCCAAGCAGGCCGATGTCGACACCTCGATGACGACAGGTTCGGCTGGATCCAAGGCTTGGTCCGACCCGGGCCAGGGCATCTGGGGCAACTGATCTTTGACGCTTTGAACTGTCAAAGGCGGCGGACTTGCTCCGCCGCCTTTTGTTTTACGCGGCGAGCAGCGCCAATCGCAGTGCGAGGGGATCGGCGGTTCGCTCTAGGCCAAATCCTTCGGCCGAACACAATGCGTCAGCCGCGCGCCGCGAAAGTCGACGTCCACCCAATCCTCGTCCAGCGTGAACCGCGCGAGCGCCGCCGTCGGGAACTTCGCTTCGATCTTCTTGAAGACAGCCTCATCCGATCCGGCGCCGGCCAGCCGCAGCGCAAAATGCTGCAGGCCGGGATTGTGGCCGATCACCAGCAGGCTCTCCGCCTTGGCCTGCCGCACACGCGCCAGGATGGCGCCGACTGCTGCCTCGTAGAGTTCCTCGGCAAATTGTGCCGGCACATGCTTGGGCAGTTCGGCCGCGACCAGCCGCCAGGTGTCGCGGGTGCGCAGCGCCGGCGAGACCAGCGCCAGGTCCGGCAGCCAGCCGCGCCGGGCAAGCTCGCGCCCCATCAGCGGCGCCGTCTTCAGCCCGCGTGGCCCGAGCGGCCGATCGAAATCGGCGAGGGAGGGATCGTCCCAGCTCGACTTGGCATGGCGCAGGATAAGCAGCTGTCTCACGGGCATTGACGCCTCTACGGCGTGATCCGCGCCAGCTGTTCAAGGTCTCTCTCCTCGCGCAGCGGATCCGGCGCCATCACCACCGAGGTGGCATTTTCGGCATCGTCGGCGAAATGGGCAAGCACGGTGTGGCCCTTTTCCATGCGCGCTTTGCCTTCCGCAACGAGCCCCAGCGCCAGCGGGTAGAGCCGGTGCTCGACCTTCAGCACCCGCGCGGCCAGCGTGTCCTCATTGTCGCCGACCATCACCGGCACGGCGGCCTGGGCGATGATCGGGCCGTCGTCCATCTCGGGGGTGACGAAATGCACCGAGCAGCCATGGATGCGAACGCCGGCGCGGATCGCGCGCGCATGCGTGTCCAAACCCTTGAAGGCCGGCAGCAGGGCAGGGTGGATGTTGACTATGCGTCCCTGCCATTTCTCGACAAGGCCGCGGCCGAGGATGCGCATATAGCCGGCCAGGGCGACGATGTCGGCGCCGAAGCCGGTGAGCGCGGCATCGATCGCGGCGTCATAGGCATCCTTGCTCGGATGGTCGGCGCGCTGGATGACCTTGGTGGCGATGCCGCGCGACTGGGCGATGCCGAGGCCGGCCGCGTTGGCGCGGTCGGAAATGACGCCGACGATTTCCGCCGGATAGCTTGGATCGGCGGCCGCCGCGATCAGCGCCGTCATGTTGGAGCCGCGTCCCGAGATCAGGACGACCGTGCGTTTCCTGCTCATAGGCCGATCGAGCCCCGATAGATGACGCCAGCGTCTCGGCGTGGCACGATGCGGCCGATCGGCGTCACCGTTTCGCCGGCTTCCTGCAGCACTGCCGCCACTTGCGCCGCCTGGCCGGAAGCGACGGCGAGGACCATGCCGATGCCGCAGTTGAAGGTGCGCATCATTTCTTCCGGCGCCACGCCGCCGGTCTTGGCCAGCCACGAGAACACCGGCGGCACGTCGATTGCCTCGAGATCGAGCTCGGCGGAGAAATCCTTGGGCAGCACGCGCGGAATGTTTTCCGGGAAACCGCCGCCGGTGATGTGGGCCAGCGCCTTGATGCCATGCGTGTTGCGGATCGCCTTCAGGATTGACTTCACATAGATGCGCGTCGGCTCGAGCAGCGCTTCCGCGAGGCTCAGTTCCTCGTTGAACGGCGCCGGATCGCTCCAGCCAAGGCCGCTCGTGGCAACGATGCGGCGCACCAGCGAAAAGCCGTTGGAGTGCAGGCCGGACGAGGCAAGGCCGAGCAGCATGTCGCCCTCGACGATGTCGTCGGTCGGCAGCAACTGGCCGCGTTCGGCAGCACCCACGGCAAAGCCGGCAAGGTCATAGTCCTTGTCGTGATACATGCCGGGCATTTCCGCCGTCTCGCCGCCGATCAGCGCGCAGCCGGCCTGCCGGCAGCCTTGCGCGATGCCGCCGACGATCGAAGCGCCCTGGTCCGGGTCGAGCTTGCCTGTGGCGAAATAGTCGAGGAAGAACAGCGGCTCGGCGCCCTGCACGACGATGTCGTTGACGCACATGGCGACGAGGTCGATGCCGATCGTATCGTGCTTGCCGGCGTCGATGGCGATCTTGAGCTTGGTGCCGACGCCGTCATTGGCCGCGACCAGCACCGGGTCGGTGAAGCCGGCGGCCTTCAGGTCGAACAGCCCGCCGAAGCCGCCGATCTCACCGTCGGCGCCCGGCCGGCGCGTCGTGCGCACCAGCGGCTTGATCTTCTCGACCATCAGATTGCCGGCATCGATATCGACGCCAGCCTCGGCATAGGTGAGCCCGTTCTTGCGCTTGGCCTGGTCGCCCTTGCTCATGGTCGGCTCGTCCCTGTTTCCATTGCGGGCTCTTCGCATGAATGGTTTCGGGGAGCAAGGATGACGGTCGTTCCTGCCGATAAAAGCGTCGAAAGCGGAAGCGGCCAATCTCCCGCGCAAACGGATTGGCAGCTTCGCCGTCCCGCTACTTGCGCCCACCCGCCATCTCCCTCATCTATTCCCCAACAAGGACCACGACGGGACATCACGTGACCTTTCCCAACATGATCACGATCATGCGGCTGCTGCTCGTGCCCGCGGTGGTGCTGGCCATGCTGCAGTCGCTTTGGGGTTGGGCCTTCGCCGGGTTCCTCGTCGCCGGCATCTCCGATGGCGTCGACGGCTTCATCGCGCGCCGCTGGAACCAGTCGTCCAGCCTCGGCACCTATCTCGATCCCATCGCCGACAAGCTTCTGCTGGTCTCGGTCTTCGTCGTCATGGGTTTTGCCGGCGAACTGCCGCTCTGGCTGGTGGTGACCATGGTCTCGCGTGACGGGTTGATCGTCTGCGCAGTGCTCTTGTCCAGCGTCATGAGCCATCCGGTCGAGATGAAGCCACTCTTCGTGTCGAAGGCCAACACCGCGGCGCAGATCGTGCTGGCGGCGCTTGTGCTGGGCGAGTTGGCCTTCTCGGTGCATCTCGGCCCGCTGCGGACCGCGCTCATATTGCTGACCGGGGTCTTGACCGTGGCTTCGGCCGCAGCCTATCTCGTGGCTTGGCTAAGACATATGAGCGGCTATGGCGAAGGCTCCCGGACGAGCAACTCCCAGACCGGCGACATCAAGTCGGGCATCGGCAAGTCGGGCGGCTCCAACACGGGCGCCTGACAATGACGCCGCAGCGATCGCGGCCGACGACGGCTCGGGCGGGCTTCGCCGCCAGGCCTTCTTCTGGCTGGCCACGGCTGTCCTGCTGGCGCTGTTCCTCTATGTCTTCTCGGGCATCCTCCTGCCTTTCGTCGCCGGCATGGTGCTCGCCTATTTCCTCGACCCGGTCGCCGACTGGCTGCAGCGGCTCGGCCTCTCGCGCCTGATGGCGACGGTGGTGATCCTGATTGCCTTCATCGTCGTCGTGGTGCTGGCCTTCGTTATCCTGGTGCCGGTGCTGGCCACCCAGATGGCCGATTTCGCCCGCAAGCTGCCGGAATATCTCACCCGCCTGCAGTCGCTGATCACCAGCTTCGATCCGAAATGGCTGGAGCAGCGCTTTGGCGTCAACGCCGCCGGCCTGCGCGACGGGCTGAACTCGCTGCTCACCACCGGCTTCGGGCTGCTCACCACCGTCTTCACCTCGATCTGGAGTTCGGGCGTGGCGCTGGTATCGGTCGTCAGCCTGTTCGTCGTCACCCCGGTCGTCGCCTTCTACATGCTGCTCGACTGGGACCGCATGGTGGCGGTGGTCGACAGCTGGGTGCCGCGCGACTATGTCGAGACGGTGCGCGCGCTCGCCCGCGACATCAACACCGCCACCGCCGGCTTCGTGCGCGGTCAAGGCACGCTCTGCCTGGTGCTCGGCGCGATGTATGCCACGGGTCTGACGCTGACCGGGCTGAACTTCGCCATCCTGATCGGCTTCTTCGCCGGGCTGATCTCCTTCATCCCCTATGTCGGCTCCTTGACCGGGCTGGTGCTCGCCGTCGGCGTCGCCTTCGTCCAGTTCTGGCCGGACTGGACAATGATCGTGGCGGTGGCCTGCGTGTTCTTCGTCGGCCAGTTCATCGAGGGCAACATCCTGCAGCCGAGGCTGGTCGGCAAAAGCGTCGGTCTGCATCCGGTCTGGCTGATGTTCGCGCTGTTTGCCTTCGGCGCGCTGTTCGGCTTCGTCGGCCTTTTGATCGCCGTCCCGGCCTCGGCGGCGATTGCCGTGCTGGTGCGCTTCGCCATCGGCCGCTATCTCGAATCGCCGCTTTACAAGGGTCATGCCGCCCGGCCCGTGCCGCCATTGCCAGCCGACCGCGGCGGCGGCCATCGCTCGAAGCGGGGCTGAAATGGCTGCTCAGCCAGCCGATACGCCGCGCCAGCTGCCGCTCGATCTCGGCCACGGCACCGGCTATTCGCGCGACGAACTCGTCGTCTCGGGCACCAATGCGCAGGCGGGATCGCTGATCGACCGCTGGCCGGACTGGCCGTCGCCGGTGGTCGTGCTGGCAGGGCCGCCCGGTTCCGGCAAGACGCATCTCGCCCGGATCTGGCAGGATCGGACGCACGCCGTCGCCATCGATCCCGGCCGGATCGACGAGCACATTGCCGGTCTCGGCACCGGGCCGGCGCTTATCGACGATGTCGACAAAGGCCCGATCGACGAGCAGGGCCTGTTCCACCTGATCAACGCCGTGCGCGGCGCGGGTTCGACGCTGCTTTTGACGGCGCGGCGGTTCCCCTCGGCCTGGCGCGTCGCGCTGCCCGATCTCATCTCGCGGCTGAAGGCGGCGGCGACGGTCGAGATCCACGAGCCCGACGACCTTTTGCTTGCCGGCGTCATCACAAAGCTGTTCGCCGACCGCCAGGTCGAAGTCGAGCCGCATGTGGTGCAATACCTGGTGCGCCGCATCGAGCGTTCGCTCGGCACCGCGATGCGCGTTGTCGAGCGCCTCGATCGCGCCGGCCTCGAGCGCAAGACGCCGATCACCCGCGTCTTGGCCGCCGAGACCGTCAGCGCCATGGACGAGGGGCAGGGCGAGTTCGATATCTGAGGCCTGTCACGCCCATAGTCCGGCCAGATGCCGGGCCAAAAGATAGACTCCCGTGTGCGCCGCCACATAACAGGCGGCGACTAGGATGAAGAACAGCAGGCCGGCGGACCGCGACCGGGCTACGCCGCCATTCCTCTTGCTGGGCCGGTTGTTCCAAACCCACACGGCAGCGCACAGAATTGCCCAGACCACCATCACCGCAACCGTAAAGCCGTAATAGGCCAGATAGGCCGGGCCGATCAGCGACAGCAGAGCCTCGAGAACGGGCATCGAAAATCCCCCTGGTTCGAAGTCTAGACCGGCGACAAAGTTGGAGGCGAGGGATTATTCGAGCCACGGCGGGCGTTTCCGTGATCAACCCGTGGGAGTACGCGGCGTAGCCGTCCCATTCCGGAACAGTCTTTCCGGCATCGCTCTTGCAACGCGGACAATGCCGGTTGATCCCGGCCCCGGTCGCGTTCCAGATCGGGTTGTAGGCTCGCCGGGCTCGAGGTGTTGGGGTTCTCGCCCGGCGGGTTTACCGCCGATTCGCCCGCGCCGTTGAATGGCTGGTTCCGCTTGCCCGTGAGCCTGTCCCGCGCCGAGCAGCAAGCTGCCGCCACCTATGGCGAGGCCGCATTGACGCGCGTCGTTGAAGAGGGGAGGATCATAGGTCGCGGGGCACCCATGTCAGCTGCCCTGGAAACATCCGCAACGATGATGGTGTTGGCGTCCCAATTGTCTCTGTCTTCCGGCTGTAATGCAGGGACGGCGAGACCGATTTGGTCTAGGAAGCAAGCAATGGTCGGAGTGGCAGGATTTGAACCTGCGACCCCCTGATCCCAAATCAGGTGCGCTACCAGGCTGCGCTACACTCCGACGTCCCGCGGCGTATAGGGGGCGTACGCCCGGAAGGCAACACAAAAACCGAGGTCGGAACTGACGATGCCACTCAGCGTTTCTGACTGGCGATCTTCCTGGCGATCGCAGCGCCCTGGATCCTTGCATTGGCAAAGCAGCCGCGAATACTCGGCCGCATGCCGGTGAACCAAAGCCCGGGCAGCTTCGGGTCGTTCGCGGCGCCGTTGAACAGCGGCACGCCCTTGGCGTCGAGCACGCCGAGCCGGCCCAGCATCGTCTCCAGCCCGGTGCGGTAGCCGGTGGCGGCAATGACGATGTCGGGCGCGATCGTCTGTCCATCGTCCAGCACGGCGCCGTCGCGCCTGAATTCGCGCAGCTGCGGCACGACGATGATGCGCCCGGCCTTGATGGCATCGACCGCGCCGTCGTCGGCGGCGATCGCCGTATAGTCGGAGCCGAGCCGGCTGGCGCCGCCCGACGGGGCAGGAGGCAGGCCGTATTTCGTCAGATCCCCGAACACCAGGCGCTGCGTTGCCGCCATGGCTGCGTCCGCGAGCCGTGTCGGCAGGCTTGCCATCACCGGCGAGATGCGATGCACCGCGATCTTGCCGATGCGCTTGGGCAGCAGCGAAGGTCCGTTGCGCGCCGAAAGCCACATCTGGCCCGTCTCGACGCGGGAAAGATGGTTGAGCGCGTCGAAGCCGGAATTGCCGGCGCCGACCACCAACACCTTCTTGCCGGCATAGTCGCTCGCCTTGCCGAAATCGGCCGAGTGGATGATCGATCCTGAAAAATCCGCCATGCCCGTCCAGGCCGGGATGAAGGGTTGCCGGTCGCGCCCGGTGGCGACCACCACATATCGCGCCGCCTTCAAGCCCGCGCTTGTCCGCAGCAGCCAGTGGTCGCCGCGAAATTCGATCTCGTCGACCTTGACGCCGAAGGCGATCGGCAGCCTGTGCGTCTCGGCGAAATCGTTGAGATGGCGGATGACGGCGCTGCGGTGCGGGAAGGCCGGCGTTCCCGCGGGATAGGAAACGCCCGGCAGCGAAGAAAGATCGCGATGCGTGTTGAGGTGCAGGTTGTCGTGGCGGCGATGCCAGGGTTCGGCCAGCCGTTCCTCGCGTTCCAGGATCTGCGTCGTCACGTCGGCCTTGGCCAGCGCGTGCGCGGCGGCAAGCCCCGCGGCGCCCGCGCCGATGACAATCGCGCCTTCCAGTATCGCTGGCTCGCCGGCCCCCGACGGCAAGACTTTCGCTTCCGCGCCCATACGTGTCTTTATCGCCGTCATCATGCCTTCAACTGGCACGACCATGTATCTGACATATGCCGCCCACGGGCCAAAAGGAATAGGCCTATGTTGCAAAGACCTCCGGCATTGTGTCGCGGATTTTTGCAAGCGCCGGCTAATGAACCGGGTCGGCGTGGCGATGCACCAGCTTGAACGCGCCGTCCTCCAGCCGGAACACTTCCGTGACCCGCAAGGTCATCTCGGTCGCCTCGCCGTTTCTGCCCATGCGCGCCTTGGCATGCTGCAAGCCACTCCAGAAGGCCAGATCGCCGCTTGCCGACGCCTGCAGCACCTCGAGGTCGGTGTTGCCGCCCTTGTGGAAGCTCGCAGCATCGCGCTCGTAACGGCCGGCAACCGCTTCGGCCCCTTCGAGATGGTCGCCGCGCGGCGAGAAGAACGTCGCCGGCCCGGCACGGGTGACGATCGCTTTCAGCGAGGAGGCGTCGCCATTGACATAGTCCCCGGCAATCTTCTCGCGCTGCTTCATGAAGGCATCGAAGGACGAGCCGCCAGGATGCACCGTCCTGATCCAGGTCTCCAGGCTGGCCATGAAATTCTCGAGGAAGGTGGCGGTGTCGGCGTTGGTCACCGCGCCTTGGTCGTCCAACAGCTCCGAGACATTGCCTATATAGGCCTCCGGCTGCTGCATCACCGGCATGTCGAGGAAGACGAAGGTTTGTCTCAGCGCATGGTTGGAGCCGAAGGCGCCGATCTTGCTCGGGCTGACGCTGACGACCCCCGCGGGCAGGCCCTTGAACACGCTCTTGCCCGGCGGCCGCGAGCCGACATCGAGCGCATTCTTCAGACAGCCCGGGATCGAGCGGTTGTATTCCGGGGTGACGAACAGCACCGCGTCGCATTCGCGTATCGCCGCGCGGAAGGCCGACCACGCCGCCGGCGGGCTGTCGCCGTCCAGATCCTCGTTGTAAAGCGGCAGGTCGCTGATCTCGATGAAGCGGCAGCGCACCGAATCCGGCGCGCGGGCGGCGAGCGCCTTGGCGATCTTGCGGCTGAAGGATTGGGCGCGCAGGCTGCCGACAAGCACGGCGAGCTGCAGGACGGGGTGTTCGGTTGCATTGGTCATGGCGAACGTCCGCTTCTGATGGATGCTTCACGGGAAGGCTGGCTCCGGCCGGCCGCCCGACCTTTCGATAATGTCGCCGGCGCGGCGAGGTTCCCAGCGCCGTGGGAACGCAGGGGCGCTTGCGGCCTTGCCGCCGCGCCCATTGCACAGTAATGACGGATTGGCGTGAAATCGGGACTTCCGTAGGATCCCCGGAGGCGCTGAACGAGGTGCCCGATCTTCGGGCGGCAAAGAGGTGGTCATGTCCGCGCGCATTTTCAGTCCAGCCAAAACCGCGATGCAGTCCGGCAAGGCCAAGACCGGACATTGGGTGCTGGAATTCGATCCCGCCCAGCGCAAGAAGATCGATCCGCTGATGGGCTACACCACCTCGGGTGACATGCTGAGCCAGGTGAAGCTCACCTTCGAGACGAAGGAAGAGGCCATGGCTTATGCCGAGAAGGAAAAGATCGCCTATCGCGTCGAAGAGCCGAAGGAAGCCAAGCGCCGGCAGATTTCCTATTCGGACAATTTCCGCTATGACCGCAGGACGCCCTGGACGCACTGACTTCCCGAGTCTTGCCTCGCCTTGGCGCAGCGCGCATCAGCCGGCCCGGCCGGCCGACGGTCCCGTAGCTCAGCTGGATAGAGCACCGGCCTTCTAAGCCGATGGTCGCAGGTTCGAATCCTGCCGGGATCGCCAGTTTATTCAACGGCTTACGGGACTTGGCTGATTCTGGATCCAACCTTCGCCAACGGCTCGGTCGCGAAAACCTCGTCAGAAATCACTCACCGTCTGCCCGGCCGGGCCGCCGAGATAAGTGTTCCACACATAATCCCGAAGCATTTCCCGATGCTCCACCGTCCGGTGGTGGTAACCCGGTCTTTCGGGGTATGACACGCCGGCGAGGTGAAAGAAGGCGCCGTCGATGAACTCGTGGTGCCCGACCACGCCGGCCATGGTCATCGGCCGCTGTTCCACGGTTGCCACGGCGACATCTGCCTCGGCGAGTTTCGAATAGAGGATTGCCCAGTTGGCGGCGCCGGTGTCGAGGCCGAGATTTATGCGGGGTTCGAAATTCAGCTTGTAGGCGGCCACGGCGGAGAACCGGTAGAAGCAGTAGCCGGCCCACAGATTCCAGTGCCGATCCTCCGGCTTGGCCTTGTAGACATGGTTTTCGTTGCCGTATGCCCTGCGTCCATACACCGTTTTGCCAGCCAGCTTGGACGGAATGTCAAATGGCGCGACCGGGAAGCAGTCGTGATCGATGAAGCCGAAAAGCTCCGGCTTCAGATGGCGCACGATGTTGTGGAAGGCCCATGTGATGGCGGTTCCGTGCGATCGCGACAGGTGCTTTTCGACCCGCATAGGCAGGGCAAGGTAAGGCACCCCGCGCATTTCGCAGATGCGGGCAATCGCCTCTCTCGCCGCGATCTTGGTCGAGTTGTCGACGACGACCAGCGTCATTCCCGGCGGCCGCATTTCCCATGCCTTCGTCAAAGCGTCGATCACCCAGGGCACGTTGAAGGCGATCGTGATGCAGACGCGCGACACTCCGGCACCCTGCAATTCTTTCGCCAGACGGCGCCCGGACGCACGCCCCCGATATTCGAAGGCCTTGTAGACAAACTGGTTCCTGACGATTTTCACCCAGATGACGGCGGGATTTCTGCTTATTCCGTCAACTATTGTCTTGAACGCCACGCTGCCTCTCAACAGGCGGCCGAGCTACAGAAATGGTAGAAGTCGGCCTGCCACCGCATCCCTTTGCTTCGAAGCGGCATGAAAATCAAGGGGACTGTAATTGCTGACCGGCGCAGGCGTGATCGATGCTGGTTCCCTTCTCCCGGGTGGACGGAACTACAACAGTGCAATGATGTCGCCAGGAGAACTGGCCGATCTTGCAATTCTGGCCCAAATTACGCTGCCCCGGGAGCCACCGGCTTGTTGGTTCGGCTCATCTGCGGCTATGTCGCTCGATTGCTGTGGCTGAGGTCTGCGAATGTCGTCGATTTCCAGATGGTTCAAGGACGCACGCTCCAAGTTGCCGGAGCATGTAACGGTTGGCCGCCATACTTACGGCGTGACGTGGCGAAAGGTTCTGTTCCCCTTGAAGGATGCTCCGCTGCAAGTTGGCGCCTTCTGCTCGGTTGCCGGTCGAGTGCTTTTCATTTGCTCTGGCCAGCATCCAACCGACAGCGCAACATCATTCCCGATCTACAGCCGATTGCTGAAGCAGCCCGAGCCGATCGTGAATGGCGGCAAGCCGGCCGGCATCACCGTCGGCAACGATGTCTGGATCGGCAACGGTGCGATGATACTGCCGGGGGTGGAAATCGGCGATGGCGCGATTGTCGGCGCCGGAGCTGTCGTCACCAAAAAAGTGCCGCCCTACGCGATCGTCGGCGGGTCTCCGGCCACCCTGATCAGGTATCGATTCCCGGAGGAGACCATATCGAAGCTTCTGGCGATCCAATGGTGGCGCTGGGACGATGACAAGATCAAGAGCGAGGCGGCCTCGCTCACCGGCCCGATCGAGGCTTTCGTTGAGAAGCATTTTGTGGCAGGCACCGCGGCGAAATAAGGGTTGCGGTGGCGAATGACCAAATCGTGTTTCTTCCTGGCCACGGACGCCAAATACTTTCCATATGCCTGCCTGGCGGCGCGTCGGATAATCGATGTCTCGACACCGGTCGACGGCTTTCTGCTCTACACCGGTGCGAGCGAACCGGACCTAGAAGTTGCCCGCCATCTGCTGAAAGGCAAGGTCGAACTGGTCGATGTCACGGACTTCATGACGAATTTCGGCTTTCGCTTCGGAACATACAGCATTGCCGCTTACGTTCGGCTTTTCGCCGACCGGTTTCCGGTTTTCGAGCCATACGATCGCATCGCATACACGGATTGCGATGTCCTCTTCAACAGAGACATCAATGACCTGACCGGGCAGCGGCTGCGCGCCCCGCTGCTCGCCGCGCATGACGACTACATGTATTTCAGGCCTTCATATCGGCAAAAGCTCAAGCTGGCGCCCGGCGCGCCTTATTTCAATTCCGGTGTCGTCGTCTTCGATATGGACGCTGTCCGGGAGAAGGCCCTGCTGGAGCGGACGCGAAAGACCGCCATTGATGGCAAGATGAATGACCAAAATGCTCTGAACGTCGCCTTCGAGGGCAAATGGCAGACGATGCACCCAAACTGGAATCTGCAATCGCTCGGAACGAGAGAATTTCGCTTCCCGCAGGCCTGGGCCAGGCATTTCGCGGGCGGCAAGCCGTGGGGCAATCAGGTCGGGGTCGAACTCGAAGCGCTGGGCATCTGGCGCGACCTGGCAGAGGACACGCCCTGGCAAAAGCCGTTCGAGCAGCGCATACCATTCGAGCGCGGGGTGATGAAGCGCTTCTTCCGGCGCTTCGATGCTGTTGCGGGCCTTTTCGGCAAGGACGTGCAACGCCGCCGGGCCAGGTATGACGGCACGAAGATGCATCGGATCTACGCCCGGCAGGCGGATGAAGGAGCGATGGCGGTCCAGTTTCCGGAAGTACTTGGCGGATTCGCCTGATCGGGTCGCGCAAGCCTGGTTTCGCCCTCCGCCGCTGTGGATAGTAACCACCCGGTTACCACGCGCCGGCGCTTGCGTTGCGGCCCGGCATCCGACTCGCCGAAATGGAAGGGCCTGAACCCGTCAGGCCCCCGAAGCCCAACGGCCGTCGTTTTCATGTGCCCCCACGGGATGCGTGCTTGAACGTGTTCCGGAGTATGCGTCGGCCGCCGCTTCGCCCTCATGGAAAACAAAAGCCCGCCGCGGCAATGGGAAACCGCGACGGGCTTGGCGGCGTCCCCGGTGGGACGCCATGGGAAATCGAGGCTACGCCAGCAGGCCGGCGACCTTGGCCGCCTTGCGCAGTGTCTTGCGGGCTTCCACCGGGCTGCGCAGACCGTCGAGCGCATCGCGGCAGACGCGGCTTGCCGAGCGCCAGGCGCCGTCGCGCGCCTGTCCCGGCCAGCGTTGGTCGAGGCATTCCATCGCTTCGAAACAGCTTGATACCTTGCGCTGGCCGTTTGGCTGGAAATCGATCACGACCGGTTCGGAAAACCAGACATCGTTCATCACTTCCTCCGTTCTTATGATCGTCTTTTGGGCAAGCAAGCGACACCGGATGGCGTCGATGCAGGCCGAGGGCGATTGCCGACCCGCGCGTTAACCAATCACCGCGCATTAGGTTCCGAAGAATTTCAAACCGACGATTGGCAGCGTCCGGACGGGTCCATGGGCCGGCGGATACGCGATCCGGACGGCTGAAAAATCGCGTGACCAAAGTCACTGCCGCGCCCTCGCGGACGGCGCTAATGAATCCGGCAGGCTGATGAAAACGCGGGAAGACCTCTCATGCTTATCGCCGTGCTCGCATCCACCATGACCGTCGCCACCTTGATGGCGACCGCATTCGGACTCTACGAGGAAATGCGGCTGAGCCGTGCCCGCGCTGAAACTGATCGTTTACGCGCGTTTGGAATGGCGCATCGGTTTTCCGTCAAGTCGCGCGATCGATAGGCCCGACGCCGCCAGGCATGTTCACTCCGCTTCAGCTGGCCATGTGCATCTTTCGGGCCGGAATCCTGCTTTCTCCGGCGGTGTTCGCGGTGCTGGTGCTCTTGTGGCTTTACTATCGATAGGCGGGCTTGTGGAACGCCGGTCCGCTCTATTCCACCAGCACATGCGCCTCGCGCGCGGCGACAACAAAGGCCTCCCTGGCATTGTCCGCCGCGACGTCGCCGCGGATCGCCCGGCGGCACGCGCGCAGCGCCGCGCCGTGCGGCGCGCTGCCGGCATCGCGCCATTGGCCGGTCAGCAGTTCGACAGCCTGCTCGGCGTTGGATATGTGGCGGATCGAGCCGGAAACGCCGACGGCGACTTCGACCGGCCTCGAAAACCATCCTTGGATCATCGCCAACCTCCCGAAAAATGTCGGAGAACGATATATTTTACCGTAGAGTTGCCCCGCGAAACGTCAACTTAACGTGAAGCCGTCTCACGGGTGCGGCACGTGCTGCTCACCGTCCAAGCGGCCTTCGCGAAAGCTCCATCAGTTCCGCCTCGTCGGTGATGCCCGCCATGTAATTGGCGAGGATGCGCGAGGCGCGCGCCTCCTTCTGCTCGGCGGTCTCGCCCTCGACATTGCCGTTTTCGTAGACACGGCCGAGCATGGCCGTCTCGTCGGGGGTGAATGTGTTGCGTACGACGGACATGGCTTCCTCCTACAGCCCGGTCCCCTTTGCCCGGCTAATATTAGCACGCTTCGAGATTGGGAGTGAGTCGCGGCAACATCGTGGCCGAGGTCTCTTCGACCGGTCACGCCGGCTGCGGTGCTTGCGTGCCCGCGGTTGGCCATTGCTTTGCCGGCCTCGTTATATTCTTGCCGAATGAGCGCTTCGCTGATACGCATTAGCAGCGTGGAATTTTTCCGAGTCTGCATTGACTTGCGCCCAGAAAAGCACCGCGCGTTCTGTCCGAGACCAACAACCCCGACGTGGTGGCAACCGGGTTACGAAGGGGTTCTGGTTGAAAAGAAGCAGGGCAGGTCCCGTGTCCAAATCGGGGCATGCTCACCAACGCTCTGGAACTCTGAAGCCATCGCCCCCATGGCCTTCGGAAGAGCATGAACCACGGGGAAATCGATGGTCACCAAGAAACTTACCGCCAACGCAGAAAGCGCGGCAGCCTTTCTCGCGGTGATGGGCAACGAGAAGCGTCTGCTCATCATGAACTACCTGGCCGAGGGCGAACTCTCTGTCGGCGTGCTCGCTGACAAAGTCGAACTCAGCCAATCGGCGCTGTCGCAACACCTGGCCAAACTGCGCAGGTTTGGCCTGGTCGAAACCCGCCGCGATCGTCAGATGGTCTATTACTCCTGCAAGTCTTCGGCAGCGCGCGAACTCCTGGCGCTGCTCGATGGCCTGCTGGCCATGGACAAGCCGCTTGCCGGACCGGCAAGGCAGGCCTTTGTCGAGAGGATGCGGCGGCCGCAGGCCGCCTGAACTGCCTGCACGCACGGACGAGGCCGGGGGGCCTTCGTCCGGTGCGGCGCCTCGATGGCGTGGACGACAATAGACGGCAATGCGACAGGCAAAGCGCTGGTTTGCGTTTTGCCGGTTTGTTGTAGTCTTACGAATTCTTAATTTAGCGGCCACAAGTCTGCCGGCAAAGCGTCCGAAACGGGAAGACCTGTCAAAAGGAGCCCTTCGGAATGGCCCTCGCCATGACCTACACGTCCACCCAGAAGTTCCTTCACTGGACACTATTCGCGCTCGTCGTCCTGCTCTACGCCCTGACCTATGGTGACGCTTTTTATTCTCGCGGGGATCCTGCGGTCGCATTCTTCTGGCGGTTGCACATTTCGTTCGGCCTTCTCCTGGCCGCGCTCGTGTTCTGGCGGGTGGTGCTGCGCGGCCTTAGGGGCGCGCCTGGCCTTCCGTCGGAAATGCCCGCTGCCGAGCAGGCAGCGGCGAAGATCGGGCATTTCATTCTCTATGCCCTGCTCATCGCCATCCCCGTCCTCGGGATTCTGTTGACCTGGTTCCGGGGCGACGCGTTGAGCTTCTTCGGCCTGTTTACGATTCCCGCACCCTTCGCCCCGGACAGGGCGACCGCACGCACTATTCGCGAGCTTCATTCGCTCTGCGCGAACGGCATATTGATCATGGCCGGCTTGCACGCCATGGCTGCGCTTTATCACCACTTCATTCGCCGGGACACGGTGCTGACCAGAATGTTGCCGCGGAATCGGTAGTCAGCCGGTTTCCGCTCCATCACTTTTGATTGAAGGCGCCGTGACGGCGCGATCGCGGACGCTCGCAAGACTATGATAACGTGCCTCTTTTTGTTGGTGTCGCCTGATCCTGCCGGGCCGAAGATTACAGATTTGTAAGTCGCCGGGCCGGGCGCTGTTGGCTAAATTTCGAGTCGATCCACACCCCCGGATCATGACGGCGCCGAGCTTCCACTTCGGCTCCGTAAGAGGCCCGCCGCTCCCGGCGGGCCTCTTTCGTTTTGCGGTCCCGTGCCTTGCCGCGCTCACCAAGGGCGATCACCGGCTTGGTGTCGTCGGGAAGCTCCCGACTGGCAATGTGGACTCTCGATACCCCGTCGCCTATCGTCTCGCCTGGTTCACATTGCGCAATGGTCCCAGCCGGGCTCCTGATCCGCGAAGCGCCGGGCGGCGTGGCATTTTTTGATCTTCGGTGCTGTCGATGTTCGATACGCAAAAAGCCAAGGCCGCTTCGCGCCTGTTGGTGGCCCACTGGGACAATGGCACCCGTCTCGATGCGATACCCGAGACGGTGCGGCCGCAAACGCGCTCGGAAGGCTATGCCGTCCAATCCCATGTGATGGACCGCTCGGCGGCTCCGCTTTTCGGCTGGAAAATAGCCGCCACCAGCTTGGCCGGGCAAAGGCATATCAACGTCGACGGTCCGATGGCGGGGCGCCTGCTGGCCGAGAAGGCGGTCGATGTCGGCGGAGCCGTTTCGCTGGCGACGAGCAGGATGCGCGTGGCCGAGATCGAATTCGCCTTTCGCTTCGGCCGCGAGATGCAGCCGCGCGCCGAGCCCTATGAGATCGCCGAGGTGATGGATGCCGTGGCGACCCTGCACCCGGCGATCGAGATACCGGACTCGCGATACGACGATTTCTGCGCGGTCGGCGCGGCGCAGCTCATCGCGGACAATGCCTGCGCCAATCTGTTCGTCATCGGCGAGGCCGTGGAGGACGATTGGCGCGATGTGGATCTGGCAAAGCACCCGGTGGTCGGGTTCGTCGCCGGGAAGTCGCGCCATGACGGATCGGGGGCGGCCGTGCTGGGTGACCCCCGGATTGCCCTTCAATGGATCGTCAACGAATTGTCGGGCCTGGGCATAGCGCTCGAGCCGGGGCAGGTGGTGATAACCGGCACCTGCGTCAAGCCGATAGAAGTCGAGCCCGGCGATGAAGTCACCGGCGATTTGGGCAGGTTCGGCCGTGTCTCGGTCAGGTTTGTCTGATCGGGCCGTTTAGCGTGCGGTTCGCTGCCTTGTGACGACGCTGCGCACGGCGAGCACCAGTACGGTGATGATGATCAGGATCACCGAAAGCGCCGCGATCGCCGGATCGATGTTGTCGCGCAGGCCCATCCACATCAGCCGCGGCAGGGTGATGGCGTTCACCGAGGTGATGAACAGCGTCACGCCGATCTCCTCCCAGGAGAGCACGAAGGAGAGCAGCGCCGCGGTGACGATGCCGAACTTGATGTTGGGCATGATGACGCGCGTTGCGCGTTCCCAAACGCTGGCGCCAAGGCCGCGCGCGGCAAGGTCGATACGGCGGTCGAGCTGGCTGAGCGACACCAGAATCAGCACCGTGGCGAAAGGCACCGTCATCACCGAATGCGCCATGGCCACACCCAGCCAGGTATCGTAGCCGAAGAAGGAGGTGAGGCCGGAGACCGAGGTGAGCAGGAAATAGAGCGTCACGGCCGAGACCACCGGCGGCACCACCATCGGCAACAGCACGAAGCCGACGAGGGCGGCGGTGAAGCGCGGCTGGAACATCCACACGCCGAGGCTGAAGGTGAGGGCAAGCGCGGTGGAAAGGATGCTGCTGACGACGCCGATCCTGAGCGAGAGCAGAATCGATTCCAGCCAGCGCGGATCCTCGATCAGCGAGCGGTAATGGCGCAGCGACAATTCACCGGTCGGCATGGTCAGCATGCGGCTCGGCGTCAGCGACACCGGGATGACGGCAAGCAGCGGCATCAACAGGAACAGCGCCACCAGCACGGCGAGGATGAGCGAGACGGGGCCGGGGCGATAAGTCGGCATCGCGCTACACCAGTTGCTTCGGTTTGACATAGCGGAACAGAAGCGCCATCAGCGCGCCGACGAACACCACCAGAACGACGCTGATCGCCGCGCCAAGCCCCCAGTCCGGGCTCTGGAAGATGCGCAGATAGATCAGTTCCGCGATCATCACGCTGCGGCCGCCGCCGAGGATTGCCGGCGTGACGAAGAAGCCCAGCGAAAAGACGAAGGTGATCAGCGCCGAGCCGATGATGCCGGAGCGCGTCATCGGCACGAACACCGTCCAGAACGTGCGCATGCGGCTGGAGCCCAGGCCGCGCGCCGCGAGCAGCACGCGTTCGTCCAGGCTGCGCATGGCGGACGCCAGCGGGAACACCGCGAAGGGGATCAGGAAATGCGACATGCCGACGATGACGCCGAACTCGTTGCGCACCAGGGTCAGCGGCTCCGAGATGAAGCCGATCGATTGCAGCCAGGTGTTGATCAGGCCGCGATTGGAGAGCAGCGCCACCCAGCCGAAGGCGCGCGTCAGCACCGAGATCCAGAACGGCACCAGGATGCAGAATTCGGCAAGCACGCGCTGCGTCGGGCTGCCGCGCACCCAGACAACGGTGATCGCATAGGCGGCGGTTACGGAGACGACGGTGACGATCGCCGCGATGCGCAGCGTGCGGATGAACACCGACTGCACGAGGTCATCGGTAAGCAGGGCGTAGTATTGCTCCAGCCCTGGCGTTGGAAGCGTAAAACTCCACTTCACCACGCCGAGGAACGGCCAGGCATAGGCAAGGATAAGGAATAGGAGCAGCGGCGCCATCAGCAGCGCCGCGCCCATCCTGTCGGAGAGGATGCCTCTCATCGGTTGGAAAATCTCGGCCCGATCAGGCCGAGATGATCTTGGTGTATTCGTCGAGTGCAGCGCCGTAATTCTTGGCGTACCACTCCATGTCGAGCGGGATCTGCTTCTTCATGTTTTCCGGATCGACGGGGTTGATGCGCTTCTTGTCGGCCGGAATCAGCGCGTCGGCCGCCGGGTTCGCCGGGCCTTGGCCGAGCTTGTCGAACATGACGAGCTGCTTTTGCGGATCCTGCGCGCTGGCGATGAACTTCATCGCAGCGTCCTTGCCGCCGGGGTTGTTCTTCAGCACCGCGAGCGCGCCGGGCGAGATCAGGCCCTGGTCCCAGATGAACTTGATCTGGCCGCCCGAGTCCTGCTCGATCAGCGAGGCGCGGGTCGACCACACGATCGCCATCGAGGCCTCGCCGTTGAGCAGAACGCTCTGGCTTTCTGCACCGCCGCCCCAGTAGGAGACGACGTTTTCCTTGAAGGCGGCGATCTTGTCATGCGCGCGCTTCAGGTCGAGCGGATAGAGCGAGGCCGGCGCGATGCCGTCGGCCAGAAGGGCCGCTTCCCAGCTCGACACGCCCCATTTGTAGAGCGAGCGCTTGCCGGGGAACTTCTTGACGTCGAAGAAGTCGGCCATGCCGGTCGGCGCGTTGGAGCCGAACTTCTGCGAGTCATAGGCGATCACATAGGAGAAGAAGTAGGTCGAAGCGGCATATTCCCAGCCGAAGCCCGGACGCATCTTGTTCTTGTCGACGACCTTGTAGTCGATCGGTTCGAGCATGCCCTGGCCGCCGAGCGTGATGGCCGAGAACGGATCGACGTCGACCAGGTCCCAGGTCGGCGCGCCGCTCTTGTACTGCGCGGCGATCGCGCCCTCGGTCGGGCCGGAACCGTCCATCTTGACCGGGATGCCGGTGTCCTTGGTGAAGGCCTGGCCATAGGCTGCGTCGTAAGCCGTGATGGCGTCGCCGCCCCAGTTCACCAGCACCAGCCCTTTGGTGTCGGCGAAAGCACCGGTCGAGCGCAAAAGCATCGGCGTGCCGGCGAGCACAAGGCCCGCGAGCTGCGCGAATTGCCGGCGCGAGATCTCGCCGCGCTTGGTCCGCTCGGCGAGGGATTCGATGGCCTGTTTCCGAGTCTTGTTGTTCATATCGTCGTTCATGTCAGTTCCCCTTGTTGTCGTTGATTTGAACCGGAAGCCGATGCGGCGATTTCAGGCCGCGGCGGCGCGCTCTATTGTCCTCCATCCGGAAGGAGGAAACCTTTTTCCGCCGGCCAGGTCAGCCAGACGGAATTGCCTTTGCTCAAGGCCGCGGCCGCGACCTCGTTCGGCACCGAGACGGTGACCTTGGCGCCCTGGCGCGTGGTGAGGTCTAGCTTGGTCGCAGCACCGAGATAGGTCGAGGCGACAGCGGTCGCCGCGATGCCGTTCTCGTTGACCGATGCTTCCGGCGCGATCGACATGTCCTCGGGTCGGATGGCGAGGATGGCGTCGCCCTTTATCGTCTCGGCCTTGCAGCGCATGTTGACGGCGCGGTCCTCGCAGAGCCCGGTCGCGCCACTGTCGGCGGGGCGCACGCCCTTCACCGGCAGCATGTTGATCTCGCCCAGGAACTCGGCGACGAAGCGGTTGGCCGGCCGGTCGTAGACCTCGTCCGGCCTGCCGACCTGCAAGAGCTTGCCGTGGTTGAAGATGGCGACGCGCGACGACAGCGCCAGCGCCTCGCTCTGGTCGTGGGTGACGAAGACGAAGGTGGTGCCGGTTTCCTGGTGCAGCCGCTTCATCTCGGCCTGCATCTGGCCGCGCAGGCTCTTGTCGAGCGCCGAGAACGGCTCGTCGAGGAGCAGCACGCCCGGCTCGAACACCAGCGCGCGGGCCAGCGCCACGCGCTGCTGCTGGCCGCCGGAAAGCTGCGCCGGCAGTTTCTTCTCATGGCCCTTGAGGCCGACGCGCTCGACCATCTCGCCGACACGTTGCTTGATTTCCGAGGCGGATTTCTTGCGCACCTTGAGCGGGAAGGCGATGTTCTGTTCCACGCTCATATGCGGGAACAAAGCGTAGCCCTGGAAGACCATGCCGGCGGCGCGCTGTTCGGCCGGCCGGTTTGTTATGTCGACGCCGTCGCTGAAAAGCTTGCCTTCGCTCGGCTGCACGAAGCCGGCGAGGATCATCAGGAAGGTGGTCTTGCCGGAACCTGACGGTCCAAGCAGCGTCAGGAACTCGCCGCGGCCGATATCGAGCGACAGATTGTCCAGCGCTCGGAACGAGCCGAAGCTCTTGCCGATCCCGTTCGCCTTGATTTCTGCGGCCCGGCCGGGTTGCTGCATCCTGGCTCTTTCCTCAGTTCCCAATGAAATCGTAGGCATGGCTGCGGCTCACCGCAACCGAATAGTTTTCGCCTGATCGGCAAATTCGATTCACGTCTGAGAGAGGGAGTGGCGCTGGAACTGCAAATCTCCCCCCTTGGGGCCCCAAGGGGGAGATTGGCTCTCCATCGCCCCGCTCAATCTAAAGCCTGTTCTCCAACAACTTCGCCCTTAGCCAGTCGCTGAACGCATTCAGCACCGGATGCCCGGCCTTCGCATGCTCGAACACCAGGTAATACGAACGCGGCGAGGGGACCGACGCCTCGAACGGCTTGACCAGCCGGCCCTCGCTCAACGCCCGGCGTCCAGTCAGTTCGTCGCCCATGGCGATCCCCTGGCCGGCGATCGCCGCCGAGAAGACGAGGTTCATGTCGGAAAAGAAGATGCCGCCTTCGGTATCGGGATTTTCCACCTTGGACAGCGCCAGCCAGCGTGCCCAGTCCTCAGTGTCGGAAAGATGCAGGAGATTGGCGCGCAGCACGTCGGCGGGTTTGGAAAAGCCGCCGATCTTGTTGAGCAGGGTCGGGCTGCACAACGGCGTGAAGTGGACTTCGCAAAGCAGTTCCACCGCCCGGTTCGGCCAGTTGCCGACGCCGAAGGCGATGAAGGCGTCGGCCTCCGGGTTGGAGACGTCGTCGAGCCGCCGCGGCGTCAGCACGGAGAGCGCCACGTCCGGATACATCTGCTGGAATTCGCCGATATGCGTGCACAGGAACATCGAGGCGAAGCCCGGCGGGCACGAGATGCCGAAGGAGCCGCCGACGCCGGCGCCGCTGTTTTGCGTTCCCGCGTCGCCGAGCACGGTCAGCGCTTTCCTGACATCGGCCGCGTAGCGCTGGCCGCGCGGGGTGAGGGCCACACCCTTGCCGATGCGCTGCAAGAGATCGAAACCGAGATCGCGCTCGAGCAGTCGCAACTGATGCGAGACAGCACTTCGGGTGAGGTGAAGCTCGTCGGCGGCGCGCCAAACGCTGCCGTGACGGGCGAAGCTGTCGAGGGCGCGCAGCGCCTGCGTGGAAGGTATGCGCAAGGGGCCTCAGGTGAACCGAATTTGCACGAACCGGGAAAACATATCACTTTTTGATGAGCCGCTTCACTGCTTTCTTTGAGCCATGGACAAACCGGTGACGACCTCGGCGCAAGAAACCGCGCTCGCCTGCATCGACAACATCCAGCCGCTGCTGTCGGCATGGACGCGCACCATCTTCGATTTCGGCGAGACCGCCTGGCGCGAGTATCAATCGGCCGCCTGGTATGTCGATCGGCTGAAGCGCGAAGGCTTTTCGGTCGAGGAAGGCTCGGGCGGCATGCCAACCGCCTTCTGCGCCCATTGGACGAATGGCGATGGGCCGGTGATCGGCATGTATGGCGAATATGACGCCGTGCCCGGCAACTGCCAGGATGCCGCGACGGTCAAACGCGCGCGGCCGGGCCTGGGCGTCGAGGCCGGCGGCCACACCGATCCACATTCGGGCCTCGGCATCGGCAGCCTCGGCGGGCTTCTGGCCACCAAGGCGGCGATGCTGGAGCATGGCATCAAGGGCACGCTGCGTTTCACCGGCGAGCCAGCCGAGAAGGTGAGGGGCTCGAAGCCGATCCATGCCGCGAAGGGCTATTATGACGGCCTCGCCGGCATGATCTCCTTCCATCCCTTCTACATGCTGCCGCTCTGCAACACGGCGCGCTGGGACACGCATTGCGGCGCCGCCTATTCGATGATCTACCGCTTCATCTGCGACGAACCCGAGAATTGGACGCGCGCGGCGAGCGATGGTGCGCCGATCCCGCAGGCGCATTCGGCGGTCAGGGCGCCCGGCGCCAACGATGCGCTGATGATGATGTACATGGCCTCCAAGGCGCTGCGCGATTCCATGCTGACGCATCAGGGCGGCTGGTCGATCAGCGAGGCGATCCTGACGGCAGGGCAGGCGACCGCCGACAATCTGCCGGCAGGCCTGGCCGAGATCCAGTACATGATCCGCGTGCCGACCATTGCCATGGCCGAGCAGGTGACCTCCGTGCTCGACCGCAACGCGGAAGCGGCGGCCAAGATGAGCGGCTGCCGCTACGAGCGCCACTGGGTATCGAAGTCGCGGCCGGGGCTCGCCAACCACGCCATGGCCGACATCACCTATCAGTCACTCTCGACCGTCGGCGCGCCGCGCTGGGACGAGGCGGCGAGGGTCATCGCCCGCGAGGTCCAGGTCAACGCCGGCGGCGAGGCGACCGAGAACCCGTTCATCGACGAGCTGGAGCGGCTGATCACGCCGCGCGACGCGGAAGCGATCCTGCGCCGCGACCTGCCGCCGTCGCAGCTGAACTCCACCTCGGACGACTATACCGACATGAGCTGGCACGCGCCGACGTCGCGCTTCTATGTCGCCCGTCCGGCGCTGCGCTCGGCAAACGGCCACGCCTATCCCTCCTGGGTTATGAATGCGCTGGGCGGTATTTCCGCCACCATCGATCCGATGGTGACCTGTGCCGCCAAGACGGTCGCGCTGACGGCGCTGCGCCTGCTGGAAGACAAGGCCACGCGCGACGCCGCCATGGACGAATTCGTCGAGCGAACTGGCGGTGGCGTCGGCGGCTCGAACTGGATCGCTCCGCTTTGCGACTACGAACCGCCCATCCATTTCCGTTGGCCGGAATATGTCACCACGCCGCGCGGCCGCGACTGGTGGATTCCGGCCGCTTCCACCGCATGACTGACCAACAACGACACCAGCTCGAGGAGAACTCCATGACTGTCCATGACCGCATCGTCGCCGAGCCGTTCTCGCTGCAGCGCCGCAACCCCAATGGCGGTACCAAGCCGCTGACCGCCTGGGGCTTCGCCAATGAGACCGACGTGCTGACCGACGTGCTGCTCGGCTCGCCCAATTTCCTGCGCCACCTGTCGACCAGTTCGCTGTCGAGAAAATATCTGCGCGAGGCCCCCTGCAACGTCCAGATCGCGCAGGCGCAGCACAAGGACCTCGTCGCGGCCTATGAGCATTTCGGCGTCAACATCCACTGGCACGAGCCGACGCCGGAACTGCCGATGCAGGTCTATTCGCGCGACTCCAGCGTCATGACGCCTTACGGCGCCTTCATCACCGCCATGGCCAACTGGTGGCGGCGCGGCGAGAACTATGCCGCCATCCGCACCTATGAAAAACTCGGCATCCCGATCTACGACATGGTGACGGCCGGCACCTTCGAGGGCGGTGACTTCAACGTCATCGAGGAGGGCGTGGTGCTGATCGGCTGCGGCGGCGCCCGCACCCAGGAAGAGGGCGCGCGCCAGGTGCAGGACTGGTTCGAGAAGGAAGGCTGGGAGACGCGTCTTGCCTTCATCGACGAATACTACGTCCATATCGACCTGATGGTGGTGCCGATCGCCGAAAAGCTCACCGCTGTCTGCCTCGCCTGCACCGAGCCCGGCATCGTCGACTGGTTGAAGGGCAAGGGCCACGAGATCATCGACGTGCCCTTCCAGGACACGATGGCGCTCGGCTGCAACTTCATGTCGCTCGGCAAGGACAGGGTGATCGCGCCGACTTCCAGCAGGACGCTGATCGAGAAGCTGAAAGCTCAAGGCTTCGAGGTCGCGGCCGTCGACATGAGCGAGATTTCCAAGACCGGCGGCGGCATCCACTGCATGGCGCAGGCGCTGAAGCGCGTGCCGGCCTAGGGGGCTTTCGAAGTTCGGCGATCGCCCACGATGAATGTCTATCCCTCTGGTCGCAGGCCAGGGGGATATTGGTCGCGCGGCCTGTCAGGAGATTGCATCGTTCCGGTTCCGGCCACTCCGATCCTGGGCTAGGTTTCAGCCAACCGAAACAGGATTGCCGCAAGGATGATCGTTCAGGCCTGCATCAACGGCGCCCGTCCCGCCGATTTCCACCCCGCCTTGCCGCTCGACCCCGAAGCGATGGCGCGCGACGCCGCCGCGTCGATCGCTGCGGGCGCGGCCGAGCTGCACGTCCATGCACGTGGCGCCGACGGGCGAGAGAGCCTGGCGCCGGAAGCGATGGACAGGACGGTCGCGGCACTCCGCCGCGCCTGCCCGGGCACGCTGATCGGCGTCTCCACCGGCGCCTGGATCGAGCAGGACGACCTGCGCACGCTTGTCGCCATCTCCGGCTGGCGCGAACTGCCCGACTATGCCTCGGTCAATCTCAGCGAAACGGCCGCACCCGTGGTCATGGAAAGCCTGCGCCAGCGCGGCATCGGCATCGAGGCCGGCCTGTCGTCCGTCGAGGACGCCGAGCGTCTCGTCCGCCTCGACCATGGCGGCCGGGTGCTGCGCGTGCTGGTCGAGATTTCCGAGCAGACACTGGACGAGGCCTTTGCGGTGGCCGACGGCATCGAGAAGGTGCTGCAACGCGCCGGCATCTGCCGCTCCATCCTGCTGCATGGCGAGAACGCTACGGTTTGGCCCTTCGTCGAAAGGGCGGCCGCGCGGAAGTTGTCGACCCGGGTCGGGCTGGAGGACGGCAAGGAATTGCCGGACGCCAGCGTGGCGGACGGCAATGCCGCGCTGGTCGCTGCGGCGGTCGGGGTTTATCGCAGAGCGTAGCCACAGCCAATCTCCCCCCTTGCGGGGGAGATGTCCGGCAGGACAGAGGGGGGTGTGAAGGAACGCCAACGCTGGCGACTTTCCATCAATAACCCGCAGACGCAGCAGCTACAAACAGCTGAAAGGTCGGCGGGACAGCACCCCCCTCTGCCCTGCCGGGCATCTCCCCCTTGCGGGCAGGGCTATCGCATATGAGTGATCGCATTGATGAGATAGTCGTCGTTCCAGGCGCATTTCTTGATGCGATGACTGA